>JAFAWA010000274.1 GCA_019242155.1 Terriglobia bacterium | reverse complement strand
AGCAGAATTTCATTATCCAGGAACGCGGGGTCCAACTCCTCGAGCGAGAAAACCACCTGATATCCGTCCTGCGCTTCCGCCACGACATAACTCGAAAGCGCTTTGCCGCGCAGTTCATTTCCTTGCGGCACGCCGGCTTTCTTCAATATTTCGTGAAGCCAAACGCCTTCGTACACCGTTTCCATGCCGTTGTTCATGGTGCGGACCGTCGCGCGCGGCATTTTGGCCAGGTCGTCCGCAGTCAAGGTGAGTGGCTGCTTGACCGCGCCCGCGATCTCGATCGAAGTTTGGGGTTCCTGCGCAGCCAAAACGCCCGCGCCCAGAATCGCCAATAACAAAGAACGTCGTGGATACATGACTACCTCATTCTATTGAATCCGAGCCGGCGGGACGCAATTACCATAGCAGCTTCAGACCAAACTGAATCTGCCGCGAAGTGGTTGAGGTGCTCGTAATGACCCCGGCCGTCGGGGATGCCCCGCTCGGTGTGAAAGAGACGGCATTCGGGGTATTGAAATTGGCCCGATTCAGCACGTTGAACAGCTCAGCCCGGAATTGAAGATTGAGCTTTTCGGAGAGCCTTGTGTCCTTAAGAAACGAGAGATCCCAGGTCGCGAGGCCGGGACCGATCAACGTATCTCTTCCGAGATTGCCGTAAAAGCCGCTGGCCGGATACCCGAGGAAGGCATTAGGATTGAACCACTGCGTGGGGTTGCCGAGAATCACCGGCCCGGTGAACGCCGGGTTCACAAAGGGACGCACCGGGTTCCGCGTGTCGCCGTTGTTCGACGGGTTGTAACTGAGCTGTGGTGTGAAAGGGAAACCGCTTTGCACCGTAATGATCGAGTTGGCTGTCCAGCCGCCCAGGAGTGTGTTGGCCAAGCCTCGCGCCGAGTGCAGCAGATGCCTTCCTGAGCCGAACGGCAAAGCGTAACTCGCATTAATCACGCCCACGTTGCGGACATCAAAATTGGCGAGGCCGCGATCGGCGCGCAAGTCGAAGGGATTGGCGGCCAGAGCCGGCTCTCCGCCCGAGGTGGTCGCGTTGAGTGAGTCGCCGTCATCGATCGTCTTAGAGAAGGTGTACACGCCGCGCAGCAGGAAACCGCTGCTGAAGCGATGATTGAAATCGATCTGAAGAGCGTTGTATGAGCTGTCGGCTTCCGAAAAATACGTCCAGGTATTGGCTATCGCGGGGTTGGCGCGAGTGGTGGTCGGAACGTAGTAGGTGCCGGCGGGAACCGGCGTGCCGGCAAAGGGCGCCGGAAAGCTGCTGGGGTAAGTCGCAGGGCAAGGGTCTGCCGGGCAGATCACAGGAAACGGCTCGTTGGCGTCAATTCCGAGGATCTCATGATAACCATGCGATCCGATATAGCCGACCATAAGCGCAGTATTGGGCGTCAACTCCTGTTGAATACGCAGCGACCAAGAGATGAGCGTAGGTGTTTTCAGATCGGGCTGGACACCGCCGGGAACCAGGCGGGCTGTGCTCGGAATGGCTGCGGCCGAAGAAACCGGAAGCTGCGCAACGGGAAGATTCGGCAAGCTGTAGGTTGGATTGAACGGCGCGTTCTGGTCGGTGCGATATCCCAGCGCATCCTGCAGATCGTTGTACATTCCGAATCCGGCGCGGATCACAGTGGGATGCCTGCTCGTGAACGGGGTCCAAGCTGCCCCGAACCGCGGCTGGGGCAGGAACTTGGCGTTGTTTACAGTGAAGGCTGAACTGCCGATGTTCGGCTGCGTGGAGATTACGCCGTTCGGGTACGTATAAGTCGCGGCGCGGCCGTGCGATTCATTCCAGCCGTCGCTAAATCCGTCGCGGAAGCCGAGAGTCAGAGTAAATTTCGGACTCACGCGAATGACATCCTCTACATACCAGGCGCCGAACCAGGAACGCCAGCTTAGAGGCGTGGGCGCGGGGTCGAACAAGAGAGTGCCGACCGTACCTTGGAGAAAAGTCTGCAAGCTGGTGAATGTGGCCTGCCCGTACTGACTCAAGGCAATGTTCTCGTTCGATCGCAGCCGCTGGAACCAGGCCCCGATACTCAACCGGTGACGGCCCTGAGTGAAGGAGACGCGGTCTTCATAAGTAAACAGGTTGCGGGCAATATGGAGGTTGCTGCCGTTATTACTGCCGGCCAGGCTCAATTGCGCTGTCGGATTGGAGGCCGCACTGCCTCCGACCACGAGGGCCCCTACCGGATGTCCTACGAGGAAACCTGGAAGGTCGGCCGCCGGAGTGCCGGGCGTGGGCTCTCCGGTAAAGAAGTAACCGGCGCGCGAATAACCGAAACGAGCTGTGTTCAAAACGCGCGGAGAGAAGACATGGGTCTCCTCCACCGACGCCACCTGCTCGCGAAGAGTCTCCGCATCCGCGCTGTAAAGATTGGTGCTCGTGGGAGTAAAATCCTGGCTGTCGTCGATCGTATAGATAGCGCTTAGGGTATCGTTCGCCGAAAATACATGATCCAGACGGACCGTGCCGAAGTCATCTCGTATGGTCTGCAGAGGATTGTTGAACGCCTCAGAAATTCCGCCGAAATCCGGAGCGCCCGGCGTCGGCCCGGGCCAGGCGTTGATGTAGGGTGAAACGCCCACGAATGCGAGGCCCGAAGCATCGCACGGGTTCGGCGTCGGCGTAACCAGTTTGCACGGCAGGTAGCCGCTGCGCGCTTGGGCATCGGGGACGAGGTCCACGCCGGTCTGATGCAGATGCTGCCGGAAGCCTTCGTAATTGCCGAAGAGAAATGTCTTATCTTTCTGAATCGGGCCGCCCAGGGCAGCGCCGAACTGGTTGCGTTGAAAACCCGGGGCCGAGCCCAGGTCGAAATAGTTAGGCGCATCGAGTGCATTGTTTCTAAGGAAATCGAATGTAGAGCCGTGGAACTGATTCGTTCCCGACTGCGTTACGATGAGCACCTGCGCACCCGGACGCTTGCCGTATTGGGCTCCGTACGAATCGGAAAGCAGGTTAAATTCACGAACCGCATCCACCCCGAGCAGTTGCTGGCTTGTGCCGCCGGGCTGCATATTGTTCTCAGCGGCTCCAGTGAACTCCACGCCATTTAGCAAAAACAGGTTCTGCTGCGGGCGATTTCCCGACACCACGAAATTGTTGCCGACTGTCGAATTCGAGACACCGATGCCGCCCGTCTTTTCCCAGGTGAAATTCACGACTCCGGGATTGAGCGAGAGAAGCTCATCATAACTGCGGCCATTCAGGGGCAAATCCTGAACCTGCCGTTCGCTTACCAGATTGGCGGCGTTCGCGGTGGCGACCGCGACCAGCGGCGCATCCCCATTCACTGTGATTTGCTGGCTCGCCTCGCCCACTTGCAGGCGAATATCGACGGTGGCACTCTGTCCTACCACGAGATGGACACCCCTGCGCACCGCTTCCGTGAACTGCGGCTTCGCGGCGCGGATCTCATATTCGCCTACAGGCAGAGAAGAGAACTGATAATGGCCGGTGGCATCGGTGAGCGTACGCCTGGTCGCACTGGTGTCCACATCCTTCACCGTCACGCTCGCGGCGGAAACCAGCGCGCCGGTTTGATCCGTTACGGTGCCGGACAGAGCGGCCGATACCTGACTATGCGCAACGGAGACAAGAAAGAAAAACGACGCGCCGCCTAAAAGGGCAGCCGCGGGGCGGACACCTGCGCCCCACATGGTTCGATGGCTCATAGGTCATAGTGTAGTTTACACACGACAGCGTATGCCACAGCGGAAAAGGAACGCCGTTCCGCCGAATATCCGGCGTTCGCTTCCCGCAATTTCTCTCTATTAGAGGCAGAATATTTACGGATACCGGCGGAAGCTTTGCGGTGCCCAAAATAGGACTGCAATGAGCAAAACCCTCCACAAAGTACGGCGGAGCGCCGCTGAAAAGCAGGTTGAGGACGCCCTCGTGCGGCTGAGCCGTGCCGTGAGCGGCCTGCGGTCGGCCGTTTCCATGCTCTCGAGCCCACCGGAGGCCGCTCGAGTTTGGGAATCCCGGAATTCACCGGAGCTTTTAAAAACTCCGAAGACGCGCCGGCGTGTGGGAGTGAGATAGGAATCTTTGAATGGCAATACTGCGAAGCATTAAGCGTCCTTCGATGTGCCGGCACCGAAGCCCGCCGCGCCCCCGATATTCGGCCGCGGTTAGAGGCGAGTAGGACCGGAATGGAAATGGAGCCGCGCCGAATTCTGGTTGTCGATGACGAGCTGTACGTACGTGATTTCGCAAATAGGGCCCTCACCTATGCCGGGTTTGAAGTACGCACCGCCGAAAATGGAAGAGAGGCTTTATTGGTTTTGCGACGGGAACCGGTCGACCTGGTAATCACCGACCTCGTAATGCCGGAGTTTGAAGGCCTCGAACTGATATCGGAACTGCGCAGAAGTTATCCTGCGCTTCCTGTGCTCGCGATCTCCGGCGCTGCCGGCGGCCTATATCTAAAAACCGCCCGCCCGCTCGGAGCTAAGGCGGTTCTTGCAAAGCCGTTTACTGTGCGTCAAATCCTCGAAGCAGTAAATCAGTTATTGAAATCCCCAAGCAAAGCCAACCTGCGGGAATGAGTAATGCCTGCCGCGCCCAAAAAAATATCCCGAATTTCATGAATTGGCCAAAAGAAAAAGCCGGCCCGGCGGCATTCGGCCCGGCCAATGACTCCGTAAATTTGCGGATAACGGGTAATGCTTCGACTGCTACTCGCATAATCGGTCGAGGTATCAATCCGGAGCGGGACGGGCGGACCAAGGCGCGCGTAGTGCTGGCCGATGATAACCGGGCGATTCTGGACGAGCTTGAAACGCTGTTATGTTCGGAGTTTGAAATTGCCGGCTCGGTGAGCGAAGCCGGATCGGTTTTACAGGTTGTATTCTCACTAAAACCAAATATTGTGATATGCGACCTGGATATTAACGGCTTTAGCGGCATTGATTTTGGGCACGCTATTCTCGAAAAAAGATTGTGCGCCGCGGTAATAATTCTAACGATGTATAATGAACCAGATCTTATATATCGTGCGCTCCAGGCGGGAATTCGAGGATATGTATTTAAAGTGGACGCCGGCGAGGAACTGATAACTGCTCTGTACACGGTCGAGGCCGGCGGGCAGTATCTTTCACGGAGCATAGCCGCGCGCACCAGGAATGGCGATGCCGAAGACCAGAGTTCTCCTGGCGGATGATCACGCAGTCGTCGCTCAAGGTTTGGAGGCGCTGCTCAAGGACTCCTTCGACCTCGTAGGCGTGGTTCACGACGGGCGCGCCCTGCTCGACGCCGACGAGAAGCTTCGTCCCGATGTAATCGTAACGGATATTTCGATGCCCCTGCTCAACGGCATCGATGCCATCCGCCAACTCCGCGCCCGCCGCCCCGGCGCCAACATCGTGGTTTTGACCATGCACGCCGATCCGGAACTGGCGGTGAATGCATTTCGCGCGGGCGCTTCAGGCTACGTTCTCAAAATTTCACCCGGGGAAGAGTTTATCTCGGCCATTGAACAGGTGGCGCAAGGGCGTGCTTATGTAACCCCGCTGCTGGCGAAAAATGTCATCGACGTTTTAATGCAGGCGCATAGAAAAGACTCCGGGCAGAAGGAGCTTCTGACCGTCCGCCAGCGGGAGGTACTGCAATTAATCGCGGAAGGGCGAACCATGAAAGAGGTGGCTTCCATCTTGAACATTTCGCCGCGCACCGCCGAGTCTCATAAATACGAAATTATGCAGGTGCTGGGCGCGGATACAACGGCCGCGCTGGTGCAATATGCCATCCGCCTGAAACTGGTCCCGGAATAGCCGGCGGGCGCACCTCGAGTGGGTGCAATATGCAAATACGTTCACTTTCGCGGCGGGGATGGTTGCTGGTCGCATTGTTCACCTTGGACATCCTGGCATCCGCGGGGGCGGGGTGGTGGTACTGCCGGCAGCAGCGGGAACAGATGCCCGTTGGTCTGGTCGAAGTGGGGCTTGCGTTCGTGCTGATCGCGGCTCTCAACACCGTCGCGGCTACTCTTTTTTGGAGAAGCCGGCAGTTGCAAATCCATCGCGAGCGCACGGAATGGCTGCAAGGCATCGCGGACAACACTCCGGCTTACCTTTGGACAGCAACGCTGTCGGGCGAGGCCTCGTTCATCAACCGGCCGCTCGCCCAGTTCCTCGGCACCAGTGAAAAACACCTCGGCTTCGATTGGGTCGCTTATATTCACCCGGAAGATGGTCAGCGCGTGCGTGCCGGATACCTGGAATGTGCCGGCGCCCGAAAAGACTTCAGGGCCAACTTCCGAATCCGGCGGTTTGACGGGGAATACCGGTGGGTGCTGAGCCAGGCGCGGCCGAGCTTTTCAATTACGGGCGAATTGGTCAGCTACGTGGGTGCCCTGATCGATTGGACCGAGCAGAAGCAGGCGGAGGAGGCCGCCGCCGAGAACGCGGAACTGCTTCGGACACAGAACCGCGTGATGGAACAGATAGCCCACGGCGCGCCGCTCGCGCAATCGCTCGATCTGCTGCTGCGGTCCATCGAAACCTTAGCTCCTCCGGTGCTCACTTCCATTCTGCTGGTCGATGACGACGGCGCTCATATGCGCCACGCCGCCGCGCCGACTCTGCCCGAAGGCTACATCCAAGGCATCGACGGTCTGCTGGTGGGATCTCACGGGGGGTCCTGCGGCACAGCCGCTTTTCGCGGCGAGAGGGTGGTGGTGGAAGACATCGAGTCGGATCCCTTATGGGAGTCGTACCGTGACCTCGCGCTGAAGCACGGTTTACGCGCTTGCTGGTCCACGCCGGTGTTGGATGAACAGCGGCAGGTGTTGGGAACGTTCGCACTATATCTGAAGAATCCCGGTCTGCCCACCAAACGGCATTTGAAGTTGATCAAGAACGCCACCTACATTGCCCGCATCGCGATTGTGAGACATCGGGAAACGGAAGCGCTGCGCTTGAGCGAGGAACGATTGCGCCTGGCGGTTAAGGGCGGAAATGTCGGAGTCTGGGAGTGGGTTCGGAAAACGGGCTGGATCCGGTGGAGCGACGAAATGAAGGCCATGATGGGCCGGGCTGATGCCGATGCGTGCGAATTGCCGTTCGAAGCGTTTCTGCAAACCATAGACGAAGTCGACCGCCGTACTACAGAAGCCGCGCTTCGCCTGGCTCTCGAAACGCGCGGCGATTACAGGCAGGAGTTCCGCGTTCTATCGCCGGACAATTCGGTTCGATGGATTGCCGCGTTCGGTCGCGGGGAATACGGCGGCAACGCAAATGTAGGCCGTATGCTGGGGGTGGCAATTGACCTCACGGACCGGAAGCGCGCCGAAGAGGAGATTCAGCGCCGTGACGTCCAACTGATGAGCGCGCAACGCCTGGCCAGGCTGGGCAGTTACGAATGGGACCGGCCGACCGGACGTGTGGATCTCTCCGAAGAGCTGTGCCGGATCTACGGTGTCTCCGCGGCCGAAATTCCGCCCACATTGGAAGGACATTTGGAGCGCGTGCATCCCCAGGACCGCGAATCCACCAGGGCCATACTCGAAAACGCTTTTAGCGAGCAGAAGCCCTTCGATTTCGAGGCGAGAATCATTCGCCCTGACGGCGAGGTTCGCATGCTGCACAGCCAGGGCCAGTGGGCTCACGACGCCGCCGGCCGGCTCGTAAAACTGCTCGGAATCTGCCAGGATATCACCGAGCGGAAGCGCGCCGAGCGGCAGTTGTTGGAAGCTAACACGGCGCTGCAGGCCTTGAGTTCCCGGCTGATTCACGCCCAAGAAGACGAAAGAACGCGCATTGCGCGCGAGTTGCACGACGATTTAAGTCAGCAGATCGCGGCCGTTAGTATTGCCACCAGCAACTTGAAAAGGGGCATTCCGGAGGAATGCGCGGAGTTGCGCGTGCAAAGCGAGCGCATCCAGCAAAAGGCCGTTCACTTGGCCGATGCCGTTCGCCGCTTATCGCACGAACTCCATCCGGCGGCATTGCAGCACGGAGGCCTTGCGGCCGCCCTGAAGCGATACTGTTCCGATCTTACCGAGCTGACCGGAATCCGAATCGTATTCCGATCCGAGAGTTCGGATGACGGAGTGCCCGAACCGGTGGCGCTCTCCATTTACCGGGTTGCCCAAGAAGCTCTCCAGAATGTGGTCAAACACGCGAAGGTGGATGACGCGTCCATTCTCCTCGAACGCTCGGGCGGGGTGCTGAGGCTGACGGTGTCCGATTTCGGCGTGGGTACTGCAAATGACAGCCACGGCCGCGCCGGGCTCGGATTGACCAGCATGAAGGAGAGAGCGCGGTTGGTCAACGGATCAATTCATATCCAAAGCACGCCCGGGAAGGGCACCACCGTCACTCTCACAATTCCGGACCAATGGGTGCCGGTTGAGGGCTCCGTGGTCTGAGGTCGTGCAGGCCGACGTCCCCGAGCGGGACCCGTATCCACAAGAATCACGGGCCTACAACTATGCTCACTCCGGTCGGGCTCAAGACACCGCCCGATTGCATGACGACCGGCACGGCGCCCGGGCCTATGCCGGCCGGGATCTTCGCCGTGACCTGCAACACGCCCGAGGCTTGATTCTGTGAGAGCACCGGTGCCGGTACTCCCGCAATCGTGACCTGAACCGGACTGCTCACCCCGGTTGCGAACAAGGTAATGCTGCCGGTTGCCGGATGCGCCGCCGAGTTGGACGAACCATCAGCGTTGAGCGCAGCCGCCTGCCCATGCCCCGAATTGTCCGCTGTGAAGATGCCTGGCGCTGCCGATGCGAGCGGCACCGTGACCGGTAAACCAAAAAGTCCTCCGTAGGACAAATCAATTTCCACATTTGAGCCGGAAAGATTACCCGGAGCCACTGCCGCGGCCTGGAACTCGGAACTGTAGAGCGGCGTTCCGGGAGATCCGTTGAACAGAACCTGTATTCCGGATTGCACCGTTTGTACCGGCCCAAGCCCGTTTCCATAAAACACAACTACTTCGCCGGGCGCAATCGGACCGCTCAGATTCGTCGCGCCATTCACGACCCCTAGCAGAGTCGGGACACCGGAACCCGCTACCAGCTCGCGCACGGCATTCTGGCCGGCATCCTTAAAATATATCCGGCCCGACGCGTCCACCACGAATCCCCACGGCTTGTCGATCGCCGCGCTGAGCGCCGGACCGCCATCGCCCGTATAGCAGCAACTGCCGGTACCCGCGATCGGCCC
>JAFAWA010000380.1 GCA_019242155.1 Terriglobia bacterium | reverse complement strand
TCCGGATTGCGGTTGGAAGCGGCAGCCGGCGCCGAACACGGTTTCGATGTAGCGGTGCCCCAGCACGCCTAATTTGCGGCGAATTCGCGCCAGGTGAACGTCGAGAGTGCGCGTGCGGACCTGATCGTTATAGCCCCAGATGGCTGTCAACAGGAATTCACGCGGGAGGATCTCGCCGGCGTGTTGGGCCAGGAAGGCAAGCAGGGCATACTCTTTGCCGGTGAACTCTACCAACCCGGAATCGAGGGCCACCGCGCGCTGGTTGAAATCAATGGTGAGGTGAGCGTCGCGATAGGCCGCCCGGCTCTCCTCGCTAAATGGGATCGTTTCCATAAGCCGTTTGTTCCTTTCAGATAACGATCCTAGGGGAAAAGCGGCGTGCAGTCGTTTGCAAAATGTAAACTGAATGTAAAGCTTTGGTCAGTGATAATCTTCTCCGGCTTTGAAATACGGAGAGGGCCACGAGCACGGTTCACGAGATCGAACGCGCAATACAGACCCTTACGCGGTGGGAACTGGGAGAACTGTACGCACGGCTTGACCGGCATTGGCCCAACCCAAGGACGTTGATCTGTCCAGCGAACCGGCAGCGGCATTGCCCCCACGCCGGTTTTCCCGTAGCCTGAAAGCATGGAAGTACACTTCACGCCCGAGCAGGAAGCGCAGCTTGCGCATATCGCCACCAGGTCAGGCACCGACCCCGAACACCTGGTGAAGGACGCCGTCTTGCGCTTGCTTCAGGAAGAAGCCCGTTTCCGCGCCGCCGTGCAAGAAGGCATCGTCCAGGCGGATCGTGGCGAGTTCATTGAAGAAGAAGATATGGACGCCCGCTTCGAAGAGATGTTGCGCTCGTAAATGCGTATCCGCTGGACGCCCGCCGCCGCAGCGGACTTGCAGCACATAAGCGATTACCTCAAAGAGCATCATCCCCACTATCGACAGCCCACCATGCGAAAGCTGTACGATACGATCCGCGCCTTGAAGCAATGGCCCCGACGTGGACGGCCAGGCCGCGAAGAAGGCACGCGCGAAATCCTGTTTCAACCCCTGCCCTATGTGGCGGTTTACCGCGTCAGAGAGGCGACCGTTGAAGTTGTGCGCATCTACCACGGCGCGCAAGACCGGCCTTGAAAACCGCGCTATGCGCGGCGAAAGCGAGAACAGCGTGAACCTGTTCGCGGGTGACGCCGAATTCCTGCACAAGCTCGTCAACGCTCATGTCTTCGATATTTTCAAAGACGGCGGAAATCGGTGTCCGGGTACCTTTGAATACCCATGCGCCGCTGCGCTTGCCGGGAATGCTTTCAACGTCGGGACATTGGGACCAGTCGAGCGTTGCCATGTGCGTTACCCCTCCTTCATCGTAGTCAACCGTAACCGGCCAACTCACCAAACAGCTTTTGCGGCCCGGTTCTGCCGCGGACGCGCCGATGGCCTGAGTTAGATTACCTTCGCCTGATGCATCACGCCTTCGGCCTTCTCGCGAATCCGGCGCGCAACGGCTTCGGGGTCGCCTTGTGTGAACTCCGGTAGGAACAGTTCCACGGAAAGCGGTCCGGCGTAGCCTTTCTCCGACAGCTTGCGAAGGATGCGTACGAGCGGAGAGATCCCGTCGCCCGGAATGTAGCGCGTGGTGTTGTCTAATAGCTCGCGCGGCATGTCCGGAACATCCTGGAAATGCACGTGGCCCAACTCGCCGGGGTGGATCAGATCGAGGTCCTCGAATTTGCTCATGCCCGACCAGAAGTGATAACAGTCGAGCATCGGCTTGACATTCGGATGGCCGGCATCGCGAATTAGTTTGAGCGATGTGGTCAGGGTGGAGATGAACGACGAGTTGCGTGCAAACTCGATCATGGCCGTCATTTTGAACTGCATGGCGGCCTCTCCGCCTTCCCGAATGCAATCAGGAGCACCTTTGTAATCGTCGGTCGTCACTTTCCGGCTGGTTACGGCAGGGCAGTAGATTTTCGTAAGGCCGAAGGACGAGAACTGCTCGCATCGCTTCTTCCAGGTGTTCATTGCTGTCGCACGGTTGGGACCGGGGATCCAGAAATCCGGCAGAACAGCCGCGCAGGAGACCGGCGTCAGCCCGAGATCGGTCACCACCCGGCGCGCGGCCGCGAGGTCCTCGGTCTTCAGGAAATCCTCCAGCATAACGTCGGTCAGCTCGACGTTCTTAATGCCGGCCTTGGCCCAGCCTTCCAGTGATTTGCGGTATCCCGCGGCGCGCGAAGTGTTCTGGTGGATGCACAGAGACATCTTGCCCGAGGCCGCGGTAGCATTGGCGGCCACCTCGGCGGCCAGCGGCGCAAGAAGCAAAGTTCGTCGAGAGAGCATGCGGACAACTATACCGAAAATTGCGGCCGCCGGTGCACCGCGACAGGCGCGCGCCATTGCTTCAAAACCCAGCGTGCAGTCATTGTGCGCGGAAGCGTGAGCCGCCTATTGCGACACGCAGCGCAAGCCGATATTGTAGTCCTCGCTGTCCGGCTCGATGCGGCTCCGGTAAGAAGCGCGCACGAGATCGGGCTCGTCCCACCAGCCGCCGCCGCGCAACGACTTGTATTCGGCGATGGAAGGGCCGGTAGGATTGATATTTTCCACGTTGTGCTGCACCCAGTACCAGGTATATGTCCACTCCACTACGTTGCCGAGCATGTCGTATAGCCCAAATGCATTCGGTTTTTTTTGCGCCACCGGGTGCGACATGAAACTGCTGTTGTTCCAATACCAGGCGATGTCGTTCAGATTGCCGTACCGCGGGCCACTTGTCCCGGCGCGGGCGGCATACTCCCACTCCGCTTCGGTCGGCAGCCGGCCTCCAATCTTGCGGCAGTATGCATCTGCCTCAATCCAGGTCACCGATTCGACGGGCAGGTTCTGGCCCTCAAAGACGCTCGGATTGTATTCCATCACACGCTGAAACGCGGCCTGCGTCACTTCCGTTTGGCCCAGCCAAAAGCCTCGCGTCAGAGTGATTTTCTGGGTTGGAGTCTCGTCTTCGTAGCATTCCTTGTCCCCAGGCGAACAACCTTCGGTAAAGTTGCCGGGGGGAATCCACATGTACCGTAAGCCATCCTTGGAATTCACTTTCGAGCTGCCCACCTTCGGAGCGGCGGCCGTGCCGGCGCCATGCTGAAAGGCGACGACCCCAGACGGCAAGGTGGTCAGTGCCGCGACACAGGCGAGCCTCATATACCACCGCGCTTGGGAGCGCCTGTTAGTCCCACCGGGAACGTACACAGGGTCCTCCTTTACGAGCACAATTTATCACAGCGGGGTACACACATTCGGTGCGCCTTGCAACGTTATCGAGGCGCGATATACTGATCTGGATATCAGCTTACAAAGTAGGGTCATCTACCCCGTTGACTGAGGAGACTATGAAGATCATCCAATCCAGGAGAGTAGCCACCGCTCTCTGTGCAGGAGGCCTTGGTTTGGCCCTGCTCGCGGTGGTGTTTCCCACCCATGCCCAGCAGAGTAACGCCAAACAGGCTGCGTCATCGCGGTATGTCAGCCCTCCTGGATACATTACGGGTACAGTGCAAGGCGAGCGCGGTCCCGAAGCCGGAGTGTGGGTCATCGCGGAAACCACCGAACTCGGTACCCGCATGATCAAAACCGTGGCTACGGACGATCAAGGCCGCTACATGCTGCCCGAGTTGCCGGCCGTAAACTATCGCGTGTTTGTGCGTGGTTATGGCATCGTGGACTCGCCTTCGGTCAACGCCAAACCCTCCGCGACCCCGGTGAATTTTAAGGTGACCTCCGCTAAGAGTCCGGCGGAAGCCGCCAAGGTGTATCCCGGCGACTATTGGCTCTCGCTGCTTGCTCCTCCCGCCAAAGATCTCTTTCCGGGAACGGGTGAAAAGTCCGATACGAACCCCAACGGCAACGGTCTCGGGGTGCGCATGACGGACCAGGATCACTGGATCGATCAATTGAAGAAGGGCTGCAACTTCTGCCACCAGTTGGGCAATGCCTTGACTCGCGACGTAAACCACGTGTTCGCAGCCAAGCCCGAACTCATGAAGTCTCATATCGACGCATGGGAGTGGCGTCTCGGCGTCGGAGTTCGCGGTACCGCTATGTACGCGACCATGACCGCCATGGGAAAAACGGACACTTTGAAGGCGCTCGCGGATTGGACCGAAGGCATCGAGAAGGGCGCATTACCGCCCGTGCCGCCGCGTCCGACGGGTATCGAGCGCAATATCGTATCTACCCAGTGGGACGTCGGCGACGACCACTCCTTCATGCACGATCAGATCTCGACCGACAAGAATCGCCCGACGCTCAACGGCGGCGGCCCGAACTATGCTGTGAATGCCGGTCACGGGCAGCTCGTTGTGCTCAACCAGGCGGACAACAGCACTTATGTCCTCGATATTCCGACCCGCGACTCGGTCGACAAAGTCCCGTCCCGTTTCCCCTCGCCGAACCGGCCGTCCATGTTCTGGGGCAATGAACATCTATGGTCCAATCCCCCTTACGATCCCGCGGACCCGCACAATCCGATGATGGACAGCAAAGGGCGGGTGTGGATGACCTCGAAGATTCGCAGCAACACCGAGCCCACCTGGTGCAACGACGGCAGCAGCCCCTATTCGGATTGGTTTCCGCTGCGCAGTAGCGCTCGCCAGGCTTCCTTCTATGATCCGAAGACCAAGAAGTTTCAGTTGATCGAAACCTGTTACGCCACGCATCACCTGCAGTTCGATAACGACCCCGATGAGACCGTGTATTTCAACGAGCTGAGCGGCCCCATCTTCGGCTGGATCGATTCCAAGGTCTACGACGACACGCTCGCCGCGACCCATGATGAGAAAAAAGCCGAACAGACCGCTGTCGGCTGGTGCGGCCAGGTGGTGGACACCAATGGCGACGGGAAGATCACGCGGCCCTGGAATGTCATCGCGCGCGGGGCGGATCTCGCCAACCTCTACAACACCGATACGGCGGGCGCTGCTCCTGGTCCAGGACGCGGGGGCAGAGGCGGTGCTACGGCACCCTTTGATCCCAAACTCGATACCCTCATCAGCTTCTCCCTGTACTCTGTCATTCCTAGCCCGGTTGACGATTCGGTATGGGGCGTTGCTGAAGATTTCCCGGGCTACTTGATCCGTCTCCAGCGCGGCAACAATCCGCCCTCGAGCTGCCGGGCGCAGATCTTCAAAGTGCCGGCGCCCGGTTACGATCCTCGCGGAGTAGATATCGATACCAACGGTGTCGTTTGGACCGGCCTCGCCGCTACCAGCCACCTGGCCAGCTTCGATGTGCGCAAATGCAAGGACCTGAGTGGACCGCAGAAAGTCGACGGCAGCCAGTGCCGCGAGGGCTGGACCCTCTACCAAACGCCCGGCCCCAAGCTCAAGGGCACGGACGTGCCGGCCGACTTCCATTACTTCAACTGGGTCGATCAACAGAACATAATTGGGCTTGGAACGAATACGCCTTTTGTCACTGGGTCTAATTCCGATTCGCTGATCGCTCTCAATGTGCAGACCCAGAAGTGGACATATTTCCGGATTCCCTACCCGCTCGGTTTTTACGCGCGCGGAATGGACGGACGCATCGACGATCCCAACGCCGGATGGAAGGGCCGAGCCCTGTACTCCAACTATGGCACCCACTTTGTTTGGCATATGGAAGGTGGGAAGGGCACCAAAGGCAAGATCGTGAAGTTCCAAATTCGCCCGGACCCGCTCGCGCGATAGCGGGCGGCGTCCGATTCCCGCTGCCCTCGCCGGCCTGATACTTCGCATCCGCGCACGCCGCTCCAAGAGGGCGATCGGCAGATAGACCCCGGGCCGGCCGGGGACTTTACACTATAAGGAGAGGTGTACGTTGCGCCGTTGCTGGCTTGTTCTCTCCTTTTGCGTTGCCGCACTGGCCCAAAACCGTGCTCTTGTGGACCGGGTGGGTACGACCGGATTCCTACAACTCGAAGCGCCGAGTTTTCCTAAGCTTTCCCAGAATCAGCAGATCCT
>JAFAWA010000357.1 GCA_019242155.1 Terriglobia bacterium | reverse complement strand
GATACATTCTTAACCCGCGCGGTTCCGCAGTACTGTTCGCCTTCCAGTAAAGTGATCTCTACCGGTTGGTCAATCCCAAAGCGAACTTCAGCTCGCTGTTCCATAAAAAGCATATCGGCCCTCTGCCTGGAAAACTTGAGAGGCTGTTGGCGTTTTATCGGCGCCGGCAGAAAAAGTTTTGCAGCAGCGCCACACACTCTGGAGCGAGGACACCCTCAACCACTTCCACAGTGTGGTTCAGGATCTCTGAATCGGCGATGCGGAACTTGCTGCGCACGCCGCCGAACCGCAGGTCGCGCGCGCCAAACACCAGACGGTCCACGCGAGCCGCCAGCAGCGCTCCGGCGCACATTACGCAAGGCTCGAGCGTACTGCAGAGCGTGGCCCCTTCCAGGCGGTAATTGCCCAAGCGGCGCGCCGCCTCCCGCAAAGCGAGAATCTCGGCGTGCGCCGTAGGGTCGCACTGGCCAATAGGCGAATTGGAGCCCCGCCCGATGATTTCCCCTCCAATGGCCACAACCGCGCCCACCGGCACCTCTTCGGCTGAGGCGCCCTCGCCCGCCAAACGCAGTGCCTCCCGCATGAGGGATTCGTCCGGGCTCACTAGCATATAATACGAAGTCGCCATGCCCGAACTTGAGATTCATCACGAAACCGAACACGCCATTGATCCTATGGGTCAAAAAGTCGGCGTGATGGCTGCCGTGCTGGCCGTGGCTCTGGCGATCGTAAGCATCGCGTCCCACCGTACCCACACCGACGCCATCATCCATAAGTCCACCGCCAACGATAAGTGGGCCCAATACCAGGCGGGCCGCGTGAAATATCACAGCCTGGAACTTGGAGAAAATCTCGTAACTGTATTCGAAGCGAAAGGTGACAAAACTGATCGCATGCTGGCGGATTATGCCCGGCAGAAAAAAAAGTACGAAGCGGAAGGCAAGCAAATTATGGGGGAGGCACGCGGGGCCGATGAGGCCTCCGAAGCCGACGAGCATCGGGCTCTACGTTTCGACTTTGGGGAAGGCTTACTCGAAATTGCGCTGGTGGTTACGTCGCTCTACTTCATTTCACACAAGCAGATGTTTCCCGCGATCGGGCTGGTGGCCGGTGTCCTGGGAACGGCGGTCGCGATTTCTGGGATGATGGTTTAGGAGAGAGACAATGGTTTCCTGTAATTATTGCGCCGCTACGCTGCGCGAGTCCGACCGATTCTGCCCGGGTTGCGGCACAAAAGTCTATGCGCCTGCGCAAATTAATGCCGAGCCGCAGCCGAAAGTAACGTTTTTGCCCCCCGAAACTCGGCACCATTCGGCGGCCCGAGGCTTCAGTCAGCTCTATGGCCTGGATCCGCGTATCGCGTTCCTCACCCTCATCATCGACCTTATGCTCAATGCGGGCGACCTCGTAACTTTGGGTTTGCTCGTTCCATTTTCTATCGCAGCGGGCGTGGTGCTCGGCTATATAGCTTATAGAGCGCAGATCAACTGGTACGGCGATGACAAAGAATCCGCCAAAATCAAGGGCATCATCCTGGGCCTATTGACCGCGATCCCAACGCCATTGCCCGCCATTCTTTACATTCCGTCCGGCTTGTTGGGCCTGTTCCACAACCTGCGCCGGAAACTGCACGCGTAGAAGATTCAGGAGCTTCCGGGCGGCCGACGCCGCATTGCAGGGCGATATCCCGTGCGTACCCTCACCATACTTGCCTTCTCGATCACCTTAGCGCGCTTCGTTCCGGCACAGACCTTGCCCGAAGGGCCGGGTAAAGAGGTTTTCGCTAACGTATGCAGCGCGTGCCATGGTCTGGACATCATCACTTCCCAAAAGCAGAACGCGGCCGCATGGAAAGCCGCCGTCAACGACATGAAGAGCAGAGGCGCTTCGGCCACTGACGCAGAGTTTGAAAGCATCGTAAACTACTTGGCCAAGAACTTCGGGACAGGAGACGATGCAGCCCATGCGCCCGCGAATGCCCCGGCCATGCCCGAGGGACCCGGTAAGCAACTGATCCTCGCCCAATGCACCGGCTGCCATCCGCCGGACCAATTCACGAAGTACCGCCACGCGCCCGAGGAGTGGCAGGTGATCATTACTCGTATGGGTACCCGGCTTCCCTCGGCCAGCCGCCAGGACCTGGATGCTATCGAAAAGTATTTCGAGGTCAACTTCCCGAAAGTCACTGCCCCTGAGGATGCCAACAAGGTGAACGTCAATAAAGCCGGCGCTCCGGAGATTCAGTCGCGCCTCGACTTCACCGCCGCGGAGGCCGAAGCGATCGTGAAGTATCGCGAAACCCACGGCGACTTCAAAGACTGGCGCGACATGCTTATCATCTACGGCGTAAACGGGCGAAAGGTCCAGGCAGCCCAGGACCGGATGAGTTTTTGAAGTATCCAGAAAAGCAAACAACCACCGTCGTTGCAAGCGGTCCGGCTTTATGACAGAATCTGCTCTCTAATCAAGAGGTCGTATGAGAGTCATATCCGCTCTGCTTCTGATGTCTGCTGCGTGCTCGGCTCAATGGACCAAGCTTCCCTCCGGTTCCGTCCCAAAGACGGCGGACGGGAAAGCGAATCTTTCCGGTCCTGCCCCGCGCCTTGGCGATGGGAAGCCGGATCTTTCCGGAATCTGGGAGCCAAGCGCCAATAAATACCTCCGCGACATCGCCGCCGATATCAAGCCCGAAGAGGTTCCTTTCCAGCCCTGGGCCAAGGCGCTTTACGAACAGCGGGCCGATGGTTCCCATTCCAAAGAGGATCCCGACGCAAATTGTCTGCCTCAGGGCGTGCCCAAGATCGATGCTGCGCCGGCTCCCTGGAAGATGGTCCAGTCTCCAGGCCTGATCGTCATCGTGTACGAAGCTTTCAACCTTTGGCGGCAAGTCTTCATGGACGGCCGGGAGCGCGCCGCGGATCTTAACCCCACGTGGATGGGTTATTCCACCGGCAAATGGGACGGCGACACGCTCGTGGTCGATACGCGCGGCTTCAATGGTAAAACCTGGCTCGATCAGTTAGGGAAGCCATCTACGGATGCGCTGCACGTGATCGAGAGGTTTCACCGCAAAGATTTCGGCCACATGGATCTTCAAATCACAATCGACGACCCCAAAGCTTACACCAAACCGTGGACCGTCAGGCAGGAAGTTCACCTGCTTCCCGACGCCGAACTATTGGAATTCATCTGCAACGAAAACAACCGGGACGTCGGTCACCTGCCAGGCTAAGCAGATCTGCGTTTAAGCACCGTCTTGGATCAATCGCTTCATCCGTGATGGTCGCGCGCCACACGCATGGGCCGGTGGACGCCGCGGCTGACGGGTGGGTTTGAATTAGTAGTTTGTTATTCTCACTTAGAGTGCCTCCCGCGTTCCGCCTTCCTGGTAAAAACTCCTCATGACGTATAGGTCCCTTGGTTTTGCAATCGCATTGTCTTGGTGCTGCGCCATCACTGGCCAAGCGCAAGTGACTCTGAATTCCGTGCCATCGCGAATTTTGGGACACGCGCAGCCCGAAGGTCTCACGGTTACCAACTGTTCCAACACAGTTTGCAGTCCGAATTTGGTGGAGGGCCGCGAGTTGTGGGCGCCTTCGGGTTTAGCGCTGGATACGACCGCATCGCCGCCCATTCTGTATGTAGCGGATACCGGGAATAATCGCGTGCTTGCCTGGAAGAACGGAACCAGTTTCACCAGCGGCGCGCCCGCCGACCTCGTGATCGGACAGCCCGATCGATATACCACCGCCCAGGGCGGCCCCGGAACAACGTACTCGGCGGGGCTGTACAATCCGACTGGATTAGCTGTGTACAACGGTGATCTCTACATCACCGATAGCGGCAATAACCGCGTGCTGCGTTTCCCGCAACCGTTCGCCAATGCGAATCAGCAGGTGCCGAACCTGGTGATCGGGCAGCAGACACTGTCTACACGGCTTGCAAATTACCCCGCCGGCAAGCCGACCGCAAACGGGATCTCGTTGTTTTCCGGATCAGGCACACCGCTCAGCGCGAACATCGCATTCGATAACGCCGGCAATCTTTGGTTCACCGATGCCGGTAATCGTCGGGTGCTACGGTTTCCGGCGGCGGCCATCGCGGCCAATCCCGCGATGTTTCCTGCCGCGGATTTCCAATTGGGGTGGACCGGCCCTACCGATTTCACCGATGCGCCGGCGCAGACTCTGGCGGTTATCGCAACCGCTGCCTATTCCACCACGCAATTCTACGTGCCCGCTGGAATCGCCTTTGATGCTGCTGGGAGGCTGTATGTGACGGATGCCGATCCCAATTACCAGGTAAACCGGGTGCTGGTTTTCACTCTGGGAAGTCCGATCAATGGCGTTCCGCAGATCGGCGCCGTGAAAATTATGGGCTTGCCGCCCCAATCGGGTTCGCCGCCGACGCAGGCGATTTTCGATCAGACCCTCGTCATTAACCCGTCCGGAGTGATCCTGTTTCCCGATCCGAAAGGCGGCCAGGATGCCGCCGTGCTTGACACCGCCAGCAGCCGCATTGTGATCTTTCCGCCCTATGAAACCTGGACCGATCCTCTGGTTGCGCCCCCAGCCAGTCAGGTGATAGGACATAACGGCGACTTCAGCAACCGGAACCCGGATAACGCGCCGCTCTCGACCATCTCGCCCGCGGCTTCGGCCGGCACCTTCAATTTTCCGAGCGCCGGCGCCTTTTTCAAGGGCCAGCTTTACGTTGCCGACTCGCTGAACAATCGTGTGATGGTCATGCCCCTCTCCGGCACCACCGTTGGGGCGGCTACCGCCGTGTTGGGCCAGGCCCGGCTCGACACCGGATCACCGAACTACATCGACGGCCGCGAGTTTCAGTTTGCAAGCGGTGACGCGGGCATTGCCGTCGATTATTCGAGTGGAACGCCGCACCTGTACATTGCCGATCCGAGTAATCATCGGGTTCTGGGGTTCAACGATCTACGCACCGCAGCCGCGAACGTTAAGGCCGATATCGTGATCGGCCAACCGGACCTTCAGACTGCCATCTGCAACTACTCGGCCTCGAGTCCGGGAAAGGGAGGCAATCGCAGTTCTCCCAATCAGTCGAGCCTCTGTGGACCGGTTGGAATTGCGGTCGATTCTCAAGGTAATCTGTACGTCGCGGACACCGGCAATGGGCGCGTATTACGCTTTCCGAAGCCTTTCGCCTTTTCGGGAAACTTGGAGCCGGCGGACCTGGTGCTTGGACAGAAGGATTTCGTTTCGCAGTTCACGGACCCCTCGCAATTCAACATGGCGCAACCCTACGGAGTGGCGTTTTCCGGGGTGAACGGACTTGTGGTTTCCGACCTGAAAGACAATCGAGTTTTGTATTTTCCCGCGACCAATGGGAATTTCACGAACGGCCAAGCCGCCGGCAAGGTATTCGGCCAGGGGCAGTTTCTGAGTATTACCGCCGGCACCGATCAGGGCAGCCTGAATGCGCCGCATTCGATTTCGTGCGATTCGAGCGGCCGTATTTACGTTGCCGACACGGGCAACAACCGCGTGCAGATCTTCCATGATCCCAATAACCCCAACACGCCGGCTCGTGGCGACCCCGCAATTTTCAGCATCACGAATAACCTGAACGCGCCGCACGGCGTATACGTGAACGCCACAACCGGGGAGATCTGGGTGGCCGATACCAACAACTCACAGGCCAAGCGATACGGTTCGTACCCCGACCAGTTAGAAGTGAGCAGCGGTCCGACGGCGCAGGTTCCGGCGGCGGCTCCGGCACTCGCGGTAGCGCAGGATCAGTTTGGCGATCTGATCTTAGCCGATTTCTCCCACCGCATTGCGATCTATTTCCCAGGCCTCGAGGCCGTCAATGGCGCGAGTTTCCTGGTGACCCGGGCACTTGCGCCGGGGATGGTGGCCTCTCTTTGTTCGCCTGGGAGCAACAACAATACGGCTACCGCCTGCGTAACGGGCGCGCCCGCGTTCGGCGGTTCTACAGGGACCGCCATGGAGACCGGGTTCCCGTTGCCGACCACGTTGGCGGACACTCAAGTTCTATTCAACTCGATAGCCAGTCCTCTCTATTACGTGTCGCCGTCGCAGATCAACTTCGTAGTGCCCAACGGGCAGAACGCGGGCGACGTGCCCACCAGCGGGACCGCGGAGGTGCAAGTGATCCGGGCCTCCACCGGCCAGGTGCTGGCGGCAGGATCTGTGCCCATGAACGCTGCCTCGCCCGGTATTCTTCAGGGCGGTTATTCCGGTACCGTGCGCCAGGCCGCGGTGCTGAGCGAGGATGGCTCGGCCAATGGGCCGAGCAATCAAGCCGCTCGGGGCTCTGTCATTCAAATCTTCGCGACGGGAGCGGGATTCATACCGGGAGCGCCCCCCGATGGCGTGCCCGCCGGGAGTCCCATTCCTACTCCGAGCACGCCGACAGTCATCATCGGATCGTGCCTGGTGGACGATACCGCCTGCACGGGGGAGCCGCCGGGCAATGTGAAGTACTCCGGCCTGTCGGGGTTCCCGGGCGTCTGGCAGATCAACGTCCGCATTCCCATGAACACAGCGCCGGGGACGCAGGTTCCGCTGTTTATCGGGATGAACGACATTTATAGTACCGATCCCAGTTCCGGCTTCCGCATGGTCATCGGGGTCAAGTAGCCTACGGTACGCCGAAGAAACGAAAGGCAGGCTACCCGCTGGGACTAACGCCGGGCTTCACCCCGCTGATTTGACACTTCTTTCGCCGGGAAGTTGCTACAATCCTTATTGGTCCAGACCCGGCAGCCCATGGTCCCATCCACCTCCGCACCTCCTGGCGTTTTCCGGCGGGTCTTCAAGGCATTTCAATATCGTGATTTCCGGTTGATGTTCATAGGCGCCTGTGTCTCGAGCATAGGCACCTGGATGCAGATTCTGGCGCAGGCATGGCTGATACTGACCATCACGCAATCGCCGTTCTATTTGGGGCTTGATGCCTTTCTCGCGGGTATTCCGGTTTTTCTTCTTTCGATCATCGGGGGCGTAATCGCCGACCGTATGGAGCGCCGGCGGATTCTGCTGTGTTCCCAGTACGTGCAAATGGCGTCGGCTTTCACTCTGACCTTGCTGCTGGCTTTCCATGTGGTAAAGATCTGGGAGATCTTGTGTCTTTCATTCGTCAGCGGCACGGCACAGTCGTTCGGCGGGCCGGCGTACTCCGCTCTAATCCCGACGCTGGTTAAAAAAGAGGACATGCCGAACGCCATCGCTCTCAACTCGATCCAATTCAATTTGGCGCGTGTGATCGGCCCGGCGATCGGGGGCGTGATCTTCGACCGTCTCGGCGCGGTATGGTGCTTCGGGCTGAATGGTTTCTCGTTCCTCGCGCCCGTCATTTCTCTGACCATCCTTACGACCCGTTATCTACCCGAAAAAACGGGCGAGTCGATATGGGCGAGTATGAAGCAGGGCTTCCGCTTCATTCGTCACCAGGGCGCGATCGAAGCGCTGATCGTGCTCGCATTTGCGCTGACTGCCCTGGGCTTACCGATGATGACGTTTCTGCCCTGGTTTGCCAAGACCGTGTTTAGCGGCGGGCCCTGGACGTATAGCCTATTCATGATCTCCTCTGGTGTCGGCGCGGTTGTCGGCTCACTGCTGGTGGCTTCTATGGGCGATGCTCCGCATAAGGGGCGGATAGCCATTGGATCACTGATGTGGCTCGGGATCGGCATCGCAGGGTTCGCGCTTTCGAAATCGGTGACCCTCAGTTGTATTGTTCTGTTCCTGACCGGGATCGGCCTCATGGCGGTATTTACGAATGTAAATTCACTGGTGCAGTTAATTACTCCCAATGAGATGCGCGGCCGTGTGATGAGCGTGTACAACTCCGCCTTTCGCGGCGGCATGCCGATGGGCAACCTGCTGACCGGCTGGCTCGTCCCAATGTTCACGGCGCCGATTGTGCTGGCGGTGAACGGGTTGCTGTTGCTTTTGCTCGGGCTCTATTTCCTGCTGGTCCAGCGCAAAGTCGCAACACTCTGAGGTTTCCATGTGGGCTATACTTCTTGCGGCATTTTTGGCCGCACCTCCCGCGGGATTGCAATTAGCGCGCGACCAGCAAGACCGGGCGGCTCTTCAGAAACTGATCGATGATGCGGCCGCGGCGGCGGGCAAGACGCCCAATGATGCCGAGGCGCACTATCTGGTGGCGCTGGCCTCCTCTTATCTAGCGGAAGTGGCGTTAGAACAAGGGGACAAGAAACTGGCGCAGCAAGCGGCCGAACGCGGGGTCAAGGCAGCGGAGCAGGCGGTCTCTTTGAAACCGGAAGTAGGCGAATACTACCGCGTCCTAGGAACTCTCTGCGGCCAGGTTGTACCGGCCAATGTTTTCGCCGGCCTCGGTTATGCCAAGCGCGCGCGGGACGCTATCGACAAAGCGGTCGCGCTCGATCCCAAATCGTCACTGGCGTACATGGCGCGCGGCGTCGGCAACTATTACATCCCGGCCGGCCTGGGCGGCGGATTCAATCTAGCTGCTGCCGATTTCCAGAAAGCAATCGATCTCGACGCCAAGAACGCCGATGCTTGGCTATGGATGGGCCTGGCCTTGCGCAAACAGAACAAGAATGCAGAAGCACGCCAAGCGTTCATGAAGGCTGTGGAACTCAACCCTCGCCGGACTTGGGCGAAGCAACAACTGGAAAAGACGCCGAACTGAACTATTAGGCAATTCGTTACGAACCGGCTATGTCCTGGCTGCGGTTTTGGGTTGAGGCGCGACCTGGTCGCGAGCTTCCTTCACCATGCTCAAGAACCTCCGGGCGAGTTCGGCGATCCAATGCTGCTGGCGGCGGTGGATGGCTTCGGGCGGAACCAGTTCCCGTCCAATCCCAAGCGCCACAGCTCCGGCGAGTATGAAATCTGCTGCCGTCTGCTGGTTGACTCCGCCGGAAGCAATGAACGGAATTTCAGGGAACGGCCCATGTAAGGCTTTGACATAGGCTGGGCCTCCCACTGCTTCGCAGGGGAAGACCTTGACGAAATCCGGAGCTGTTTTCCATGCCGCCATAATCTCCGTTGGAGTGAGGGCTCCCGGGAAGACCACGACATTATGGGTCACAGCGAACTGGGCCACGGCAACATCAATGCCGGGGCTCGTAAGGAAGCTCGCGCCCGCCTCCACGCACCGGCGCGCCGTCTCGACATCCACTACCGTTCCCGCGCCTACCACGAAAGAGGGGTGGCGCCGGGCGAGCTGGGCAATTACTTCCAGCGCTCCCGGCACAGTCATCGTGATCTCGGCGATTGGGATGCCCTGCGACGCCACGGCTTCGGCAGTAAACAGAGCATCTTCGGGCGTACTGACACGAATCGCCGGAATGATTCCCACACGTTCAATCTGCGCGCGAGCCTCTTCCCTCTGCATGGCCGAATCGCTAGTCGTTTTTCGAGTAGTAATACGTGTACTTGCTGTATAGCTCGGAAGCGCGGGCGCCGTTAGCCACGATGCCCAGCACGTTATTCTCGCACAGAGACTGCATGGCGCGAGTGACAGCATCGAAAGTTGTCGAACCGATTTTAACCACGAGAACCGTGCCGTCGGCGAGGGTGGCGAGCAGGTTGGCATCCGCGGAGAATAGAAGCGGCGGAGTATCGAAGATCGCCCAACGGAACGCGCGCGGCAATTCTTCAAAGAGCTGTCTGACCTGGCGCAGATTGAGAATCTCGAGCGGATTTTTAACAGGCGAGCCGGCAGGTAGGACGTACAGCCCCAGCCCTTCAACTCGCCGCAGGGCCTGAGTGAAGCTGCAATTTCCTAGAAGGTAATCGGTCAGCCCGGGGCTGCGATCCAACTGAAGGAGGGTATGAACTGCCGGGCGGCGGAGGTCGAAGTCTGCTAGAAGAACCGAGTGCTCGGCTATCTGCGATTGTGCCAACGCCAGGTTGGCCGCGGTGAGTGTCTTGCCTTCCGCGGGCGACGGGCTGGTAATTACAACGGTGTGCAGCGGCTGCAGGGTCTGCAGATGATTGAGCCGCGTACGGAGCGTCCGAAACTCTTCCGCGGGTGTCTCGGCAGCGTTTTCGAGATCGAGGAGATGGGATTCCGGAGCCGGGTTATAAGGAACCACCATGACATCGCCCAGCATTTCCTTCGCGAAGCCGGGTTGGGAGACGCCGTTTACAGAACTGTGCGCTTCTTTTCCATCGCTAGCTTCGGCGGGCCGGGCGTTTCCGTTCAACCGCGCAGGCGCGGGCGCTGCCGCGGGTGCCGCCGCTTCTCTCGGGCCTCCCGGAGTATCCGGCGCGGGTGGCTGTAAGACTTCGGTTTTGTCCGCGCGGCGGAACGCATCATGTACTCTGCTCATGCAATCTCCAGGTTATTTGCTCAGGAGCGGTTGGAAAAATAGTAAAACATAGAACCGCTCATGCAGGCGACGCCCACAAGAATTGCCGCCGACCAAGCGAGCCAAAGCAGCCGCCGCCTCCTCCGCTGCAGGAGCGCGTTTTCCAGGAGCGGAACGCTGCTCAGAATGGGCAAATTGGTGTAGACCCGGACGTCCTTCAAGTTCTTGAGCGAGGTGTCCTTCATCTCCCTGGCGCCTGCCAGAATTATGCCGAGGATAAGGCCGCCGGCTAATCCCATGCCCGCAATCGACAAACGGTTGGGTTCCGATGGTTGTTCAGGCAGAGACGCGGAATCGAGAACTTCCAGGTTTTCGCCGGCTTTCCGCTCTTCCAGATTTTGAGACGTTTCCGAGATCTCGCGCCGCTTGGCTTTATCGTCGAAGTTGTCCTTTGCTACCTGGTATTCGCGAAGCAGCGCGGCGTATTTCTGATCGCTCCGGGGGCTGGCTTCAATGCGGCGCCGGTACTCCGCGATGGCCCTATTCATCTCACCCTGTTCCCGGACCTTCTCTGCGATTTCGAAATCCTTTGCCGAAAGCTGTGTTTGGAGTACCGCGATCTCGCTCTTGGTATCCTCGATAGCGCGGGCCACAACCGGGTTGGTCACTTTCGATGTAGCGGCAGGCTGCTGCTCGGTGGACTCTTTCCGTTCGAGATCGTCCCGCTCCTTTTCAAGCAAGGCAATGCGGGCTTTGAAGTTTCTGATATCCGGGTGATCCTCGGTGTAGAGTTGGCGGGAAGCCGCGAGCGCAGCTTTGGCATCCGTGATCATCTTTTCGAGCGCAATGAGCCGTTCGTTTTTTACTGTCTGATTGGTGGGCGTCTCTTCCAGGTTCGACCTGTAGTAGTTCAATTGCGCTTTATAGTTCTGCAGCTGGGTCTGGAGGATCATCTTCTCCTCCTGGTTGCGATTCAGACCCTCGTTCATCGACCCTAGCTGCTGCTGCAAGGAATTGAGGGTGGCCAGATTGGATTGGTATTGCTCCGGGAGCCTGCCCTGATTTTCGGTTTTGAATTTCGTGATCTCCGCGTCCAGGCGGTCCATGTCCTGCTTGGCGGCTTTGTACTCATCGCTTAAAAAGCTGGTGGTCAGGCTCGATTGGTTGCGGAGCACGGTGGAGTTCTGTTCGTTGAATTTGCTGACCAGTTCGCGCACGACCGCCTGGGCTTTGTACTTGTCGGAGTACTTATAGGAAATAACGAAGGCCGCGGCGGCTGTGTGGTTGGTCCCCTGTACCGGAGTGTCCAACATGGAGATCCGGATATCCTTCCGCATGATCTCAATGACATCTTCCGTCGGCATCCCTTGGCGCTGTTTGGGATATAGGTTCAACGAAGGCCGCTGTATTAACTCGGACAGGCTGGTCCGGCTAAGAATTTCGGTTTCCATCTGGGTGAGCCGTTCCGCCATCTGCGAATTGATCGCGCTCGGCACCAGTCTTTCCGGCACTTGCTGCGGGGTGATGCGCATCAGGGCGGTGGAGACATAGGTATCGGGCCGGAAAAAAGCCACCACGACCGCGATCACCAGGCCTGCGAAAGTGGGCGCCAAAATCCACGAACGATGGCGGCGCAGCATGTCAACGTAATCCTCAACATCCGGCGGCCGGCGGGAAACATTCGGGTAAGTATCTGGAGTGCTCATGTATAAACCTTCGAAGGCGGCTGCCGTTCAGGGGACCAGAATCTGATCTCCGGGCTGCAATAAGATATTTTGCTCTAAATGCTTACCTGCCCGGACTTCCTTGTAATTGAAGTGTAATAGCCCGGTTCCACGCAAAATGGTGATCTTTTTTAGGTTGGCAAAATCTCGAAAGCCGCCGGCGTTAGCCAACCCCTCCATAACCGTAGTAGGAACGACCAGATTGTAGGTGCCGGGACGGAGCACCTCTCCCTGAATATAGTATTTCTTACTATTCACACTTTGTACCGAGACGTTTACCTCGGGCGAGACCATATACTTTTTTAGGCCTTCCGCGATATTGGCGTTCAACTGGGTAGGTGTGAGCCCGGCCGCCGTAAGTTCGCCCGCGAGCGGGAGGGTGATTTTACCGTCCGGGCGCACGGTTACCTGCCGGGTAAGTTCAGGCTCGTGCCAGACAGAGACGCTGAGAACATCTTCGGCGCCGATCACATAGGCATTTGGATCGAGGGGGCCGCCGCCGACGATTTTTTCTCCCAAGGCGTTTGGTTTAGCGAGTTTGATGGGGTCGGTTTCCGCTAAAGGGGCGTCCGGCTTTTGCACGCCGGCGGGCTGGACCGCGGGGGCGTTAGGATCGGCGGGAGCCGGCGTGGGAGAATCGGCCGCGGTAAGGACGAACAGAGAGAG
>JAFAWA010000037.1 GCA_019242155.1 Terriglobia bacterium | reverse complement strand
ACCGGCTCCGGCGGGGAGGGTAACTGTTCTTCCTGGACATCCATGACTTCTGCCTTCAGTGTACCGTCAGGCTCCTTTAGGGTAGCACCCGAGAACACGGAGAAGATCGGCCAGTTCGGCCAAATGGTTCAATGCGTTACGTGCGGGAGCGGAATCCACATGCCCGAGAAAATCCAGGTAGAAGAGATACTCCCAAGGCTTACCGCGGAGGGGCCGCGATTCGATCTTGGTGAGGGTCAGATCGCGCAGGGCGAAGGCGGCGAGAGCGCGGAACAGGCTACCGGGAGCGTTGCGCGTGGTAAACACGAGCGATGTCTTCCACTCGGCCGGGCCGGCGGCGGGCTTCGGCCCGAATTTCTTTATATATTGCGGCCGGCGGAGCAGAAAGAAGCGGGTGTAATTCTCTCGGTCATCTTCGATGGATTTCCGGAGAATCCGTGCGCCGTAGGTCTCGGCCGCTACCGCGGAAGCGATGGCCGCGGCATCGGTAAGTTTCTCCTCGGTGATCATTTTGACGCTGCCGGCGGTGTCATAGAAGGGGACGCGTTCGATTTGCGCATTGGCGGCAAAGAAATTGAGACATTGATTCAGGGCGACCGGATGGGAAAAGACCCGGCGAATTGATGAGAATCTAACCAGATTTGGCGCAATCAAATTATGTACGATGCGGACGCTGGTCTCGGCGGTGATGGGCAGCTCGAAATTCTGGAGGTGATCGTAGTTTTCGTGTACGGATCCGGCCAGGGTGTTCTCGATGGGGACCACGGAGCCGGTGACGGTTCCTTCTTTGAGGCTGCGGAAGACATCTTCGAAACGGGGGCAGGGAATGATGGCAACGCCGGGTGCGACCAGGCGGCGGGCGGCCTCTTCGCTGAACGCTCCGCGCTCGCCCTGGAAGGCGATCCGTTCCTTAGGGGGCTTCACTTGGGGCCCTCCCATCGGCGGGCGTGGGGATCGGGAAGGCCGAGCAGGTCCATAACGCGGTCGACGCTGTGGTCTACTAAGTCCATCACGGTTTGGGGCTTGGTATAGAAGCCGGGGACCGGCGGCGCGATGATGGCGCCCATTTCGGCGAGCGCGGTCATATTCCGGAGATGGCCCAAGTGGAAGGGACTCTCACGGACCATGAGGATCAGCTTGCGGCGTTCTTTGAGGGTGACGTCGGCGGCGCGGACTAGCAGATTCGAGCTGATGCCGGTAGCGATGGCGGACATGGTGTGGATGGAACAGGGCGCGATTACCATGGCGTCGGTGTGGAAAGAGCCGCTGGCCAGCCGGCAGGAGATATCCTCAAAGGGATAAGTATACTTAGCCAGGCTGCGGACTTCAGTCACCGCTTTACCGGTTTCGAGAAAGATTGTTTTCTCTCCCGACCTCGTCAGAATTAAATGAATTTCGGCCTGCTCGCGGCACAGTCTTTCTAGAAGACGCAAGCCGTAGATTGCGCCGCTGGCACCTGTAATTCCAAGGACAATCGTCATCTGTGGATTTCTCAAATATTTCGTATTTGTTCCGAATTCGGAACAAATCCCACGCTTTTTCTTGCCTGAATAACCCAACCGGAATACAATACGGAGCGTCTATTTCTAAGCCGAATACGGCCGGCAAATAAGGGGAAGACATGGGCATGGGCGCCGGAGAAAAGCTGAGGCGGGCGCGAGAGCGGCTGAAATTGACTTACCGCGACGTGGCGGATGCCAGCCAGGCGATCGCAGCCCGCCGGGGGAATCCGGATTTCGCTTTGCCGTTGAGCCGGTTGGCCGATATTGAAACCGGGGGGTGTCTTCCCTCCCTGTTCCGTCTGTACACGCTTTGCGCCGTGTATCACCTGGATATGCACGAGGTGATGCGGTGGTACGGAGTACCGGTGCATCTGCTGGCGGGCGAGGCGCTTCAAGTCCCGTTGGGGGAAACACATACCCTTGAGGTTACGCCCAATGGGCACGCCGCGGTTCCGATTACCACGGAAACCGGGATCGACCTCAATCAGACCACGTTCTTGAGCCACTTGATTCGCGAGTGGGGTAAGGTGCCTCTCAGCTTTCTGCATGGATTCGATTACCGGCGGTATCGTTACGGGCTGGTGGGTTTAGAGGATTTTGGGATGTCCCCAATTCTGCGGCCCGGTTCTTTGGTGATGATTGACGAGAACCGGCGGAAGCCGGCGCGGGGCGGGTGGAGCAGTGAATTCGATCGCCCCATCTATTTTCTGGAACAGCGCCACGGGTTTCTGTGCGGTTGGTGCGCCTTGCAGAATAACCGCCTCCTGGTGCAGTTTCATCCGAGCTCCGAGAAGAGCCCGGCAGAGTTCCACTACCCGGGCGGAATTGATGTGATCGGGCAAGTGGTCGGAGTGGCTATGCTCCTTGACGCGAAAAAGCGGGGCCAGCTTCGTCCTTCCAGCGTTCCAACAGCCTTTCCAGATCTGTCAGATACAACTGCTGTTCCGGCGCCCGCGCCGAAGGCGGGATAAGCTGCCGGCAGGCTTGATCTGAGAGGGGCAGCGACGGGCCGGGCCCGGCGGGGGTGGCCAGGTACGATTCGAGGTCGGCCTTCTTAGCCGCGAGACCCAGCGCCAACCATTTTGCGAAGATCTCGCCATGAGTCCGGCTGAGGACGCGGTGGGCCTCCTGGGGGCCAAGCATCGCGGTAAGTGTGGTTTCCCGGTAGACGCCGGCGGAGTCGCGCAGGGAAGCTACGAAAACCAGACGCCCGAAAAGAGTTGGAATCTCTGACAGTCTACGGTTCCAGAGGTAGTTCTTCGTGGATGATCGCTGCGGGGTCACCTTAGCGCTTCCGTACGGATTCTGGATGCTCGGCAGGTAAGGTTTGTTCCGTTTCTAGAAAATTTTCTGAGAGAAACGCCTTACTCCACCGGGATACCGTATAGTCTAAACCATCCGGGAAGTGTCTTAAGGTTAACAAACGGGTGAGAATCATGAAGAAACTACTACTTCTTACAATTACTACATTAGCTCTGGCGTCGGTTTTGCCGGCAAACCAGATTATCATGGGGCCGTTTCCGTGTGACGACTGCGTGCAGCAGACCGCGGGGCGGATTATCATGGGGCCGTTTCCGTGTGACGACTGCGTGCAGCAGACTGCGGGGCGGATTATTATGGGGCCGTTTCCGTGCGATGACTGCGCAGTGCAGACCGCGAGCCGAATCATCATGGGGCCATTCCCGTGTGACGACTGCGTAGTGCAGAGTGCCAGCCGGATCATCATGGGGCCGTTTCCGTGTGACGACTGCATCCTGCAAAATTGAAGGCAGCCTTCAGGCACTCGATGTTAGAATCGGCCTGGGCTATCGCTAATGTCGAGTGCCGCGCTGGCCACAACCTTTTCTTATCTGATCGCCGCTGGATGCGGCCTTTGCTGCCTAAAATTGTGGCGTACCGGCCTCGCGCGTTCTTACCGCGGACTGTTGGCATTCTTATTATTTACTTCGCTCTACTCCTGGTTGAATCCGGTCTTCCAGCATCACTTTAACGGGCGGATATACCTGTGGTTCTGGGCGCTTGCCCAGCCGGTCACATGGTTTCTCTCGGTTTGGGTGGTGCTGGAACTGTACAGCATGATTTTGGTGCGCCACAAAGGCTTGGCTACGTTCGGACGCCGGCTCCAGTATGGCGGGTTCGCGGTTTCGACCCTTATCTCGCTCATAGTAATGATTCCGGAGATCAGGAACGGCAGCGGGCACACGAACCCGTTGTTGTTGTACATTTATGCCGTAGAACGCGGCTTGGACTGCGGCATGCTGGTTTTTCTCGTCTGCATGCTGCTGTGGATTACACGCTACCCCCTGCCGCTGAGCCGTAATCTAATTCTTCATAGCGCCATCTATTCCGTTCTATTTCTTAGTAACAGCCTCGGGATGTTCGCTCAGGTCTTCCTGGGGACTCGCCTTTCCGAGCCGGTGAGTACGGCTCTGATGGGCGTACTTGCGGTCTGCGTGTTCACCTGGCTGGCCTTCCTGAGCCCAAAGGGCGAAGAGATTCAGTTCACGGTGCCGAATTTCACTCCGGACGAGGAGGAGCGCATGATTCAGCAACTGGAAGCGCTGAACCGGACGCTCTTAAAGATCTCCCGAAACTAAGGCTTAATCCTTAGTCCTCTAAGTGCAAATTAAGAAGAATAGACATTGTGGCGCGAAGGCAAAATCCGTACTATTGAAACTGAAGAAGCCAAGGTAGAGGACGGACAGCGAGAGCGAGCTCTATGACGAGTTGGATCATTCTGTTGTTGCCGATAGTGGTAGCGTTGATTGCGGCAGTTTGCTTGCTATTGCGGCGGGTGACCAGGCAGTCGGCCTGTTTGCCGATCACCGCGAATTGGATTGAGGAACTGTCGGTGGAGCGGTACCGGCCGATGGCTAGATTATTAGCGCCGGATGACGTCGAGTATCTTCGTTCGCAGCCGGGTTTTTCGCGAAAGGCCGAAAGACGCTTCCGGGCGGAGCGATGCCAGATCTTTAGCGGTTACCTGGATTGGCTGAATCAGGATTTCAATCAGGTGCTGAGGGCGTTGAAGCTGGTTTTGCTGCAGTCGACACAGGACCGGCCGGATTTGGCCGGGGCGATTCTGCGGCAGCAGATGCAGTTTACGGCGGGGATGGCGGATGCGCGGGCCCGCATGCTTCTCTATCGCTGCGGGCTGTCCAGTGTGGATGTGAGCGAATTGATCACCTCGTTCGACAATGTGCGTGCGGAACTGCAGCAGTTGGTGCCGGTCTCCGCAGAGTTGCGGTCTTAACCTGGAGGCCGAGGCGCGGAGATCCGCGCAGGAGGGCAGCCGACGCCCGTCAGGGGTCAGACTGTACGGGCACTCTGAATCGCCTCGACCTATTCAAATTCGTTTTAACGATTCCCTCGCCTCTTTCAGGCGGGGGAATTTTTTTTCCGCGTCCCGAAATTCGCGGGTATGCACACACCGCCGCACTCCTTGGTGATCCACGGGATAGCGCAGGTGCAGCATCTCATGGAACATGACATACTCAAGCGCGAGCTGCGGCACCTCGGGCTGATCGAAGATGCGGCTGACGATGATGGCGTTGTGGGACGGGTCGAAGTGGCCTAACAGCCGGCGCGCCTTCTGGCGGCTCCAGCCAAGTAGCGGACGCCCCAACATCCCGTCGAAGAACTGCTGGTTCAAGCGGTCGAAGATCTCATCCAGATTGTAGTGCTTGCCTAGCGGTCCGGAGATGAATTTTCGGCCCCGAATCTGCCGCACCAGGTGCATTTGGCGGCGCACATCGCGGCGGTTGAGATATAAACGGTAGCGGTATGCGTAGATCCGCGCAACCGGCTTGCGGTATAGCTTGCCCAGAAGGATGTAAGCCAGGGCTTCGGTAACGAGGGCCGGAGCGCCCGCCAACAGATCGGAAATACGGACGCGCAGGCGGCCGTCTTCGAGACGGATGAAGCTGTCGGCATTGGCGAAGGGGCAGAATTCGACGTGCAACTCGGGCACGGGGGTGCGCGGCTTCAACTCCCGAAAGACGCGCGCATAGATCTCGTCTGGGCTCTCGAAGAATAACGAAGCCTGAACGGCATCGGAGTGGGCCGGGTGGGAGGAGTTCGCCACTTTCTACAGAGTACACGGCGGACCGTGTCTCACGGGTAGGAGGCGATTTGCGTTACTCTGACTGATTAAGGAAATTAAAGATTTGGTACGAGCTAAGATCACCGCCTTAGGGTGCTATACACCGCCGCGCATTCTGACCAACCAGGATTTGGAAAAGATGGTCAGCACTAACGACCGGTGGATCTTGGAGCGTACGGGTATTCGGGAGCGGCACATCGCGGATCCCGAGATCGCCACCTCCGATATGGCGACGGAAGCGGCGCGGTGCGCGCTGGCCCTGGCCGGCGTGGACCCATCGGAAGTGAGCGCGATTATCGTCTGTACGGTGACGCCGGATATGCTGTTTCCGTCGACGGCCTGCCTGGTGCAGAACAATCTGGGCGTGCGCGGGGCGTGGGGATTCGATCTGGTTGCGGCCTGTTCGGGGTTCGTGTACGGCCTGACGACGGCGGCGCATCTGGTTTCCGCCGGAACGCACAGGAAAGTGCTGGTAATCGGGTCAGACACGATGAGCCGGATTATCGATTACACCGATCGCTCGACGTGCATTCTCTTCGGAGATGCGGCGGGCGCGATGTTGGTGGAAGGCGTGGACCAGAGAGACGACGGCGCAGGGTTCATCGATTTCGTGGGTGAGATCGACGGCTCGGGCGGCGAGTATCTGAAAATGCCCGCGGGCGGAAGCCGCCGGCCTGCATCGCAAGCCACCGTGGAGGCGCGCGAGCATTATGTGCATCAGGAAGGGCAGCAGGTTTTCAAGTACGCCGTGCGGAAGATGTACGAGGCTTCGGCGGAGCTGCTCGGGAGAAACGGCTTTACCGCCGATGACGTAGCGCTGCTGATTCCGCATCAGGCCAACCGCCGGATCATCACGGCCACGGCGGAGCGGCTGGGGCTCAAGGACGACAGAGTAGTGATCAACATTGATCGCTTCGGCAATACGACTTCGGCCACGATTCCGCTGGCTACGCGGGATGCCATTCAGCAAGGGCGGCTGCGCAGGGGCGACCTGGTGTTGTTCGCGGCCGTGGGTGCGGGCTATACCGTGGGCACCAGCCTTTGGCGATGGGCTTACTAGCGGGTTCTGAAGAAGGTTAAGGCTCGGTGCGATGGCGGCGCAGAATGGGCCTGAGCGCGCGGTGGGCTTGCCTTCAGCGTGCAGCGGGTGTGGCAGGTTGCCGAGGGGCTTCGCGAATACGCACACCGGCCTGCTTGCCGGGCAGCAGATCGAGCACCAGGACACCGCCGGGGTCGGCTGCGCGTTCTACCACTTCTTCATCGTCGATTTCGACCTGATATAAGCGATTGGGCGAGAGGCCGGCGAGAACGACTGCTTCCTGCCCTTCCGTCGCAGTCACGCGGAAAGGCGCCGAGCCGAAATGAATCAGCGCGCTTTGCATGTTGATTGGAGGCTGGCCGGAGACGGCGAGCGCATGTAGACGGCCGTCGTGGAACCACTGCGCCGTATTTTCGAAGTATCCGAACCAATCGGCGGACTCGTCCCAGTCGGAGCGGACAAAGACCGTCCCGGATTCAGGATTGTGATAGAGCAGCGGCAGCAAGGTGAAGCTTAGACCGGGCTGGTAGGGATTGGCCCAGAGAAATTCGTAGGGCGCTCCGAAGGGGCCGCGCAGCGAGAAGTGGTCGTGCATCAGCCAGCCCTGCAGATATTGGCTCTCCTCGGCGTTGTTATCGAAAGAGACCATGGCGAGTTCGGCGGCGCGCGACAGGGCGGCCTGCTCGAGATCAGGTTCGCCGGGTTTGGAGGACGCGCCGATATGGAAGTCGTTGTCGTCTCCCCGGTAGGTCGCGGGGTAGTGGCTCATCAGGTGCTCGAGCGGGAATTGTTTGAAGAAGCGGGCAGAGGATTCGCGCAGGTCCAGGTTGGTGTTGTCGCGCACGGCATGCAGAAGTTCCCAAAGCGGGTAAGCGTCCTCGCGGGTGACGATGCGGCGGCCGGAGTTCAGAGCAGGCGTGATGCGGCCTTCCCACCAGGTGTGTACGATGCGATCGAGTTCGCGGTTGGGTATGGCCGGCACCTCGTCGAACAGGGCCACGGCGGCGAGGCTACGCGACCGGAATGCGGCGATACTTTCGTCGGCGGAGGCCGCTTCCATGCGGCTCTGAATGCGGGCGGCCAGTTGGGGACGCTCCGACTCGGTGAGCAGGTCGAGACACCAGTCGAAGATGAGGGCAAGTTGGCGTAAGTCGCTGCCGGGTCCGAGCGCCCATGCCACGGCCTTGCGGCCCGCGGTTCTGTCTCCGGAGATCTGGTAGTAAAGCGCCTGGGCGAATGCGCTTTCCGGCATGGGGGCATCGGCGGAAACGTAGGCCTCCAACTGTTGCCAGCGGGCGGAGGCGCGCTCTCGCTCCTTACGCAGCAAGAGAAGGCGGGCGGGCCTCAGGAACAGGCGCGGGTGATCGGTGAATACGACTACCGGGCCGGCGGAGGGCGCTTGGGAGGATTGCGCGCGGCAAAAATCAGGGTACAAGAACAGCCCGAGGAGCCCGGCGAACAGGGCGGAGCGCATACTCGAACATTGTGTCATACGGACACAGCAGCCACAGCCGGCAGTCTCGCGGAAGATGCCGGCCGGGAGACAAAACTTTTGGAAATAAATGGGTTTTCTACATTGACACCTGGAGGCGCGATTGCTAAAGATAATGTGAATTGGCGAAGTAAACTTCAAGCCTGCCCTCTGCGGCAACAGCAGGC
>JAFAWA010000537.1 GCA_019242155.1 Terriglobia bacterium | reverse complement strand
GGTTTCGTGCAGCGCCAGCAGCTCGTCGAAAAATGTAGTCTGCACCTGATCGGCGTGGAGGGCCGGCGCGGCCAGATAGGATTTGGTCGAAAGATAAATCAGGCCCGGATAGCCTTGACCGAAATTGCCCGGTATGGGCGAAACCGTTAAGTACCGAAGCGCCGGCGGACCAAATTTGGATGCCATGAACTCGACCATGCCGCCGATATCGGACGCAAGCTGTTCCAGGCGCGCGAGGGGATCAGGCGTGCGCGGCGGCGAAAAATCGGGCGGCGGCGTGTTACGGAGAGTGCGGCGCAGAATAGGCACTGGCGCGGGGACGGCGGTGGTGTCCGGCCGCGGCCGCAGTTGGAGCTCCACGGACCGGTTGGCACACACATCCACCACAAACTGTCCCCGCGAAACACGGGAATGAACGTAATCGCCAAGATTGAACCCCGCCAATCGGATGGGGTCTGCGGGACGGCGTCGCGTAATGCGCCATTGCCCATCGACGCGGTCTTCGAGTACTTCTCCCGGAGTAACTAGCTCGAGGCCCCGCGGATAATGGAAGGTCAGATCGAACGTGGTCAGTTGAGGGCCCAGATTGGGGTACCAGTTCCCGCGCGCGGCGACGTAGTAGACATGATCTCCGCCATCCAGGATCACCTTGCCCGAATGGTGAAATTCGAACTCGTACTCTACGCCGGAGCGCAGAGGGGCGGGCGGAATCACCAGGAACAGCGAGTTTTCACCGCTCGTGACGGCGCTTCGCGCGGACTCTTCCCGCTGCAGAAACTCTCCCGGCGCGCCGTCCACTTTCACTTCCGAAATTGCCATTTGCCCGGCTATGTTGAACGGCACCGCTATCAGACCATCCGCGACGGTCTTCACCTTCACGCGCGTGACGGCGCTCAAAACCAGGCTGGAGTCTACCGTGGCGTCAATCCGGAACCCGCTTAAGTCGAGACGCAGAGGCGGCCGCTGTGCCGCGTTGCGGCCCTGGCGCGCCGGAAAATGCATCCACGTGTCGAAATACCAGCGATTGTCTCTCGTCACATACTGGCCGGCGGCAACCTGGTCGCTATTATCAGGATCGTAGAAGACGTCGAAGGTACCGAGCTTTACGCCTCGAATGGCTGCGCTGAAGAAATCAGGTTTGCGCCATGTGGTATTCAACAGGTCCATGGCGATACGCAGGTCGTACTCCGGGGTGAGACCACGCAATACCGGGTTCCACTTCTCCTCGAGCAACGCCCCGATCTCCGGCGCTCTGCGATTGGCCGGGTTGTTGGGAAGCTGATCCATTAGCTGTTGATACACCTCGCCGGTGAAAAAAAACATGGCCGACTCAAAACGTTCGTCGAGGTTAGGGCTATCGATGTAGCTGGCGAGCGCGTGCCGCTCGGCTGCATTCGGCGGCCGGAGGATCACTTCGGCTCCGCCATTCTCTACGTCAGCCGTGAATAGCGCAGCAACGGGCTGCCCGGCGACCGGTTTACTGAAGATCAGGTAGCCGTCGTTCAGATAGATGCGGATATCTTCTTTGAAAAGGGTGAAATCGCGAATCCGGTAGCAGGCGTCGCGATCAAGCTGGTTCTCACGGATGGCTCGCGCCAGATCCGTTGCAGGAGCCCCCAGCGCGAGTCCCGCAAAACACAACAGGCCGAGCACCCCCCGCATAGGTAGAGTGTACTAAATCGTGCACCGGACACTGACGGAAACCTCGCTGTTGCTTACAATGAAAAAGCTTTCGGGAGATTGAATTGCGATTTGTCACGATACAGCGAGACCAAGGTTACTACGAGGCCGGAATCGTGGTCGAAGACCAGATTTTCGGACTGCGCGGCGCCGGTTTTCCCGACCTGATTGCTCTGATCGCAGGCGGCGACGATGCCAAAGACCGGGTCTCTCGATGGAGCCAGAGCCCGCCCGGCGGCGAACGGCTCGATGCCGACAGAGTGACTCTGGTTGCCCCGATTCCCAGGCCCCCGAAGATCATTTGCATCGGACTAAATTACCGGGACCATGCGGAGGAAGGCGGAAATCCCGTCCCCAACGTGCCCGCCGTATTTGCGAAGTGGCACACCGCCGTGACGGGTCACGCACATCCTATCGTTCTGCCCAAGATCTCCCAGAAATGCGACTACGAGGCGGAATTGGCCGTCGTCATCGGCAAGGGTGGACGTCACATTCCGGAAGACCGTTGGCGCGAGCACGTCTTCGGCTATACCATCATCAACGACGTGAGCGCGCGCGACATCCAATCGGCCACCACACAGTGGACCCTTGGAAAAGCGTTCGACACTTTCGCGCCCCTTGGACCAGCCATCGTCACGACGGACGAAATCACCGATCCGCACAATCTGGATATCTCGCTCACTCTGAGCGGCGAGCTCATGCAGAACTCGAATACCCGCAACATGATTTTCCGTGTGCCGTATCTGGTTGCGTATCTCTCGAGTGTATTCACGCTCGAGCCTGGCGACGTGATTGCCACCGGCACGCCCGCCGGCGTAGGTTTCGCGCGCACGCCGCGGCGGTGGCTGAGACCCGGCGACGAATGCCGGATCATCATCCAAGGGATCGGCCAACTGGTGAATCCGGTAGTCGCGGAAGCTCAGTAATCGCGCAGCTTTAAAATCGCTGTGTTATAGTCGCCGCGAGGATTCGCCTGTTCGCTGTTGATTTATGGCGGTAGCCCAAGCCCAAAAGAAACATCAACGATCCGCTCACTATCGGTAACGTGCGCGGCTCCGGCACAGCCGTGGGGGTTGCGAGGAAACCATGGCTGTAGCCGTCGTTACCGACAAAGTATCCGACTATCTGACCGTTATCATTGACTGCCATCGGAAACGTGAGCGTGCCGTTCGGGTCCTGAATCGGCGTGAAATTGCCGTCGGAATAGAGGTAGCCTCCGTAATAGCCTACGATCTGACCGTTGTCATTGATTCCAGCCGGATAAAAAGCCCCGCCATCAGGAGCGGCAATTGTGGTGAAATTGCCGTCGGCAGAGACGAAACCATAATTGTTGTTCAGATTGGGAATCGGACCGTCCGGTCGCGCGGGCCCTTCGAAGTATCCCACGATCTGCCCACGGTTATTGATTCCCTGGGGGTATGTCGCACCCACCGCGCTCGGATCGGCAAACGCGGTAAAACTACCGTCGGTATACAGGAAACCCTCTTGAGACACGATTCCTGCGGCCAAGAAGGTTCCCACGATCTGACCGTTGTCATTGATTCCGAACGGCGTCGTGAACTCAGAACCGGGAACCTCGAAGGTGGTGAAACTGCCATTGCTGTAGATAAAACTCCGGCTGCTGGACGCTCCAACGATCTGACCGCTATCGTTTATGCCGTAAACCACTGTGGAAGGATAAAGTACTTGATCAGGATCGGCAATAGTGGTGAAACTACCACCAGAGTAGAGGAAGCCGCTGCTGGAGGACGGCCCGAAAACATCACCCACGATCTGTCCGCTGTTATAAATACCGACTAGCTCAGTATAGGAATCTCCCCGGCCCGCCGTGCCGGGAGCGTCGAGGGTCGTATAGGTATAAACATATTCGACATCGGCCGAAGCAGCCTCGATTTCCAGCAAGAGGACTAGCCCAAGCATTCCTGCCTTTACTACATGAGCTTTCCTCATGGCGCGCTTCCTCCGCGAGCAATTATACATGGAGCGTTAACTGCGGAGCCCGTTTGTCACGGTTGGACCCTTGGAAACGTCTTGTTACAATCGAGATTCGCGCCCGTAGCTCAGGTGGATAGAGCGGCTGGCTTCGAACCAGTAGGTCGGGAGTTCGAGTCTCTCCGGGCGCGCCAGAAAGATCCTCAGCATCAAGCGGTGCGATCCCGAAGCAGTTTTCCCCGAATTCAGAGCGAGGTCTAATCGCTGCGGATCTCGGCGGTGGGGTCATCAAACAACGGATCGCGCGTCCCGGTCATGGCAAGTCCGGTGGGATTTCGCACGCTGATTGTTTTCAGGGCGGGTACGCGGGCGATCTTCGTTCACGGTTTCGCCAAGAATGAAAAGGACAACATCGAGAAGGACGAATTGGTAGCGTTGAAGAAACTCGCCCGTGAACTGCTGAGCTACGATGACATAACGCTTGCGCGAGTGGTGGCGTCGGGAGTGCTCCTCGAGATGAAGTGCGATGAGAAAACAGTATCGTAGTGCTTTGATGGCGTCGATCCACGAAACCGCCGAGGGTCTGCAAGCGGCCGGCGTTATAAATAAGCGTACGATGCGGGAATTTGACGAGATGTGCCTGACCCCCGTCCGTCCGCTCAAGCCGAAAGAAATCCGCGCCCTTCGGCTACGCGAAGGAGCCAGCCAGGCGGTTTTCGCCCGGTACCTCAACGTGACGACCGGCCTCGTGAGCCAATGGGAGCGCGGTGAAAAACGACCGCAGGGGTCTTCACTGAAGCTGCTCTCGCTCGTGGCGAAGAACGGGCTCCAAGCAGTCGCCTGAAATCGGGAGTTACAGGTAACGGCGACCGATCTACCCAAATCACAATCATAAAGCTAATCAGCCGGACGCCGCCGCCCAGGCGGCTTCTTTTAACACCCGACCGTTTGGCCGGCGTGGTAGAGTCAATCCAAGGGGAAAAGTATGCATTCCGCGCGTCGGCTCGAAGCTGTTGTGGGCGGCCTGCTGCTCGGAGTTCTTTCTGGGGGGCCCGCGTTCGCCCAACAGGTGATCTCGGCTCAGTCTGGCACAGTACATTACGTCGAAGGCACCGTCTATGCCGGTGGTCAGTTGGTCCAACACAAATTTGGGCAATTTCCTTCTCTGCACCAAGGCGAGGAACTGCGCACCGAAGACGGACGCGCGGAGATGCTACTGACGCCCGGCGCGTTTCTGCGCCTCTCGGAAAACAGCTCCGTCCGCCTCACCTCTGCCCGTCTGTCCGATACTCGGTTGGATGTCCTCAAGGGCTCCGTAATGCTCGAATGCGACGAGCTTCTTAAGAACAATTCGTTGACACTCCTTTATCAGGGAAACACCGTGCAACTGTTGAAGCATGGTCTCTATCGCCTCGACACTGAGCCGCCTCAGTTGCGTGTCTTTGAAGGCGAAGCGCTGGTGCAATCGGCCGCTGGACAAGTGAAGCTGGGAGGCGGCAAAGAGACCGGCTTAAACGGTGTATTGGCGTCGGAGCACTTCAACCGCAATGCGAGCAAAGATAGCCTCTACTTCTGGAGCAGCCGGCGTTCGGGCGATCTGGCGTATGCGAGCGTGACTGCTTCCCAGTCTGTACTGAACAACGGGAGCACTTGGCGCACCGGCGGTTGGATGTGGAGTTCCCTCCTCGATGAGTACACCTTTTTGCCCGGCGCTGGTTTAGCCTACAGCCCCTTCGGTTGGCAATACTGGAGTCCTGATCTGATGGCCTACTATTACACGCCGCCTTATTACGGTGGAACCTCGGGTTCGAGCCTCGCAGCAAAGTCCGGATCCAATACGACCACCGGTAGGCCCACCCGCCCCAGCAACGGCACCGCCCCGGTTCCGCAGCCGGGCGCTACCCGGACGGGGCCAGGCTTTGGCAACGCATCCGGTGGCGGTTTCGCCGGTGGAGCAGCTTCGGGTGGAGTGGCATCGGGCGGAGGAGCTGCCAGCGCCGGGGCTCACGCAGGCCGCCGTTAGCGTCGAACGAATCGCGCAACCGCGAACGGTGACGGTTCTTCAATCGGCAGCGATTGCACCGGCACCGTGAGCGAACGCGTAGCCACCGAGCCGTCAAACCCGATCGCCATTAACGTATAGTGCGTCGTATGGCGCGGTCCGATTTCCATGCACCGGTTAGCCGAAGGATCCACCTGCGCCGCCACCGGAGAAATCCTCACCGCCTTCGCATTCGCAACACCGTAACAAAGCTGAGCCTTCTGCCCGCGCATAAGCGTTCCCACGCTTGCCCGGAAGCTTAGGATTCGCACCCGGCCGCGCGGTGACCCCGCGGGATGCACCCACGACCCGTCTTCCGGGCCGCGCAGATGGCTGAGTCCCCAGAGCGCGGCCAGCAGCCCGATTCCGGCCAGCAGTTTGTTACATTCCCGTAGCATGCGCCCTACTCTTAGAGTCGGCCATTCCCGCCGAAGTTTCAAGTGGAGTACGCCGCCGATCCATGCCGGTACGTACTTACTGCGCGCGCTTTCTGCTCTTCCGGGGCCGCCGAGCCGGCTGCTCTTCTACCAGCGAAAATTGCAGCTTGCGTTCGTTGTCGTCTACGCGCTCTAAGATGACTCGCACGCGGTCGCCGATCGAAAACTCGCGGCGCGTGTGCTTGCCCACTACCTTGCGGACGTTCTCGTGGTACGTGTACTGGTCCCCGGGCAGCGTGTCGACCGGCACTAATCCTTCAACGAAAAGGTCGGTAAGTTCCACGAACAGCCCGTACTTCGCCGTGCTGATGATCAGCGCATCGTACTCTGCGCCTATGCGCTCGGCCATAAATTTTACTTTTTTCCACTCGACCAGTTCGCGTTCTGCGTCTGCGGCGCGCCGCTCCGATTGCGAGCATTCGTCGGCCGTCGCGCTCAGCTCCGTCTCCTCGGGTGTTGCTCTTCCGGCCAGCACAGCCGTTAGCAAGCGGTGCACTGCGAGATCGGGATAACGCCGGATGGGTGATGTGAAATGTGTATACGAACCGGCGGCGAGCGCAAAGTGGCCCACGTTTTCCGTGCTGTAGCGCGCCTGCCGGAGAGAACGCAGCATCAGGTAGCTCAGAATGCGCTCCTCCGGCTTGCCCTCTATTTTCGCAACCAGCTTCTGATACTGGCGCGAGGAGATGGCCATGTCGGAATCCGCCAGAACAATTTCACGGCGGCGCTTGGAGCCGTCGCGGTGGCGATCCGTCATGGCGAACTTTTTCACCGAGACTGCTCCAATGCCCAAAGAGTAGCCGAAATGCGCGGCCACTTCCTCGAACTCCATTACGCGCTTCGGGTCGGGCTTCTCGTGAATTCGATAGATGGAAGCGATCCCTGTATTTTCGAGGTGTGAAGCCACTGCTTCATTAGCCGCGAGCATGAACTCTTCGATGATCCTGTGAGCCATGTTTCTCGGCGCCCGCGTCACTCCGGTCATGGCGCCCCATTGATCGAACTCGATCAAGGCTTCCGGCAGATCGAAATCGATTGATCCCCGCCGGACGCGTTTGCGATTGAGAACGAGCGCCAGTTCCTGCATCAGATCGAAGCGGTTTACCAAAGACCGGTAACGGTCGCGCAGCCCCGGATCACCTTCGAGCAGCAGGTGCACGTCCGTGTAGGTCATCCGCTCGGCGCTGCGAATCACCGCGGGGGTGAACTCCTGAGCTACCACCTGCCCTTGATGATCGATTTCAAGTAGTGCCGAAAGCACCAGCCGTTCGACATGCGGGTTCAGCGAGCAGATGTTTGTCGAAAGTTCGAACGGCAGCATGGGAACCGCCCGGTCCGGAAAATATACGCTCGTGCCGCGCAGACGAGCCTCCGCATCGATCGGCGTGCCCGGGCGTACATAATGACTAACGTCGGCAATATGCACCTGGAGCGCGTAATTGCCGTTGTTGAGCCGGTCTACCCACACCGCGTCATCGAAATCGCGCGCCGTTTCCCCATCGATGGTCACAATCTCGAGCGCGCGGAAATCGCGGCGGCCCGCAAGGTCCCGCCCGGCGATGACGTTAGGAATGGCCTCAGCTTGCTCCACCACTTCGGGTGGAAACTGATGCGGCAGGTGATGCTTGCGGATGACAATCTCCACATCCACGCCGAAATCGTCGGGGCGGCCGAGAACCTCGATCACACGGCCGACCGGATTTGTTCCCCCCTCCGGATATTCGAGTAGTTCGACATTGACTACCATGCCGTCCAGCTCTTCCGCGGAAGTGACCGGCGTAGGGGTCACGCCGATGCGGTCCGTCATCAGTACGGCATGCGGCAGTTCCAGCCCCTCGGGAATTTCGATCCACTGGCGGATGCGTTCATCCTGCGGAACCACATATTGGCCGCGCCGGCCGATTCGGAACTCGCCCACTACCGTGGGCTGGGCCCGCTTCAGCACCTTGACGATTTGACCGTCGGCGCGCCCGTCACGCTCAATGCGCGCGATGCGCACAACAACCCGGTCACCGTGCATGGCGGTTTCCGCGGATTCCGGCGGAATGAAGACGTCCCCTGTGATGCCCTCGATCGGCCGCTCCGAAATCAGAAAGCCATAGCCTTCCCGGTGCATGTGCAGCCGGCCCACCGCGAACTCGCGGCTGCGCGCGGTAACCGTGTAATGGCCGGGGCGTACTTCGATAAGGTCGCCGCGCGCGGTCATCCGCGCCAGCGCCGCCTCCAACTCTTCCCGGCTTGTGCCTTTGGCGCCCAGTTCGCGAACCAGTTGCTTGAAATTGCCCCGGGCGTGCGGCAGGCGCGAGATGTGGTCCAGGAGTGCCGCGTCCCGCATATACCCCGAGTTTCGCACGAGCCCGCATTTTTTCC
>JAFAWA010000286.1 GCA_019242155.1 Terriglobia bacterium | reverse complement strand
CCCGTGATGCACGTAGGTGTATTCAGTCAGGAGGTGCTGCCCGGTCTGAAATGGTGCGGCGGCGCGCTGACGGTATTCGACGGCAAAGGCTGGTCGAACCCGCATCCTCACGAAGAGCCGATTCCGGTTGAAAACGGAGAGGCGAAGCTTGTGCCCTCCGGCTTTTTGCCGAGCGGCCGGAGGATCAATTATCACGTACAGTTGAACGCCGTTACGACGGATACGCTGTTCTTCGCCGGTAGTCCGGCGCGGGTGAATCTGCGGCAGCCTTCGATTATCCGCAATGAAACCGGGAGCTATCGGCTGACGCGGGTTCCTCCGGAAGGATTCAGTTATGACGCCTACAGCCTGGTCGATGGTCCGCCGGAAACCGCGGCTCCGCTGCAGCCCGAGCCGGTTCTGCCGCCGGATGTACGCCGCCAGTACCTTCAGTTACCGCCGCTCGACGCGCGTATTCCGAAACTGGCTGCTTTCTTTGCAGAAGGTGCGATCACCGACCTCGAACGCGCTCGCGCGGTAGAGCGCCGCTTGCGGCACGACTACGGCTATACGCTCGAAATGCCGGATCACGACGTGGGCGATCCTTTGGCGTGGTTCCTATTCACCCGGAGGAAGGGCTATTGCGAATATTTCGCTTCGGCGATGACGGTCATGCTGCGAACTTTGGGCATTCCCGCGCGGCTGGCTACAGGATTTCAGAGCGGCGTATACAACCCGATTACCGATCTTTGGCTGGTGCGGGCTTCCGACGCGCACACCTGGGTGGAGGCGTGGCTGCCGGAGCACGGCTGGAGCACCTTCGACCCCACCCCGCCGGATCCCTATGCCCAAGGCTTCGCCGTGCTGGCCAAACTGGGGCTGTATGTGGATGCGGCGCAGACATTCTGGCAGGATTGGGTGGTCAGCTACGATGTGCGCCGCCAGGGGACTCTTTCCTACCGGGTGGAACAGGGTGGGCGCAAGTTGGGCATCCGCTGGTTCGATTCTCTGGCGGGAGCCGGCGTGGACTGGCCGGCGCTGGCGTTCGCCTGGTTTCGGCAGAATGGGCTCGGCATGGTTCTATTGGTTGGCGCGGCTCTATCCGGGTGGCTTCTGTGGCCCCGCCTGAGGCGTCTCGCGCGGCATCGCATCGGGGCGCGCCGGGTGCGGCGAGGTACCGCGGCCGCGGGCGATGCCACACTGCTCTACGACCGGATGCTCGCTTGCCTGGGGCGCCGCGGCTATCAGAAACCGGCTTGGTTCACACCTGCGGAATTCGCAGCCTCCCTACCCGGTACAGAACTCGGGGTAGCGGTTCGCCGGTTCACGCTGACTTACAATCAGTGGCGTTTCGGCGGCCGCACTGAGGTGGCGCGGCAGCTTTCGGAACTGCTCGAGAGCGTGGAGCAACAGCGGGGCTGAAGGGGGATTTGTCCCACGAAATGCGGGAGTGCCTTCAATCGGGGAAGAAATCCGGGCGCAAAATCTCGGTAATCTGCCAAGGGCACCGTTCCGGAATGGCTTTTAGGCCGGTTTCCACCTCAACGTCCGTGAGCGCATCCCGGTAAACCTCATTCAGCCCGGAAAACACGTGGTTTCTAAGGCTAGGGGACTGGAGGAACAGATCGTGAAGCCGGCGGCGATGCTCCACGATCGATGCTCTCCAAGATGTACTTCGCTTCCCCGGCTGCAGTTTCCATTTGAGGAGATGGTGAAGAAGAATTCGCAAATTGCTTCTGGCAGAGCGCTGATCGCGCTTTCCCATGTCTTCGATCTCCTCCGCAACCAGAGCGATGTCGCATGCACTGATCCGCCCCTCGCGTAGATTCTCCGCGGTGTGTTTCGTCCATTCAACAAAATCCCGATCGTAAAGACGGTCAGTCTCAATCGCCATACTTCTCAATGGTAGCCAAGCTCGCCAACTCAGTAGGCTTTCGCGATCACCACGCGGCGTTCTACCGGCTCGCCGGTAACGACGCATTTGCCGCCGCCATCGAACTTGTCGAGAAGAGGCACGCACCGGACGGTGGCTTTGAACTCCTTCAGGCGGGCATCGCAGGCGGGATCATCTTTAAGGTGCGCCATTACGAACTTGCCACCGCCCTTCTCGGCCGTCACATCGGCGAGTATGGATTCAACCTCGGCAAGCGAGTTTGCAAGAACGGTATTGTTGTCGAGACGCCGCCGGGCGGCATCGAACAGGTCCTTCTGCATCGAATCGAGAGCTGCGGGCAAGGCAGCTGCGAGCGCTGATTGGGACACAGACTGCTTGGCTGCGGTGTCTCGCCGCTTGATCACGATATTCCCTGAAGCCAGATCGCGGGGACCTAGCTCTAAAACAATCGGTACGCCGCGGCGCTCCCAATGGAAAAACTTCGCGCCCGGCGTCTGGCCTTCACGGTCGTCGAGTTTGGCTCCGACCTCCGCCGCGATGCGCGCTCCCGTTTCGAGCACATTGGCTCGCTCCTCGTCTTTGCGGTAAATCGGCACCAGCACGGCTTTCACGGGCGCGATTCGGGGCGGCAGCACCAGGCCTTTGTCATCCGAGTGCGTCATCACCAGGCCGCCGATTAAGCGGGTGCTGACACCCCAGCTCGTTTGCCAAACATATTCCAGTTGGCCTTGTTTGTTCTGGAACCGGACATCGAACGCTTTTCCGAAGTTCTGCCCCAGGTCATGGCTGGTGCCGGCCTGCAGAGCGAGGCCGTTCTGCATCATGGCCTCGATGGAAAAGGTGCGCAGCGCGCCGGCGAACTTTTCGGACTGGGTTTTAGCACCTTTGATGACGGGAATCGCCATAACGTCCTCAGCGACTTCCGCGTAGACATTCAGCATGCGCAGCACTTCTTCCAAAGCTTCCTCATGGCTCGAGTGTGCCGTGTGGCCCTCCTGCCATAGGAACTCTGTAGTTCGCAGAAACATGCGCGTGCGCAGTTCCCAGCGCATCACATTAGCCCACTGGTTCACGAGCATCGGCAGGTCGCGCCAACTTTGAATCCAACGCGCGAAGAAATGTCCGATGATGGTTTCCGAGGTCGGCCGGATCACGTACGGTTCATCCAGTTCCTTGCCGCCGGCGATCGTAACCACCGCGAGCTCCGGAGAGAAGCCTTCCACATGCTCCGCTTCACGCTGCATAAAGCTCTGCGGAATGAGCAGAGGGAAGTAGACGTTCTGGTGGCCGGTGGCTTTGAAGCGCTGGTCGAGCTCGCGCTGCAGCAGCTCCCAGACGGCATAGCCGTTGGGCTTGATGACCATGCAGCCTTTGACGATCTCGGCGGGTTCGGCCAGATCGCCTTGGAGTACAACGTCCTGATACCAGGCGGCGAAGTCCTGGGCGCGGGGGGTAATGGGAGATTCAGCCATTTGAATTGATTCGTCTATTAGTCCGTACAAAAGTAGAAGGGCCTAAGGCCGCACACGAGGCGGCAGGTCCCACTTGTTCTGCGACTGTTACCTTAGGTTACGACGGCGGTCGGGCCCGAAGTTCAATGCTAGGATACCGGGCACGTGTCTATTGCCCGGTTGCGAGCGATTGATTGGCGGCCTGAAACTCGTAGCTCGTGATGGCGACCGCGATCAAGGACCCGTCGACACGGACCACGCTACCGGTAATGCGCAGCCGAAGCCGAGGAACCCGGCCGGACGGTCCGGGCCATGGAACATGAAATTCGAGTGTCATACCGGGACGGAATGTGCCACGGGATTGGAAGAGCAGGCCTCCGGAGGAAAGATTGACGATTCGGCCTTCGCCGCGACACGAGTCCCCGATACTGCCCAACGACTCATAAGACATCGGGGCGGCCATTGCGAATCGACCATGGGCCCGGCGTTCGTTGCTTTCGGTACCCACTTCAACATCTCTCCGGCAGCACGACGTTCTAGTTTTGCCTTTTTTACGCGCGGAGTCCAGTCTTCAAGCGCACCTTTGAACTTTATTACGAGATTTTAACCGGGTAAGCGAGCTACATAGAGGCTAACCAGGGAATCCCCCGATTATCTTTGGTACTCGCGAGATGTTAACATTCCCGGCCAGAGTGGCTCAGGGCGAAGTACGAAAATCGATTCTGATCGCAGACGATGACCTAGGTTTTGTGGTGTGGGCGGGGAGCGTTCTCGCAGGGGCGGGCTACCAGACTTGGCCGGCCACAACTGCCGATGACGGTCTCGAATGGCTGAAGGAGCCTGAGGTCGTATTCGATCTGCTCCTGATTAGTCCGAGTCTTGAGAGCGCTCGTGAGCTTGTTGAGGCGGCACGGGACAAAAGCCCGCGATTGAAAGTGGCGGCGCTCAGTGTATCTGACCACTTAGGGGATGTGATCATCGACGCGGCGCTCCCCAAGCCCGGCGACGCGGCGGATGAGGCTTCGGCTTGGGTGGGAACGATTACCCGGCTGCTCACTCCTCATTTAACGGCGTAATAGCGGAACTGCCGGGTTAAGTTAGAGAGCCTCCGAAGCGTCACCGAACGGGTTTATCTGCACGACCTCGGGCCGCTTTTCTCCGAACGAAACCAACGACCGATGCTAGACTCTTCTCTGAGTGCCCAGAGCCACACATTTGGAGTGCAGCTTGTGCGGGCAGAGATTCGATGCTTCGAAGCCGGCGGGTCTCTGTGAATGCGGCGGACCGCTGCTGGTGCGCTACGATCTGGACTATCTTCGCCATCGATGGCCGCGACGCGAAGTGCGCAATGGGCGCGCCAACATGTGGCGCTATGGGCCGGTGCTGCCGCCGCTAGAAGAGTTCATCGTTTCTTTGGGCGAGGGCTGGACCCCGCTCGTGCGCTCGCGGCGCTTGGGCGCGCGCTTAGGAGCGGAGAATCTCTGGATCAAAGACGAAGGCCTCAATCCCACAGGTTCGTTCAAAGCGCGCGGGCTTTCCTGCGCGATCTCGATGTGCGCGGAGTTGGGAGTGCGCAAAGTGGCGATCCCGTCAGCGGGGAACGCGGCCGGGGCTCTTGCCGCCTACGCCGCGGCGGCAGGAATCGAAGCTCACATCTTCTTGCCGAATGACGTCCCAGAGTCGAATTATCTCGAGTCCCGAGCATGCGGCGCAAAGGTCACGCTGGTGAATGGCCTCATCAGCGACTGCGCGAGGATGGTGGCGGAGCAGTCCGCGCAGGAAGGCTGGTACGACCTCAGCACGCTGAAGGAGCCTTACCGCATCGAGGGCAAGAAGACCATGGGATACGAGGTCGCCGAGCAGATGGATTGGGAACTGCCGGACGCGATCTTCTATCCGACCGGGGGCGGAGTGGGAATGATCGGCATGTGGAAGGCGTTTCAAGAAATGGAGCGCCTGGGCTGGATCGGCAGCCGCCGTCCCAAGATGATCGCGGTGCAGGCAGAGGGATGCCAGCCGATTGTGCGCGCGTTCGAAGATAATGAGCCGCGCAGCCGCTTTTGGGAAGACGCCCGGACGCTGGCGAGCGGTCTGCGCGTGCCCAAGCCCATCGGTGATTTTCTGGTGCTCGAAGCCGTTCGCAAAAGCGGTGGAAGAGCGCTTGCCGTGAGCGATTCCGAGATGCTGGATGCAGGCATCAAACTGGCGTCCGACGAAGGCATCTTCGCGGCCCCGGAAGGCGCCGCCTGTGTAGCGGCTCTGGAGAAGCTCCTGGCGTCGGGATTCCTGAATTCCAGGGACCGCATTGTCCTGTATAACACCGGAACAGGTCTGAAGTATGGAGAGGCGTACGCCGCCCGTTTCCCGCGTGTGGCGGCCAGCGAACAGGATAAGCTGGGTGGATTGATTACGCCCAGATGAGAAGGAACCCGGGACCGCCGCGGGATTCTTTTCGGAATAGCTAAGCTTGGGGCACCATTCGTTCGCTAGTATGCGCAGCGCTGCTGAGTCGCAAAAGGACCAAGTTTTAGAACGCGGTCCCAGCCGTTTTTCGCGAGAAGCCACAGCCCGGCGTGGTGAGAGGCTACCATGTAAGCAGGGTAAGAGCATGGCAGACCTAGACACACATGCGGGCATCGACTGGATAGCCTGTGAACTGATTGAGCAAATTCCGGGCAAGGTGTCGGGACGGCCGATTGTGCGCGGTACGCGCATAATGCCTGAGGGCATTGTGAACAGCTTCGAGATGGGCGACAGCATTGAGGACATCCACGAGGACTGGCCTTCGCTCTCCATTGACCAGATTAAGCGTCTCATTGAGTTTGCCCACGCGCATCGTGAGCAGCCTAATCGGTGAGGGTTTTGCTTGACGAAAATCTGGCGCATCGGTTGCGCAAGAATCTCGGGCCACATGACGTGGCTACGGTCAGTTATAAAGGCTGGGCCGGACTTAAGAACGGCGAACTTTTGCGGACAGCTGAAAACGACGGCATCGAAGTGTTTTTAACCGGCGACCAGACACTGACCTACGAGCAAGACCTGACGGGGCGCAGCATTGCCATCGTGGCCTTGTCCTCTGTTGAATGGGACATCCTCAAGCTCCATCTCCCGGTGATTATGGCTGCGCTTGATAACGCTCAACCCGGCACTATTCAGACGGTCGATTGCGGCAGGTTCACCCGCAAAAAGTAGCGCGTCCGCATGTCTCAAAACTGGTCGTGCTGCGAATTCAGCTGTGCTTCAGAGCCGCCGCGCGGTTGCCTCTTTCTCTTCGGCGCCGGCGTCGAACTTGAGTCTGAGTCCCAGTAGTGCGGTAAAATCATCCTGCCGACAGGACAATCCGATAAGGAGTAAAGGCCTGGTTCGATCGATGAAGGCAGGCCCGCCCGAGCGATGCGAGTCCCCCTGCCCCCTCTGCCCTTAATCGGTGTGGCGCTTGCATGCCTCTGGAATGCGAGCGCACAGGAACCGCTCCCTCATCCTGCAAAATCGGAATGGCTTGCAGACTATGAGTCCTTGAAGGCTGAACTCGAACGTTCGTACTCTCATCTCGCGTGGTTCGGCTCACCTGAGAGCGGCGTGGATATCCCGGCCTTGGAGCTAAAAACAAGGTCCGCGATACAAAAGGCAAATTCGGTTGAGGAAGCAAAGGCGGCGATAGTCTCGTTCGTCTCCGGCTTTCGGGATGGCCACCTTGAAGCCTCGGAGTTGCAGGGTGCTAGCATCGCTGACCCCGCAGTGCCTTCGCCGCCGTCGGATGCAACGACCGCATGCGCTGCCTACGGATATGAAGCCAGAACAAGTGTGCAGTTTTCATTACCGTTTGAGTCCCTGCCGGGCTTTACTCTCCTGACGGACGGACTGAGCGCCGCATTTCGTTCCGGCACGATTGAATCCGGCCGCCAGAGAATTGCCATTATCCGAATTCCTCGTTTTCGCGCTCTTGAATATCCGGCGATTTGCAGAGAGGTTTGGGCCACACTTAACCGGTCCGGCCGGACCCCCGATCGTAGCGCAATCGGGAGGGCAATCGATCAGGCTTGGCTCGAAACGCTTGGCGCACGGCTCCGGAGTCTCCGGGACAAGAAGCCGCTCGCTGTACTTGTTGATATAGGCGGAAACGGCGGCGGCAATGATCTCGGGGATTGGGCCGTACGCGCATTTACAGAGAAACCCATCCGCTCCGCCCCTCTGTTGCTTTCGGCAAGCTCCGTCGCGGTTCCCTATTTCAACGAGCAGATACATATTCTGCAGGCAGCGGCCAAGTCGGGCAATATCTCTCCAGCGACGCAAAAAGCCTTGGAACAGGCAATCAACGCCTTCCAAGAGCGAACGCGACTCGCTACGAGCCGTGCCTGCTCTATGACCTGGGTTTGGACTGAACGTCGCCCGTGGGGGACATCAGACTGTACCCGCTTGATCGAATCAGGTTACACCAGCGGGCACATGGACTATGCCGAACCGGGATCCTTCGAGCCTCCTGCCGCGCGCGCCTTATACTGGGCAAGCATCGCTGATCCGGTACGCGGTGCATGGCAAGGACCAACGTTCGTTATCACCGACAGTGGCACCGGCTCGGCTGCGGAGGGCTACGCAGCCCTCATGCGCGACAGCGGAATCGCAAGGACAATCGGAATGCGGACATGGGGCGACGGCTGCGGATTCATGGCCGCAGGAACTCCATTTGTGCTCCCGCATCTGCACCTATCCATAAAGATCCCCGATTGCGTTCGCTTGCGCCGAGACAACTCCGACGAGGTCGCAGGAGTTGCACCGGACATTGAAATAGCTCCCTTACCCGGCGAGAGTCCCGGAGCGCGCGCCAGCAGGCTCCTCGCTCGCGTCCGCAAGGAACTCGTGCGTTAGGACACCCCTAAGGCCTTCACCGGTCTTAGGCACGATTGAAGACCTCTAATGGCTCGTGCGCTTTACCGGACTGACGGCACCTTCGGCATCGGCAACCCCCTCGGCTCGGCCTCTCTCACCCCGCGCTGCGGTAGACTGCGGGTAGCTTGCCCGACAGGTTCCTTCGGCGCAAGCTCGATCAGAATTTAAACCACCATGAGAGATCTTGCCTTACAGGCGCTCGACGCAGTTACGCGTGGCAACGTGTCCTACGCCGACGCGCGCGCGATTGAAATTCGCGATCGTGAGATTACCACCAAGAACGGCAAAGCAGGGCACGTTTCGAGCAACGAATCCGTAGGGCTGGGGATTCGTGTGCTTGTGTCCGGATGCTGGGGTTTTGCCGCTACCGACGATCTGTCGCGGCAAGGGGTGGAAGCCGCGGCAGCTCTCGCGCTCGAGATTGCACGTGCCAGCACCGCGGTCCGAAAAGACGATGTGTCGCTGGTACCCGAGCAGAAATACGAGGCGGCCTGGGTTTCGCCGTACCGCATTGACCCGTTTTCGATCTCGATCGATCAGCAGCTTGCTACGCTATTGGCCATCGATGCGGAGTTGCGCCGCGTGCCCGGCATCAGCCTCGCTGAAGGCTCGATGCATTTCGAACGCCGCCGCCAGGTATTCGCTTCGACTCTGGGAAGCGTGATCGATCAGACGCGTTATGTGTCCGGAGCCGGATTTTCGGCCTTGAGCTTTAAAGACGGCGAGATCCAGAGGCGTTCTTATCCGAATTCTTTCGGGGGTCAATATCAACTCAAAGGCTACGAGCTGGTCGAGGAACTGCGGCCGCTCGAAAATGCGCCCCGGATCGCGGAAGAAGCCGTCGCGCTGCACGGTGCCGATCAATGTCCCGAAGGCGAGTTCGACCTTATCCTCGATAGCTCGCAACTCGGGCTGCAGATTCACGAGTCCATAGGCCACCCCATCGAACTGGACCGCGTTTTGGGCACGGAAGCGAACTATGCCGGAATGAGCTTTCTGACCATCGATCAACTCGGCAAGCTGCGGTATGGTTCGGAGATAGTGAATGTGATGTGCGACGCGCGTCTGGAGCACGGGCCCGGTCTCGGCACCTTCGCATTCGATGACGAAGGAGTTCCCGCGCAGTCGACTCCCATTATTCGCAACGGGCTGTTTACCGGCTACATGACTTCACGGGAGACAGCGGCTCGCATCGGCGAGAACCGGTCCAATGGCTGCATGCGCGCGGACGGATGGGGGCGCTTGCCGCTCATCCGCATGACGAATGTGAGCCTGGCGCCGGGCGAACAGTCGCTCGAAGAGGTCTTCGACGCCGGAAGAAACGGGCGTCCCGCGATCTACATGGAGACCAACCGAAGCTGGTCGATAGACGACAAGCGGTACAACTTTCAGTTTGGCTGCGAAATCGGCTGGGAGATCCGAAACGGCAAACGCGTCCGCATGCTGAAGAACCCCAGCTATAGCGGCATCTCGACCGAGTTCTGGAATTCGTGCGCCGCGATTGCGAGCCGCGAGCATTGGACGTTATGGGGCGTCCCTAACTGCGGTAAGGGGCAGCCGGAACAGGTAATGGGGACAGGGCACGGAGCGAGCCCAGCGCGATTCCGGAACATCAAAATCGGAGGCGCCTATGCCGGATGATTTATTCACCCGGAACGGGGCGGAAGTTATCTTCGGCCAAGTGGCGGATTTCGCGCGGGCTCAGGGTGTGCGCGAAGTAGAAGCGGTTATCGCCGGCGGCGAGCACGCGCTCACGCGGTTCGCAAACAACACCATCCACCAGAACGTGGCGGAGCGGGCGGGACATCTTTCGGTGCGGTGTCTGATCGATGGCCGGACCGCACGCGCCTCCACAAACCGGTTTGACAAGGACGGAATTCGCGAGGTGGTGGAGGCTGCGATTGCCATCACCCGTCTTACCGAACCTGATCCTGATTTGTTGCCGTTGGCTGAGCCGGCTGAGTATCCGGAACTACGCCGCTGGTACGCAGCCACGGCTCAGGCCTCGCCGCAGGAGCGGGCGCTCGCGGTCGCGGAGGCAGTTGCCGCAGTAGAGGACAAGGGGCAGACCGCAGCCGGGATCTATTCCACCGGAGCCTCCGGATTCGCGTTACTGAATAGCCGCGGTGTCTTCGGGTGGCACGGCGAAACCTCGGCGCGCTTCTCCATTACCGCTATGACGGCCGATAGCTCCGGCTGGGCCAAGGCTGGGGCCGGCTATTACGGGGATCTGAGCCCATTGCAGCTGGCCGTCACAGCCGCGGGGAAAGCCGAGCGCTCCCGCGAGCCCAAAGCGATACCGCCGGGACGTTACACCGTTGTGCTCGAACCCGCCGCAGTGCTCGATCTGGTGGGGCAGATGTTTGGCGATTTCAGCGCTACGGCGATCCGCGATGGCCGCAGTTTCCTGGTAGACCGCGCGAACCAGAAACTGTTCGGGGAGAATATCACGATTCACGATGATTGCCTGGACCCGCTGCAGGCCGGCCCTCCCTTCGACGGCGAAGGCGTCCCGCGCAGGCGCTTGCGGCTGGTGGAGCGCGGTTCGGTCTGCGAGGTCGCTTATAGCCGCGCGGCGGCGGCACGCGCCGGCGTCCCTCCGACCGGGCACGGTTTCCCGCTGCCCAACGAACTGGGCGAAGCGCCGGGCAACATCGTATTTGCGGGGGGAGATGCTTCTCTCAACGAGATGATCGAATCCACCGAGCGCGGAATTCTCGTAACGCGTTTCTGGTATATCCGGGAAGTGGATCCTTACGAAAAGATCTTTACCGGCATGACTCGCGACGGCACCTTTCTGATTGAGGGCGGCGAAATAGCTGCCGGTGTGCGCAATTTCCGGTTTAACCAGAGCCTCATCGAACTGTTGTCGAACGTCGAGATGCTGTCGCCGGCAGTGCGCGCCTCAGGCGAGGAGAGTATCGATATGGTGGTGCCCGCGATGAAGGTGCGGAATTTTAACTTGACGGAAGTGACGCGCTTTTAGGCACGTGCCGTCATCGTACGCCGAAGTCGGGCAATTGCCAGTACCACGATCAAAGTGATAAGGGCTGCCCAGGGAGAAGAATACTCTGTGCCCCTGAATTTCGTAAGGTGCAGGGTCAGTGCGCCGATCATCACCAGCGCGAGCAACAGCGCCGCTCCCCGGCTACGGCGGGGAATCAGCAGACCGATGGCGCAGAGCACCTCAATGACTCCCGTGAAATAGCGGAACCATTGGCCGATTCCGATTTTGGCGAACATATCCACCTCCATCGGATGGCTTATCAGCTTCATCCCGCCGGCCACCAAGAACTCGCATGCCGCCAGGACGCATAGGATCCAAAGCACGATCTTACGGGCCGGCTTCTCAGTTCTAGCCGGTGACGCTGCAGTTGCCACGCTTCCTCCCGTTACTACGAATGGAATGCACTCGCAGGATTGTAGCAGAGGTTACGTGCGCTCGGCATTTGGCTGTCTAACACGGCGTTTGACTAATACAAGTATTGCGAGAGTGGAAGGCCGTTGGATGCGAACCGGGCTATTCCTGGGCGGGAATCTGCTGCTCGATCTCACGCCAGGCGCTGATCTTCAGACGCCGGCATACCCAGCAAAGTGGTTCTGTTGCCACACTAGG
>JAFAWA010000150.1 GCA_019242155.1 Terriglobia bacterium | reverse complement strand
TGACGCCGTCGTTAATGGAGCCGATCATAGCGCCGCAGCACTCGTTCGGGTACGTCTGGCGGGCGTGGGCCACCATCGCTGCCCAGGGTTCGGGTTCAATCCGAATGTTACTCATCCCAAAAATGTTCGCTCAAATATTTCTCGGCGCTATCGCAAAGCACGGTAACGATCACCCCGGACTCGCCGCGCTCGGCGAGTTCCCGCGCCAAAAGGCTCGCGGCATACACATTACAACCCGAAGAGATGCCGACCAGCAGACCCTCTTCACGCGCCAGACGCCGCACCATGGCATAGGCGTCTTCCGTCTCGATCCAAAAGTTGCCGTCGGCTAGCTGTTCGTCGTAAATGCCCGGCACGATAGCGGAAGGCATGTGCTTCAACCCTTCAAGTCCGTGAAAGCCGCTCGAGGGCTGGGCCGAATAGCACTTCACTCCGGGAAGCTCGCGGCGCAATCTACGGGTGACGCCGACGAAAGTCCCGCTTGTTCCCATCGCGCTGACGAAGTGCGTGATCGCGCCGCCGGTCTGCTGGATAATCTCCGGGCCGGTGTGCTCGAAATGTGCTTTCCAATTGGCGGGGTTGTTATATTGATCCGGATAAAAATACACGTCCGGGTCGGCCATGTAAATTTGGCGGCACAGCCGGATCGCGCCGTCGGAGCCTTCTCCGGCATCGCTAAAAATCGTCTCCGCGCCGTAGGCTTTGAGGATACGCTTCCGTTCCATAGAAGCATTGGCCGGGAGGCACAGGCGAATGCGATAACCGCGAACCGCGCCGATCATGGCATAAGCAATTCCGGTGTTGCCGCTGGTGGAATCGAGAATAATCCGGTCGTGAGTCAGCTTGCCGGAACGCTCGCCGTCGAGAATCATGTTGAGCGCGGGACGGTCTTTGACGGAACCGCCGGGGTTGAAGAACTCGGCCTTGCCCAGAATCTCAATTCCGGGGTATGGCCGCGACACCTTATCCAAACGGAGCAGCGGCGTGTTGCCGATGGCCGCTAGTAAAGGCTCGGCCTGATCGCGGAGAACAGTCACGCTGGGAACCACTTGGGCCATGAGTACTTTCTTGGATTCGCTATCTCCCTGCTCCGATGCAAACATCGCATGTCACAGGAGTTAAAGGCACTAACCTGGAGTCCTCGCCATTGTATCATCAATGACTGCGCCCACTCACCAGATCGACCGGAAACGGGCAATCAGCTCGGAAGGGTGGTAAGGCTTCCTGAGGAAACCGTCGGCGCGGCGGCCGTTCAGCTTGGCGGTAACATCCTGTTCGTTGTAGCCGCTCGAGAGAACGACGCGCACTTCGGGCGCATGGCTTTCGATATGCGCCAACACTTCGGCTCCGTCCATTCCGGGCATATTGAGATCGAGGAGAACGGCGCGGATTTCGTGGGCATGCCGGAGGAAGACCTCGATAGCGTGCCGTCCATCGTCGGCCGTCAGGACGGTCAACCCGGCCTCTTCCAGAATCAGGCGGGCGAGATCGCGCACGGATGGCTGATCTTCCACCACCAGCACCAGACCTTCCTGACGCCAGGACCCCAACCACTCGTGACGGGTTGCGTCGGGCGTCGAAACCTCAGAAACGGCGGGGAAGTACACGCGAAAGGTCGTACCAGTTCCCGGCAAACTGTTCACCTGGATAGCGCCCTGGTGGCTGCGCACGATTCCGAGGACCGCGGCTAGTCCTAAGCCGCGGCCGGTGAACTTGGTTGTGAAAAAAGGATCGAAGATTTTGCTTACGGTCGCAGCGTCCATGCCGCAGCCGGTATCGGTGACCCGCAAACATACGTACTCGCCGGCGGGTAAGCCCTCGCCGCTTTCCGAGGCCGGAAGCTCGGCCGTTTGGTAATGAGCCGCGCTGGTTGTGACGGAGACAGTGCCTAAGTTATCGCCGATGGATTCGGCGGCATTGGTGATAATATTCATTACCACCTGACGAATCTGGCTGGTATCGGCGTAAATGCAAGGTAAACCGACCGCCAAATTGAGCTGCAATGCGACCTTTTTGGGAACCGTGGATTCGAGAAGTCTTACGACGCTCTCGATCATTTGCGTGAGGTCGACCGGTTCCAGAATGAAGGTTCCCCGGCCGGAATAGGCCAGCATCTGCTGCGTGAGACCGGCGGCGCTCTTGGCCGCGATGAGAACTTGGTCTATGGCTTTGCGGGCACGAGAGCCTTCGGCCAAATCCATAGCTGCGAGGCTGCCATAGCCCATGATGCTGGCCAGAAGATTATTGAAGTCGTGGGCGATGCCGCCCGCGAGAACGCCGAGGCTTTCCAGGCGCTGCGCGTGTTGCACCTGAGCTTCTAACTTGCGGCGCGCTTCTTCGGCCTGATGGCGTTCCTCGATCTCGCGCCGAAGAAGCTGGTTGGCCAGCTCCAATTCGGAGGTGCGCTCCTGAATGCGATGTTCCAGGCCCTCTTGCGCCTTGAGCAGAGCCTCCTCGGCGCGCTTACGAGCCGTTACATCCATCAGGAACGTGCGGAGGCCTGTGATCCGGCCCTGCGGATCGCGGATTTGGACGGTGTGAATTTCGAGAACCAGGCGCGCGCCGTCCATGCGGATCCAGTTCCGTTCGACGGACGCGGGAGACTGCGCGCCCACCATGTTTCGCAGAATGCGATCGTGAGCCGAAGCGCGTTCCTCGGAAACGACGAATTCCCAGGCATGGTGACCCAGGAGCTGTTCCGATCCGATTCCCAGCAGCCGGCAAGCCGCCGCGTTGACGCGCACGATCCTGCCTTCGAGATCCAGCTCGTGGCAGGGAATGGGCGCTTCCTCCAGAACCGCGAAGTCCGGCTGCCATGGGCTTTGGGGCTGCACTGCCAAGGTCAAGCCACCTATATTGACACAGAATCTACCAAGCTTTGTTTCGATGGCAAGTATGGACGCCTCGTAAAATAGGCTATGCCTTTTCTAGGGAAGGCCGTACTTGCGCTCGAAAGCCGACGCGCGGCAGAAATTGCGGAGTTGATCCGAAAACAGGGAGGCAACCCGTTCGTTGCCCCATCCATGAGGGAAGCCCCACTCGAAGAGAGCCGGGAGATTTTCGATTTTGCAGACAAGCTTCTAGCCCGCGCGTTCGACATGGTAATTCTACTAACGGGTGTGGGCACGCGGCAACTGGACCGTACGCTGGCTACCCGCCTTCCTCCTACCGCGTTCGCCGATGCGCTGCGCGGGGTTACTGTAGTGGCGCGCGGCTCTAAACCGGCAGCCGTGCTGCGGGCCATGAACGTGACACCGACTTTGATTGCGCCCGAGCCGAACACGTGGCGGGAAGTGCTGGCCGTAACCGCGGGGCGTCCCGAAAAGCAGATCGCCATTCAGGAGTATGGCCGCCCGAACCCGGAACTGATCGACGGCTTGCGCGCCCGCGGCGCAGAGGTAACCGCGGTGAAGGTGTACCGATGGGAATTGCCTGAGGATATCGAGCCGCTGCGCGAGGCAGCGCGAAGGTTGGCTACAGGAGAATTTCCGGTCGTGCTGTTTACAACCGGGGTGCAGATTGCCCATTTACTTGACGTCGCACGGCAGGAGGGAATCGAACAGCAGACTCTGGATGCGCTGGGGCGGATCTTCGTGGGTTCGGTTGGACCGGCGACCACGGAAGCGCTGGAGGAGTTCGGTATCCATCCGGCGTTTGAGCCTTCGCACCCGAAGATGGGCATCCTGGTACACGAGGCGGCCGAGTTGGCAGGCAAGAGCTGAAAAGAGCGGCATGCGGTGGACCCGCTCAGAGGCGGGTCCTCGCGGAGTGCTGCCCCGCTTAACTTGCGAGGTGCCGTTTCCACGCCTCCAGGCCTTCACGGTTATGGCCCTCGAGAGCGCGCAGGCCGTCTTCGGCGGCGTGTGGATCGTTAAGGAGATAGCGGGCTACGCGCGCGATTTCGTGAACATCATCGATGGGCGCTTTCCAATGCTCGGGAGCCCAATCGATGGCTTGCGACACGACCGACGGAACACCTTCGGCAATGCCATCGGCCGTGACCATATTGAAAGACTCCGTGTAGCTGGGCTGCAACAGTAGGTGCATGTGGCGCACAGTGGTTCGGAACTTAGGCCAACTCTGCCATCCCGATTCGACCAGGCGAATATTGGGGAGGCCGTTCACCATGGCCCGAACAGCGTCGAGGATGCCGCCGCCTCCCTCGGTTCGGCCCGAAGATAGCCAGAGTTCGAGGTCGGCATGCAGGTGGGCGGCAACTTCCACCGCTGCCCCCGCTGCGCTCATCAGATTTTTCAAGGGCCGCGTCGCGCCGAATGCCCCGATACGCAGGGCACCGCCCGCAAATAAGGGACGGCGGCTCGGGATGCTATTTTCCAGATAATACAGGTTGGGCAGATAGCGGCAAGGCGCAGAATAGGTATCGGCGACCCACCGGCAGAACTTTTTGCAATTTCCTGCGACGTGAAAATTCCACGCGCCGCGCTCCATCTCCATTGCTTCCCGCACCAGCCGGACGCCGTTCGCATCCGCCTGAAGGAAGCCGACATTGGAATGACAGTTGACGGCGAAGCGCACATCGGGATGTAAATTGAGCAAGCAAAGCCAATCCGCGCTGGAGATCCAGGGAGCTGAGACGACCACGTGCGACACTTCGCTCGTCAGGCGAGCCTTCAACTCGGCTACATTGATGATGGGCAAAACATCCACGGTAATGCCGAAACTTCTGAGCACCTTAGCGGTGTTCATGGCAGCCACTCCCAAACCGATGTGGCTGATATTGCGATTAGCGGCGAAATTCTTATAGGCGAGAATCACTCGCCGGGGGGATGAAAACATTGATCCTTTCCGCCTTCAGGCTAATACTCGGATGGGCTCGACTCCGAAATGCAACAACGTAAGCCGTTAAAGGCAATCGCCGGAATTTGTTCTACATGTCTGTGAATGCGGAACCGCGCCGCGCCTCAGAGCCGCCTTTGATATACTGGCAGCCACCGCATAGGAGGCTTCATGTCCAAACGCGTTTTGGTTTCGCTCCTGCCGTTTCTGGCCGGGTCGGCAGTTACCGGCTATGTGCTGGCCCAGGCTCCCGCAACTCCGCGGGCTGCCCAAGAGAAGAAAGGCCCCGCGCGTCCGCCGCTTTTCTTCCGCGAGGAGTGGAAGCAGGTGCCGGGAGGCGGGGAGCATGCGGTGACGCTCGAGGCCGCCGCCAATACGAATCTGGAACTGAAGCTATATGGACCTTCCGGCAAAGATATTCAGTTGACTGGGGCGGCGGGCGACGACAGCAATCCGATCCATCTGTGGACGGGCCTATGCGAGAGTAACTGCGGCGCCGCTCTGCGAGACAAAAACAACTTCGTAGATTTGACAGGACTGGCGAAAATTCGCTGGCTGACGAAGGTGTCCGGGTTTCACCAGGTGCATCCGATGGTTAAGCTCGCCAACGGGACCTGGCTCGTGGGTGACCACGCCGACGGGTCCACAGTAGATTGGAACGAGAACGAATTTTCGGTGGCGGACGTCCGCTGGCTGCGCCTAGACGTGGCAAAAATCCTGCCCAAAGGCATCTGGGTAGAGAAACCGGACCTGAGCCGCGTGGACGAAGTTGGGTTTACAGACCTGATGCCCGGCAGCGGCCACGGACCCGGCGGCTGGTCGGACGTGGCTTGGATCGAAGTTTACGGAAAACCTGTAAAACGCGACGCGGGCGGGGCGGGTCAATAGCCCGTAGTATCCTGCTTCGCGTTCTGGTGTTTACGGGAGAGCTTCCGGTCCAGGTCCGGCCAGAACTCCTTGAGGATGTTGCTCGCCATATCGATTCCGAGCTGAACGGAAAGCTTGGAAACGGCATTGCCGGCGGTGCGGTTATCAGGGTAATATGCATTCGAAATCGCAGCGGCCGTAGCATTCCCTAAAACTTCCGAGTAGTTAAACTGCGAGCCGCCCGAGTCCTTGTGGGTCCAGAAGATTTGACCGACGGCATATCCGAGTCTCGAGATTCCGGTACCCGTGCCGCGGCGGAAGTATCGCGGGTCCTGATGCAGCAAGGCGGGATAGATCGCTTCGGTCATGAAATTACCAATGACGACATCGGAATAGCCGGCGGCGAAATAGCGCGCATAACCGCCGACTCCCTGGCCGAACGAGGGGTTCTCATTGGCCAGTTGGCCTTTACCCGCGAACGCCGCGGCTAGGATCACAGAGCCGCGATCGAAGGAATCGGCCACTGCAATTTTGAATTTTTCGCCCGCCGAGATCGGTTTATACTCCGCGAGTGTGGGATAGGTTCGGTAGTTGGGAATGATGCCGAAGATGCGCTTATGTTCGGACGCCGGAACAGCGGGCGCGGCAGCATCATCCGAAGTGGCTTGGAGTGCGCGATTTGCTTGAGGGTCCTCGGAAACGGGCGGCGTCTGCTGGCCGAAGCTGAATGGCGCGCTTGCGAGCAGAGGAATCGCAACGAATACTGCAGACCGGAGGTGCATGCCCGCTGTAACGGCATTTTTAAGACCAAACCTGTGCCGTTGCGTTTCGCACCATTGCCGCATTGTCGTGCAGCAGGTCAGGGCACTCCGGCAGCCTTCCTCAACTGCCTGCGGCGGAGCAGGACGATGCTGGTTATTCCCAGGCCGCCGAGCCCAAACATAGAAGGCTCGGGCGTTGCTAGGGGTGCCGGCGCCGCGATCAGACGGACGTATCCCGTTCGGCTATAATCCACGTCCCACATCTCCGTTCCATTGTTGAATGTCTGCCCTTCGATGTTGCTGAAGGCGCCGACGATAGGGACAGGCAAGGCCCCCGGGCCACAACACAAGGGGCTAGAACTGGTGATAATCGTGAAGGTCTGTCCGACGGCAGGAATGAAGGAATCGGCTAATGTGATCACCAGAGTGCCGTCGAGGGAAACTGGATCGCTGGGCGTGTTGGAGACGGTCAAAGTACCAAAACTCGAACTGCCGCTGATCACTTCGTCGTAGGTCGCATTGCTCCCGACTGCAAAGGCTGAGCCGAAGGAAAGGCTCGGAGCACCGAGACTTACAAAGCCACCGATGCCGGCTGATCCGGCATTCACAAATGTGGCGGTCGAGTTCAGAGACGCCAAGTTTCCGGTGCCCACAGTGATTGTCCCGCCCACGCCGAGGCTTCCACCGCCAAACCCGAAACTGTTCGAAACGTTGAGAGTTCCGTCCATTACTCCTATGCCGCCCCCGCAGCACGTTCCCACATTAGCCAGTCCGGATATCTCCCAGTTAGTGCAGCCGCCGCAGGGCCCGAAAGTGAGGGTGCCGATATTTGCCGTCCCATCGAGGGAAACACTCGACCCATTTCCGGAAAATGACACAGTGCCCGCATTCAAGGTGCCGGAGACTATCAATTGTGAAGGGGCGCCGCCTTCGCTGCCGATGTGTGCCCCAGTGACGGTGCCGGCAGTCAATGCTCCCGAGACAGTAACAGTGCCGCTAGCCCCGCCGATTAAGAGGCTGTCGATGGTTGGATTGATATCCACATTGACAGAGGGGTTGGTGGGGAACATCCCGATCCCGTTGACAGTGACCGCATAGCTCGTTCCGCCGCTATTATTCGGCACGACTGCCGGCTTCCAGTCGGAGGCGTCGCTCCAGTTTCCAGCGATTCCCACCCACGAAACCGCAACTTGGTCAGCGTTAAGCCCAGTGGCGAATGAGGCGAAGCCAACGAGCAAACAAACGATTTGGTAACGCTTCGAGGACATCTTCCCTCCTTGACTGGAGGACGTCAGATTAGCTGATGACTGTCCGGCTGATTCTGAACGGCCATCCAAACGCGTTTGCCGGAAGTATCGGCATTTCGCGGCATAATGCTGACATAATCCTACGTGAGCGTCAAGCCACAGGCCACAGCACGTTCCAACGCTAGCGAGAGCCTTCTTGAAAAGGGGTCATCAAAGCCTGACCGCCGCCCGCGCGGATGATTTTTGGGAGGGAGGCGAGTGCGGTGGGGCACCGCGAGACGAGGGGTCTTGAGGCCGTGCCGAGGTCGAGATACACCACGAGGACGCCAGCTTCCGGGCGCGCATTGGTGTAGGATGTCATCATGTTGTCCAACCGGAGCAATCGCATGAATGTCCGCCGCCTCGTGCCGTCCGTGAGCCGCTGGGTTCTGTCCCTGGGATCCCTCATGTTGGCGGCCGGCCTGCAGCAGTCGCTTCACGCGTCAAGCATAG
>JAFAWA010000483.1 GCA_019242155.1 Terriglobia bacterium | reverse complement strand
TACCGATCTATGTGGGTGGGTACGCAGGCTATACCGGCTACTACGATGGGGGCCAGCCGATTGATCCAGGCGTCTTGCCGAGTCAGCCCGGACAGCCAAATGTTATTGTGGTTTATCCGCAAGCACCCGGCGGCGGACCCGGCCCGGATTTTGCGGCTGCGCCTCCCCTGCCGGATCAGCCGTCCCCATCACCCGCTGAAGCACCGGCCAACGCAACGCCTGCGACTTATTACTTAATCGCGTTTAAGGATCACACGATCTACTCGGCTGTAGCGTATTGGGTCGAGGGCGACACGCTGCATTACTTCACCTCCGGCGCCACGCACAACCAGGTTTCGTTGTCGCTTGTAGATCGTGAACTGACGCTAAGACTCAATCAGGAAGCCGGCACGAATCTGCAACTACCAACTAACTGACACATAGGAGTGACCGGGATCACACGCTTGCGGGTGACCCGGTTCTCGCCATCACGAGTAACTTGTCATCGAAGTCGAAGCCGCTGGTGCGCGCCCTGTGGTTGCGCGTGTACCAGCGGTAAGTCTCCTTCAAGCCGACCTCGAACGGTGTCAATTTCATCTTCAGCATGCGCGTCACTTTGCCGATGTTTTCCGTGATCGGCGCTATGTCCATGTACTCGCCGAAGTAGTACGGTTCGTCAATCGCGTTGCCGCCGGCCTGCTGAATCAGGTCACGCGGTACGCGCACCATGTTAGGCTCCACACCGGCAACTTTGGCGACGCGCTCCACGAATTCCACTTGTGTCAGCGGTTTCGGGTCCCCGATATTGAAGGCCTCCCCGATGGCGCGCCGTTCTTCCAAAGCACGCACCATGGCATGCACCAGGTCGTGCACATAAACGAACTGCATTAGGCGATGGCCGTCGCCGGGAATGATGATCGGCCGTCCTGCGCGAAGGCGATCCCAAAAAAACTGTTCGCGATAGAAGGGATTTCCCGGCCCGTATACAAACGGCGGCCGGAAGGTCACCACGGGCAGCCCGGTTTGCGAGTGCATCCGGAACAACTGGCGCTCGGTACTCGCCTTCTGGCGAATGTAGGGATTCGCGTGATAATCGGGAGCCAGCGGATCGCTCTCTTTATGGTTCAGTCCATCGCCATAGGCAGCCACGCTCGACATGAAGATATAGCGCGATAGGCGATTGCCGCCGCATGCGCGCACGGTGGCTTCCACCTGGGCCGCCGTGGTGCCGTGCTCCCAGTCATACACGTTGTCGTAGACCGCCTCAAACCGGCGTCCGGACAAAACCTCGTTCATCGCATCGGGATCGTTCCGATCCGCCATGAGGTTTTCCACCCGCCGTCCGAAGTCGTGCTTCGGCTTGCGGTGCAAGACGGCAACATCGTGGCCTGCTTTGACTAATTCCTCCACCAGGAGACGACCAATAAACAAGGTCCCCCCGATGACAAGTACTTTCATACTTCTCCTAGACACTGAGACGCGGGCCTGCGGTAAAACATTTCGTACCGCGGCTCACACGACTCAAAAGATACCCTAATCGTAATATTCCTGGCCCAAGTGCGTGATCAAGTCTTCGCCCTGCATCCAACGCAAGGTATTCTTGAGCTTCATTAGCTGGATGAAAATATCGTGTTCCGGATAAACCTCGGGCGCATGCATAGGCGCTTTGAAATAGAACGAAAGCCACTCCTGAATGCCGCGCATTCCGGCGCGCTGCGCCAGGTCCATGAACAGTACGATGTCCAACACCAAAGGAGCCGCCAAAATTGAGTCGCGGCACAGGAAATTGATTTTGATCTGCATCGGGTAGCCCAGCCACCCGAAAATATCGATGTTGTCCCAACCCTCTTTGGCGTCCCCGCGCGGCGGATAATATTCAATCCGCACCTTATGATAGAAGTCCCGGTATAGATCGGGATACAGATGCCGCTGTAGTATATACTCCAGCGCCGATGATTTGCTCACCTCTTTAGATCGAAACGATCCTGGATCGTCCAGTACTTCCCCGTCCCGATTTCCCAGAATGTTCGTCGAAAACCACCCGTTCAGTCCGAGCAGCCGCGACTTCAGGCCGGGCGCGATCAGAGTCTTCATAAACGTCTGACCGCTCTTATAATCCTTACCCGCGAGCGGCACATTCATGTTGCGCGCCAGTTCCAAAAGCGCGGGCATATCGGTCGTCATGTGGGGCGCGCCGTTTGCGTAAGGAACGCCCAGTTTGAGGGCTGCGTAGGCATAGATCTGGCTGGGTGAAACTTCCGGGTCGCTCTTCTGCAGGCCGCACTCAAAATCCTTCAGAGTGGCATGCACAGCGCTCTCTTCCCGAAACACCTCGGTCGATCCGCACCAGATCATCGTTAACCGCGATGCACCCGTCCTCTGTTGAAACTGGCGGATGTCGTCCATGACCATTTCGGCATGGTCCATCTTGGATCCGCTGGCCTTGATGTTAGGCCCATCCAGACGCTTTACGAACTGCTGATCGAAGACTGCCTTCATCGGCTTGATCGCCGAGAGCGGTTTCTTGAGCTGCTCGAGCAGCGACATTTCCAAAACCCCGGCTTTCACCGCTGCTTCGTAAGCGTCGTCTTCAAAGATGTCCCAGCCGCCGACTACGATATCCTCCACACTGGCGAGCGGCACAAAATCCTGAATCGCCGGGCTGCGCCCTTCGGTCCGCTTTCCGAGCCGGATCGTCCCCAATTGTGTGAGCGATCCGATCGGCTTTCCAAGATTGCGCTTGATCGCTTCGAGACCCGCGATGAAGGTGGTCGTCACGGCACCCATGCCGGGCACCAGGACCCCGAGTTTGCCCTCCGCGGGCGCAATTTGGACGGGCTGTTTGGCGGGCAAGATCGGGTCTCCCTTCAGGGTGAAATGTTATAATACCAAGTCCATGCGGGAACGCGCGACCACTACTCTCACGACGGTTGTAGTGGACGACGAGCAACTGGCCTGCGACGAGCTCACCTACTTCTTGAAGGATTTCCCGGAAGTTGAAGTAATTGGAGAGGCTCATAATGGCCTGGAAGCCCTCGACCTGATCCAAAAGCTGGAGCCGGAGTTGGTGTTCTTGGATATACACATGCCGGGTCTCGATGGTTTAGGAACCGTCCGACAGCTCCGGGAGCGGGAAATGGAGCTCCCCCACTTCATTTTTGTTACCGCCTACGATCAGCACGCGGTTGAAGCATTTCGGCTCGAAGCCTTGGATTACCTGCTGAAACCGGTAGAGCGAGGCCGTCTCGCGGAGACCATCGAGCGGGTGCGGCGTGTTGCGCAGGAGAAAAGGCCCCCCGCCGCCGTCGCCGGACCAAGCGGAAGCGCGGCCAAGCCGGCACCCGCGCCGCGCAGCAAGTTGTTGGTCAGGGCCAATAACCGCAACTTCATCGTCGACGCCAACGATGTAATCTACGCCACCATCGACAACGGGCTGATCACTCTGGTGACCACCAGTTTGGAGGGGCATTCGAATTACCGCACCATTGAGGAGCTTCAGGCCAACCTTGACCGCGACATGTTCTGGCGAGTCCACCGATCCTACCTGGTGAATATCAACCGGATCAAAGAGGTGGTGCCGTGGTTCAAGTCGAGCTACCAATTGCGGCTGGACGATAAGAAGCACACCGAAGTCCCAGTAAGCCGGGTGCAGACCCGCCGCCTGCGCGAGCTCTTCAAACTGTAGCCGCCGGAGTCAGGTAAGCAGTTCCCGCGCATCTACTTTTCGCCTGCCCGAGTTGAACGGCGCTGTCAGAAAATCGAGAAACGGCGTGATCGCGCGGAATCGTTTCAGAATCTCTCGGTAGAGAGCAGGCGTCGTCGCCAGCTCCGGCTCCAGTTCGATATACAGAACGAAGCGCTTGAAGCGCAGCAGGTCCACTGCGGGGTGGTCGCCCGCGAAGCCTTTGGGTACGCGGGAGAGTTGCTCTCCGTGCAGTTCGCCCAATAGCTCCTTGACCGCGCGGGCGCGCAGAATCCGCCGCAGTTGCTGGTGATGTTCTGCGATGTGATTCCGAATGGCGAGCAGCGCCGCCGGTTCCGGCATGTAAATACCGCCGCCGATTGCGACCTCTTTGTGCGAGATGGCGAAGTAATAACCGGCATCGCCCGAAATTCCTGTGCCGCGCCGGCGGAAACTCGCGGCACTGTGAGTCTTGTACGGAGTCTTGTCTTTGCTGAACCGCGTGTCCCGGTAAATCCGGTAGATCGCTTTGTCCGGGTCGGTCACATAGTCCGGAGCAAAATCGCTTAGCGCGTCGTTCAAGGCTTCTACCAACGCGCGCATCGGCTGTTTCACCTGTTCTTCGAAAATCTGTTTGCGTGGCTGGAACCACTCCCGGCGATTGTTGCGCGCCAGCCGGCGAAAGAACTCTAAAGCCTCGTTTGGGAAGCCCGGAAACGATAAGCTCACGATAACCCCTCACTTATAATTTAGGTAATGCCCACCACGGAAGAGATGCAGGCGCATCTCGCCGCGATTCCCAACCTGACCGTCTTGCCCCAGGCCCTGCTTTCCCGGTACACGCGATTCGGAATCGGAGGCCCCGCCGACCTCTACGCGGAGACGAGCAGCGTGGAGGCATTCGTGGCCGCGCTCGAAGCCGCGGAGGCGAGCGCCATACCTACGGTAGTGATCGGCAGCGGCACCAACCTCATCGTATCGGATGAAGGCTTTCGCGGCATCGTGCTCCGCTACCGCGCCCGCGGCCTTGAGTCTTATGGTTCCTGCGTACACGCTGACGCCGGGGCCGAACTGCAAGAGCTCGTGGATTACACCATAGCGCGCGGCCTTAAGGGCCTTGAAACGCTTGCCGGCATTCCCGGCTCGGTGGGCGCGGCGGTCTACGGCAACGCCGGCGCATACGGCCACTCAATGTCGGAACGCGTCGCGAAGGTGCGGTTTTATGACGGAGCAACGGTCTGCGCGTTCTCCAATCAGGAATGCCGGTTTCAATACCGTGAGAGCATCTTCAAAGACCACAAGGAGTGGATCATCCTATCGGCGGAGTTGTCGCTCGAACCGGCTGACGCCGCGGAACTGCAGCGCGTAGCGGCGGATATCGTCACCATCCGCAACCAGAAGTTTCCGGTGACGATGCGGTGTGCAGGCAGCATCTTTAAGAATCTGCTCCTGCGCGATCTGCCCGCCGAAGTCGCCGCCGCCGTGCCGCCCGGGGTGGTGCGTGAAGGAAAAGTGGCGGCCGCCTGGTTTTTGGAACAGGTAGGCGCGAAAGGCAGCGAGCGCGGTCAAATTCACGTCGCGGCCTATCATGCCAATCTGATTTACAACGCCGGTGGGGGCACGGCCGCCGATCTGCGAGCCCTCATCACGGATCTGAAGCTTCGCGTTGCCGCGCGTTTCGGCATCACCCTCGAAGAAGAGGTCCAGTACGTCGGCTTCCCCTCTGCGTAACCCGTTCCGGGCGCGTATACGATACTGAAAGCAGTGGACTTCTCCTGTGTTGCCAACAATCTGAGGGAGTCTTTTCGTGTTCTAGCGGCGGGCCGGAGCGAGGGCGAAGTTCGCGAGTTGCACGGTGTCAGTATCGCGTCGGCGGGTGTGACCTTCCAGATGTTCAATGCCGCCTTTCTTTCCGAGCCGGTCGGGTCCGAAGCCGATCTGGCGCAGCGAATTCTGGTCGCCGCGCTGCACTTCCAAAAGCGCGGGCAGCAGTGGGCCTACTGGGTGTGCGATGACTGGATCGAAGCGCGCGCGCGCAAGCGCTCGCAGAAGCTCTTCGACAAGCACGGCCTTCGTCACAGCGTAAATCTGCCGGGCATGGCCGCCGAGCAGTTGCTGCCTCCCACAAGGGCTCTGCCCCGGCTCGAGATCCGCCGCGTCGGTGACGATCCCACACGCCAGGCCTTCTGCGCTATAGGGTCGGTCTGTTTTAACGTTCCACTCTCCTGGTTTGCCGAAGTGTTCGAAGCGGGCTCCGTTTGGGACCGCTTCGCCGCGTACGTGGGATATTGTGACGGCCTGCCGGTCTCGACCGCCGCTGTCGTAATTGCAGCGGGCGCGGCCGGAGTGTACAACGTAGCCACCATCCCTGATTCCCGCCGCCAAGGTTGTGGTGAAGCCGTCATGCGCTATGCCCTCGCCGAGATGCAGCGCCAGTACGGCATCGAGCAGTCCATCCTGCAATCCACCCCCGCCGGGTACCGTATGTACGAGCGAATGGGATACCGCACGATCACGAGCGTTGCCGTTTATTCCAGCCTTTGACGCGGCTTCAACGCGGCAGCCGCCGGCCAAAATCTGAGATACAATTCGGAAGTCTGATGGGGCGGCGAAGCTTTGTATTCGTTATTGTTGTGGCCGGCGCGGCCGCAATCCTGCCCGCGTTCGCACAGGAAGGGCACCCGCTGACCGGCACTTGGTCCGGAGATTGGGGTACGAGCGCAACCAAGCGAAACCACCTCACGCTGGTTATGAATTGGGACGGTCACAATGTAACCGGTATGATCAATCCGGGACCTGACGCCATTTCCGTCTCGAGCATCGCAGTCGACGTGACAAACTGGACCGTGCGCATCGAGGCAGATGCCAAGGATGCATCGGGTAAGCCGGTTCATGTCGCCGCGGAAGGGCGTCTCGAAGACATCGGCTCCTATCACCGCAAAATTTCCGGCACATGGTCGCAGGGTGCGGAGCGAGGCGACTTCCGCGTTACGAGAGACTAGCATGCGGCGCAGACTCCTGATTCTCGCGTTCGTCTCTTCGGCGGCAGTCCCCGCGTTTTGCCAGCCCGCGCTTTCGACCATCTATGATTCCGATCGCCAGATCAAACTGCAAGGTCCGGTAACACGCGTCGAATGGGTAAATCCGCGCGCGTATCTGTTCCTTGATGTGCGCGACGCCGCGGGTACCACGGCCAATTGGGCCGTAGACTTCGGTAATCCGCTCGAGCTGGAGCGGAACGGCTGGAAACAGAGTGCGCTGCGCATCGGCGACATCGTAACCGTGGAGGGGGTTCCCGCAAGAGGGGAAGCCCGGCAGATGCTGGCCAAATCCGTCGTCTTAAACGGCCTCGGCAAGCGGCTGTTTGCGCCATCCTCCGCGCGCCGGACGCAAGCCGCCGCCCCGCCTGCGCCGCGCTGGCCCGATCGCCAGATCAGGCTGGGACCGGCTCCCGGCGAAAAAGGCTATTGGGGCACGGCCAGCGCCAGGGTACTCGTCGAAAACACAGGCGCTAAGATCCCGATGAATGACGACGGCCTGCTCGTAAACCTTACCGATGCCGATCGCGTCGCGCCGTTCCTGCCCTGGGCCAAAGCCGTATATGAACACCGGCAGCGAACCTTACTACGCGACGACCCGCTCGCGCGCTGTCTGCCTCCGGGTGGTCCGCGCCAGTTCCAGATGCCCAACGGATTTCAGTTCGTCGAACAGCGGGAACTGGGCCGCATCCTGGTTCTATTGGGTGGAGGCGACCGTAATTGGCGCGTCATTTATATGGACGGAAGACCGGTCGCGCAAGGCGCCGACACAGTGCTCAGTTATTACGGCACATCGACGGGGCGCTGGGAGAAGGATACGCTGGTAGTGGAATCTGTAGGATTCAACGAGCGGTTCTGGATGACTAATGGCGGGCTGCCGCATACGGAAGCTCTGCATCTCACCGAGCGGTTCACCAGAACGGATCGGAACACGTTGAAGTATGAGGTCAACGTGAACGACCCGCGCACGTACACCAGGCCATGGACGGGCGGTTGGAGCATGGAATGGGTGCCGGGCAAAGATATGGAGGAATACTTCTGCGAGGACAACGCCGAGTCGACGTTCCTTCGTTGATTCGAATGGGAGGTAATGAAAATGAAACTGAGTACGATCGGCCTGTTGCTGCTGGCGGTAGCGCCAGCCGTGGCGCATCACTCGTTTGACGCGGAATACGATTCCACCCGCACCACGAACCTCAACGGAATCGTGACCAAGCTGGACTGGATCAACCCGCATGCGTTCGTTTACATCGACGTGAAAGACGAAAGCGGGGCGGTGAAGAGTTTTCGCGTTGAGATGGGCCCGCCGTACGCGCTGGTGCGCGGCGGCTGGAAGCGCGACACCGTGAAGATCGGCGATAAGGTGACCGTGGAAAACGCGGCTCTCGCCAAAGATGGAACCAACGGCGCCGGGTCCATGCAGACCACCTCCATGGTGCTCGCTACCGGCCAAAAGCTGGTAATGAGATAAGCTGTGCGACGGCTTCTAATCGCTGCCGTACTGCTTCGAGTGCCCTTGTTCGCTCAGGGAACCGCGCCCGAAACTCAGGCTGCGCCGCGCTGGCCCGACGGACATGTGAACCTGGGGTCCACGGCCGATCACAAGGGCTATTGGGAAGTGCGGCCCGGGCTCGGCGGCTTTCCTCGTCCAGCCGATGTGCCGTTCCAGCCCTGGGCGCGTGCCCTCTACCAATACCGGACTTCGAAGGATCTGTATCCGCCGCTGGTGAAGTGCAAACCCGCGGGCGGCCCCTCGTTCTTTAATGCGCCGGGATTCGAAATCGTCGAGGTGCCGGAGCTGCAGCGCGTCTTCGTCCTGAACATCGCCGGGCCGCATTCGTGGCGCGTGATCTACATGGACGGGCGGGCGCATCCCACAGGCGACGATCTGCGCCCCGCTTTTCTGGGCCACTCCATAGGGCGTTGGGACGGTGACACGCTCGTCATCGACACGGTCGGGTTCAACGAGAAGCAGTGGCTGGCCGGATCGTATCCGAGCACCGAGCGGATGCACCTGGTGGAACGAATCTCGCGGCCGAATCTGCGAACCCTGACCTACGAAGCGCAGATCGACGATCCGGGCGCGTATACCAAACCCTGGTCGATTCGCTGGACGATCAACGAGAAGACGGCCTCTTCCTGGATTGCGGGCGGCGAAATGTTCGAGTACATCTGCCAGGATGCCGGCGGCGAGTAGATTCAAAGCAGTCCTTTCTCAGCGATCAACTTTTCCAAGGCCGCGATTTCGCGCGAGAGCACGCGGTCGCCGGTCCACGGCGGCGAAACGCTGCGAATACGTTCTCTGACCTGCTCCAGCCAAGGACTGGTACGAAGCGGCGTCAACAGATCCAGAGCGCGCGCGGCGGCGAGCGCTTCGATCGCAAGCACCGCTCGCGTGTTGCGCACCACTCTTTGAAGCTTGAGCGCGGAAGCCATGCCCATGCTCACGAAGTCTTCTTTGTTGCCGCTGGTGGTGATCGAGCCGGTAGAAGCCGGATGGGCGAAGACGCGGTTTTCCCCAACCAGAGCCGCGGCCGTAACCTGGGCCATCATAAATCCGGACTCGAGGCCCGCATGACCTGCCAGGAACGGCGGCAGGTCCTCATTGAGCGCGGGATTGACTAGGCGGTCGATGCGGCGCTCGGAGATACCGGCCAGCGCGGAGAGCGCGACTGCGAGAAAGTCTAATTGCAATGCGACCGGCTCGCCGTGAAAATTGCCGCCCGAGAGGATCTCGCCGCCGAAGACCAGCGGATTATCGGTAGCCGAGTTCAGTTCGATTGCGAAGACGCGCCGCGCTTCGGTCAGCGCATCGATCACTGCGCCGTGCACCTGGGGAGCGCAGCGGAGCGAATATGCATCCTGCACGCGGCGGCAGGTGATGTGCGACTCCCGGATCTCGCTGCCTTCCATCAGCCGGCGCAAACGGCCGGCGCTCGCGAGTTGTCCCGGGTGCGGCCGTCCCTGGTGGATGCGCTCATCGAAGGCGCGCGGCGTGCCGCGCAGCGCGTCGAGAGTGAGCGCGCAGGTCACGTCCGCGGTTTCGGCGAGAATGTCGCCGGCGCGCAGTTCGAGACAGCCGATGGCCAGCATGGCCTGGGTGCCGTTGATGAGGCTGAGTCCTTCCTTGGGATGAAACGTCAGCGGGCTAAGGCCCGCGCGCGCGAGCGCCTCAGCGCCGGAGAGAACAGCGCCTTCGTATTCCGCTTCGCCTTCGCCGATCAGCACCAGAGCCATGTGGGCCAGAGGCGCGAGATCGCCGCTCGCTCCCACACTGCCTTGTTCGGGAATCATCGGCGCGACTCCCCGGTTCAACAAGTCGCACAAACGTTCGGCCACCGCCGGGCGGATACCGGAGAAGCCTTTGGCGAGCACGTTGGCGCGGATCAGCATCATGGCCCGCACGACGTCGCGGGCGAGCGGCGATCCCACACCCGAGGCGTGGGATCGGACAACGTTGAGCTGAAGCTGATCCAGTTCATCGCGCTCTATGCGTATGTCGGCGAGCAAGCCGACGCCGGTGTTGACGCCATAGACGGGAGCATCCCCGGCGGCGAGGCGGTCCACGGGCTCGCGCGAGGTCTGCATGCGTTCGACCGCGGATGGGGCGAGTGAGACGGGGGCATTGCGTTCGGCGGCTTCGAAGACTGCCTCTATGGTGAGGCTCTCACCGTCGAGTTGGATTGCGTCGGGCATCGGAAACGATCGCGCCCCGCCTGCCCCGCTACTTTTTCGAGGAGGCGATCAGCTCTTCCACACCGACGAGATCGGTCGGATAATCGCCGGTGTAGCAGGCGTAGCAGTATTCGTTTCGACTGTCGGCGACGGCTTTTCTGAGGGACTCGAGGGACAGATACCCCAGGGAATCGGCTTCTATGTAGCGGCGAATCTCTTCCACGTTGTGATTGGACGCGATCAGTTCGGCGCGATTCGGCGTATCGACGCCATAAAAACACGGCGAGATGGTGGGCGGACAGGAGATGCGGAGGTGCACTTCGGCCGCGCCCGCCTGGCGCACCATGCGGACGATCTTGCGGCTGGTAGTACCGCGGACGATCGAGTCATCGACCAACACCACGCGCTGCCCCTGCAACAGATGGCGCACGGGATTCAGCTTTAGCTTGACGCCGAAATCGCGGATGGCCTGCGACGGCTCAATGAAGGTGCGGCCGATGTAGTGATTGCGGATAAGCGCCTGCCGGAACGGCAAGCCGGATTCAGACGAGTAGCCTATGGCCGCGGCCACGCCGGAGTCGGGAACCGGCACGACGAGATCCGCATCGGCGGGGCACTCGCGGGCAAGCAGGCGGCCCAATTCTTCGCGCGACTCCGCCACGGGACGGCCGAACACCACCGAGTCGGGCCTCGAAAAATAGACGTGTTCAAAGACGCATTGCGACCGCGGCTGCGCGGGCGAATAGCGCTCGCGAGTAAGGCCTTCGGGGCCTACCATCATCATTTCGCCCGGTTCGACATCATGCAGGTACACTGCCCCGATCAGGTCGAAGGCGCAGGTTTCAGATGCGAATACGTATCCGGTACCGCCGCCGGGAATTTCCATTTCCCCCACGGCCAGTGGGCGAAAGCCGTGAGGATCACGCGCGATGATCACACGATCTTTGGCCAGGCACACCAGAGAGAAAGCACCTTCGATCTGCAGCAGCGCCTCGCGCAGAGCGGCTGAGAGCGTCCGTTCGGAGGAGTGCGCGAGAAGATGCAGGATGACTTCGGTATCGCTTGAAGCCTGAAAAATGGAGCCGCGCCGTTCGAGGTCTCTACGCAATTCGACCGCGTTGATGATGTTGCCGTTATGGGCAACCGCAACGCGCCCTTTGTTGCAAGTTACGGCGAAGGGCTGTGCGTTGAGCAGAGCAGTGTCGCCCGCGGTAGAGTAGCGGGTGTGGCCGATGGCGGAACGCCCCGGCAGCTTCGCGATTACATCGCTGGTAAAGATCTCCGCCACATGGCCCATGGACTTGTGAATGTAGAGTTGGCTGCCGTCGCTGGTGCAGATGCCGGCGCTTTCCTGCCCCCGATGCTGCAGGGAATAAAGCGCGAGATAGGCCAGTTTGGCGGCCTCGGGATGGCCGTAGATCGCCACCACGCCGCATTCCTCATGGAACTTATCGAACATGCGCTTCACCCATTTTCGCCCCCAGCGCTCCCTCGAATGCCGCCCGCAGATCGGCGATCTGCCAGGTACCGATTCGGCTGCCCCGCTGCCGAATTTCGATCTCCTTTTCGATTGTAGCCCCCACCACCGGAGCTTCCACACCGTGTTGCGCGGCAATGGCCGCCACCTGTTCCGGCGCGCTGGTCGAAACCAGCACGCGCGATGGCCCTTCGTGGAACAGTAGAAACTCGGGGCGTAGGCCGGAATCGACGTCGATGCGAGCGCCTATGCCCCCGAAACTCGATTCGGCCAACGCTACCGCCAAACCGCCATCGCTCAGATCGTGCGCGGATTCCGCCAGCCCTGCACGCACGATTTGGCGGATCGCCGCTTGTATGCGCTTTTCGCGATCCATATCGAGCGCCGGGGGCAATCCCCAAAGTCGGTTGAGGATCACTTTGGCATATTGGGAACTGCCGAAGCGAACCGCATCGGTGTCGCGTGGGCCGCCCAGAAGAATTACGGAGCGGCCGGGATTCCGGAACGCGATTCCTGGGGGCAATCCGGTGGGCAGCAGGCCCACAATTCCGAGGACTGGAGTAGGATAAATCGCATCACCGAGAGTCTCGTTATACAGGCTCACGTTGCCGCCGGTGATCGGCGTCTCGAAAAAACGGCACGCTTCGGCCATCCCTTCGATTGCCTCAACGAGTTGGGCCATTATCTCCGGCCGCTCGGGGTTACCGAAGTTGAGGCAGTTGGTTGCGGCGGCAGGCTGCGCGCCTACCGTGGAGAGATTGCGGCAGCTCTCCGCAACCGCGAGCATCGCTCCTTCGCGCGGCGAAAGATAACAGTAGCGGCCGTTGCCATCGAGCGATATCGCGAGCGAATTGCCGGTTTCTTTAACGCGAATGATGGCGGCGTCGCTTCCCGGGCCGGCCAGCGTGTTGGTGCGCACCTGGTAATCGTATTGCTCCCAGATCCAACGCTTGGAGCAGAGATCACCGGAACCGAGAAGGGCTGGTAACGCGGCACTGATATCCGGTTCAGGCAAAGGCGGCGCCTCGAGGGGTTCGCGGCGCAGCGGGCGCGAATGCGGCCGGTCGTAAAGCGGCGCTTCATCGGCAAGTTCGCGATTCGGAATTTCCGCGACTACCTTCCCATGGTGCCGCACGCGCAGACGCCCGTCGTCAGTGACAGAGCCGATCTCGGCGGCTTCCAGGCCCCATTTTCGGAACACGCGGAACACCTCCTCTTCACGCCCTTTTTCGGCCACGAGGAGCATGCGCTCTTGCGATTCGGAGAGCATGATATCGTACGGAGTCATGCCCGTCTCCCGCTGTGGAACACGGTCCAGCTCAATTTCGATGCCCACGCCCCCACGGCTGCCCATCTCGCAAGTGGAACAGGTGAGGCCCGCCGCGCCCATATCCTGAATCCCAACGATCGCCCCGGTACGCATCGCCTCCAGGCAGGCTTCTAGAAGAAGTTTCTCGAGGAACGGGTCGCCTACCTGAACATTGGGCCGCTTCTGTTTGGACTCCTCTGTGAATTCGGCCGATGCCATCGAAGCGCCGTGGATGCCGTCGCGGCCGGTGCGCGCGCCGACATAGATCACCGGGTTGCCCACGCCCGCGGCTTTCGCGTAAAAGACCTCTTCCTTCTTGCAGATTCCCAGTGCGAA
>JAFAWA010000119.1 GCA_019242155.1 Terriglobia bacterium | reverse complement strand
GCCCCGCCCTCTCGCGTCTATTCGCAAAGCGGGCAGCTTGTGGAGCGGGAACCCCCCGCCGAGGCTTGAATCTCCATTAACTATTCCGGACGGGGGAATGGTCTAGCAGGCGTGACCATAGCGTGGGATCATGATAACGGTTACGATTACGCGGGAGGGCAAGACCATCACGTTGACCATTAGGCTATCGGACGAACAGGCAATGGCGCTTCAGGCGAAGGCCGCAGCCGAGGGGCTTTCCATGGAGCAATGGCTTCAGAAACTCGCCGGCGAATCCGGCCAGCCGCGCGAAACTCGCACAGGTGCCGACCTCATCGCGTCGCTGCAAGCCTCTCCTTACCGTGAGATCGACATCGAACCAGAGCGCTACCGCCTTCCCGTGCGCGACATTGCCTTATAATGGGATGGCTTCTCGACACCAACATCCTGTCAGAAATTCGCCGGTTAAAGCCTGAACCAAAGGTTCTGGCGTTCATTGCCGGCCGTCCGCTCAATGAGCCTTACGTCAGCGCGGTAACGCTGGCTGAACTTCGTTTCGGCATCGAGCGGCTGGATACAGGGGACCGGCGTGAGCAGTTAAGACGTTGGTTGACTCACCACGATACGGCCCATGTTCAACGAGAGGGTTTTGCCGGTTGACGAGGAGATTCTGTTCCGGTGGCGCGTTCTGATGGAAGAAGGGCGGAAGGCAGGACATACCTATTCGCAGCCGGACCTAATTATTGCCGCCACAGCCCTTTGCCACCGGTTTACAGTCGTCACCCGCGATCAAAGCGACTTCGAGAAGGCAGGCGCAGCCGTCATTAATCCGTGGTAAGAACGCAGCGGCCCCCCTAAGCGACCTTCTGCACCTTCCCCGCACGGATGCAGGACGTGCAAACCCGCAGCCGGCGGCTCGCGCCGTTCACCAGCGCGCGAACCGTCTGTAGATTCAGGTTCCAGCGCCGCTTACTCACATTGTGGGCGTGACTGATGCGGTGTCCGAACTGCGGACCTCTCCCGCACATCTCGCAAACTCTTGCCATAGGAAAACACTCTCCGGAAAATGACTTTTTCTAATTGTATCAGTTGCTCTATTTTTCCTGCAATGTTCGGTATTTGGCAATAAGCTTGCAACCTACGAAATAGGTTTGGTGTTGTGCACACATGCCGGGAAGCGCGACTGAATTCACAGTGCTGGTGGTGGAAGATGTTGAACCGCTCCGGAAAATGGTGCGCCGGATGCTCCTCGACGGCGGCTACGCGGTAATCGAAGCGGCCAACGGTCAGGAAGCGCTGAGCGCGCTGGAACGGCACGCTAACGGTATCCACCTGCTCCTTACGGATTTGATGATGCCCGGAATGAACGGTGCAGAACTGGCGCGTGAGGCATCCCGGATCTCGCCTGCTCTGCCGATTCTGTTTATGTCCGGCTATGCCGATGACCCCTTGGTTAACGATATTGCCAATCAAGCCTCGAGTTTTGTCGCGAAACCGTTTACGGCGCCGGTGCTGGTGGCCAAGGTTCGCGAAACGCTCACTCGCTCCGCCTCTGACGGGACCGACATCGGCTCGGCCTCTTAATTAAACATGCCTCTTGCCGATCCTTGAGTGCCGCCGTCCTGGGAAATGCCGTCAACTACACTCTCAGGCTGTTTTTGCCGACTACGGCGCAGCATCAGCCCTACACATATGCGCCCGATAAGCTAAAAGACCTACTTCATTTTTTCCAGCTTTTTCCGAATGTCGGCGGCATCCTTCGCGTCCGCGGAGAGTTCCAGATACTTCGCATACGCCTCTTTAGCGCTTTTCCAGTCTTTCTGTTTTTCCGAAGCTTCTCCCAGCCTTAGCCACGCCTCGCCATAATTGCCGTTCCATTTGGTAGCCTCCCGGAATCGGAAAGCCGCCGCCCGGTACTTGCCCGCTTTAAAGTAGAAGTTCCCGACCCTTACCTCTTTTTCTGCTTGTAGCGGGTTAAAAGAGTAGTCCTTCGAGACGAGTGACTCGTCCTCCTCTTTCGGAACCTCTTCTTGCGTGACACCGGACGTTTGCGGCCGCTCCTTCTTCAAGTCGTCCGCGACCATGGGCGCCGCGCCGGCCAGCAGCAATGCCAGAACCCAGCGTGACATATCTACGAGTGTATCCTCGCCCGCCGCAATTCGCACCCCGGTTCTGTTCCATCAGATAATAAAGACAGCTCCCTTCCATGGACCTTCGAGAAAAGAGTGCGCAGCTTCCGCTCCGTCCCGGCGTGTATCTCTACAAGGACGAAGGCGGCAATGTTATCTACGTCGGCAAAGCCAAGAGCCTCCGGCTGCGCGTGCGCAGCTACTTCTCCGAAGACCGTATGGGCGACGTCAAAACCGGCACCCTCCTCAGCGAGGCCCGCGACATCGATTACATACTTGTCGACAACGAAAAAGAGGCGCTCGCGCTCGAAAATAACCTCATCAAGCAGTACAAGCCGCGCTTCAATATTCTCCTGCGCGACGACAAAACCTATCCCTACATCAAACTGACCAAAGAGCAGTATCCGCGCGTCTATGTGACCCGCCGCCTCCGCAAGGACGGCGCAACGTACTACGGCCCCTACTTTCCCGCCAACCTGGCGCACCGCCTGGTCCACTTCATCCACCGCCACTTTCTGGTCCCTTCCTGCAAGGTGGATTTCACGCGACATCATCCCAAGCCCTGCCTGCAATATCACATCCACCGCTGCCTGGGTCCCTGCGTCCTCGGCTTGACCACCAATGAGGCCTACGCCGCGGCCGTGCACGATGTGAAGCTGTTTCTCGAAGGCCGTCACAGCGACCTTGCCGGCCTGCTCCGCTCCCGTATGGAAAGCGCCGCCGACGCCATGCGCTTCGAAGAAGCCGCCTCGCTCCGCGACCTCTTGAGTACAGTTGAGGAGATCGAGCAGCGCCAGAAGATGGCCGCGGTTCGCGGCGACGATGTAGACATCCTCGGCTCGTATGCGGAGCCGCCGCTCGTCGCCGCCAATGTGTTCCACCTCCGCAACGGACAGATCGTCGACCGCCGCGATTTCTTCTGGGAAGACCACGCCGAATTCGACGAGTCGCAGTTCTATTCCACGCTCGTCTCCCAGCTCTATCTTGATCAGCAGTACATTCCGGCGGAGATTCATGTGCCCGCCGAATTTGAAGATCGCGAAGCACTGGAGGAGCTGCTCTCGGAAAAACGCGGCCGCCGCGTCGAGATCCGCACGCCCCAGCGCGGCCAGAAAAAGGCCCTGATGGATCTGGTCGCGACCAATGCGAAGCACAGCTTCGATTCCCGCTTCCGGATCCTGAAGCCCTCTTCACGCGCCATCCAGGAGGCGCTCGAAGAGGCCTTGAACCTGCCGCAGGCGCCCTCCCGTATCGAGTGTTTCGATATCTCGCACATCCAGGGCACCGACAAAGTCGCCAGTATGGTGGTGTGGGAAGAAGGGCGGATGAAGAAATCGGACTACCGCAAATTCATCATCCGCACCGTCATCGGAAATGACGACTTCGCAAGCATGCGCGAAGTCGTGACCCGCCGCTACTCCCGCCTCAAAGAAGAGGGCCAGCCCATGCCCGGGCTGGTGTTGATCGATGGAGGCCTAGGCCAGTTGCACTCCGCCGCCGAGGCCTTGGAAGCCATCGGCATTGTGGACCAGCCGCTCGCGGCCATCGCCAAACGGGAAGAGATCATCTACGTCTACGGCCAGGAGGATGAACCGGTCATCCTCGACCGCTTCTCCCCCATTCTGCACTTAATTCAATCCATCCGCGATGAGGCGCATCGTTTCGCCGTAACCTTCCACCGCTCGCGCCGCGCCGCCCGCCAGCTCACTTCCGAACTGGAAACGATTGAAGGTGTCGGCAAAAAGACCGTTCAAAAACTTTTAAAACAGTTCGGCAGTTCCGAGCTGGTACGAGCCGCTTCCGAAGACCAGCTCGCCGCCGTCGTCGGCCGCGCCGCCGCGCGCCGCGTCAAATCCCATTTCACCGTGCCCTCCGTAGCGCCATTGGTATAGGGGCGGGCCGAAGCCCGCAACCCGGCAGCGCTAGTTGCGGCGGCCCAATGGCGGCACTAACAGCATCTTCTGGAGAGTCGCTGAGAACGTCATTTCCAAGCTCCGCGACGAGCACCGGCCCTCTCAAAACCATACGGGTTTGAGCGTTGCCCCTGTCATTGCTGTGTGCTAGAAACGGAAAGAGTACATGAAACCGTCCGAAGCCCTCACCGCGCACCGAGACGAATTGCGGCGGCTCATTAGCCGCCACAGTGTCATGCGCCCGCGCGTCTACGGTTCGGCCCTCACCGGCAAGGATGACGAGGACAGCGACCTCGATTTGCTGGTGGACCCCACGGAACGCACTACCCTGTTTACCCTTGCGGGCTTGGAGCATGAAGCCGAGCAACTGTTAGGCGTCCACGTGTCGGTTCTGACGCCGAAAGACTTGCCCTTAAAGTTCCGCAACGACGTTTTGCAGCGCGCGCAGCCGCTATGAAACATCCGGAGCGCATCAAAGATTACTTGCGGCACATCGATAAGGCTATTGACCATATCAACGACTATGTTCAGGAGATCGATAGCGCGGCGGCCCTAGAACGCGATCACAAGACCCAAGCCGCCATTATCCGCAACATCGAAATCATTGGCGAGGCCGCGAACAGAATTTACAGACAAGGGCCGGAGCTTATCGCCTCCCACCCTTCCTTGCCCTGGCACGAGATGCGCGGGATGCGGAACCGGATGATCCACAATTATTTTGACGTGAACGCCGATGTGCTTTGGGGCAC
>JAFAWA010000536.1 GCA_019242155.1 Terriglobia bacterium | reverse complement strand
ACCAGCGTGTTGCCTTCCCAGTGGCCGACCGAGTCGCCGTTTACCATTCTTACGCTGCTCGGAACATGCGGACGTCCGTCGGTGGGAATGATGCGTACGTCGTGAATCTGCTCGCTGAGCAAGGCTACCACTCCCGGAGCCTGCACGATCTGGTAATTGGAGTTGTAATTGGTCGGAATCATGGGAGGCCCGGCATTTCTGACCGAGATGCAGCGTTCATCCGTGGAGCGGTTTTCCGGGCCATCGAATTCATGCCCGCGCGCGGCGGCCCGCTTGTCGGCTACGAGCTTTTGCGCCTGCGGCGTCAATGCCGGAATCCTTCCGTCCGGGGGATCGAATATCATCGAGGTTCGCAGATCCGGGGCGAGTTGCCCGCGGTCCCGCCAGAACTCGTTGTAGTTACCCACGCCGTCCAGCTTGTCACCGTTCACCCGCTCCAACTCTTCTTTGGTGAATTGAGCTGCCTCTTCCGGAGTGAAAAACTCTTTGCCGGCGCCCGGGCCTTTAGTAGGTCTCTGCATAGGAGTGAGAGTTGCGCTGTTCCACACGCCTTGGAGATCCGGTTTGCCGTCCGGTGTACGCGGGGGCGTCCAGGCCTTGTCAGCGACCTTCGCCGCGGGCGCCTTCTTTGCTGTGTCAGACGCTGTCTGACCGGCCGCTGGAAGCGATAACAAACTCGCGACCGCCACCCCGGCCAGTGAACAAACGAAACGATACTCCATATGGAACCTCCCCACTTGACTCGCCGCAAAAGACAATGCTTTGGACGTAGCGCCAAGCAGCGACTAAAGTCTACAGTCCGCTGATTTTGGTGTCAATCGGTCCAAGCACTTGCGTCAAGTAGCGCCGATTTTGGCGAGTACGATGCGAACGGGCGCCTAATGTTTACATCAACATATTTGTTGCGTTATGTTGAAGAGTTGAACAGTGCCGAATTCAAGCGTTGGCTGGAAAGGCAAGGTTGCACGTTCGAGCCGGGAAAGGGCAGCCATCTTAAGGTTCGGCTCGGCGAACGCTCCTCGGTCTTGCCGATGCACGGCAAAAAGGAGTTGGGCAAAGGGCTGGTGAACACCATCAAAAAGCAGCTTGGGTTACAGGACTGAGCCGAATGTTGCAATATCCAGTGAAGCTAAGGCGTGATACCAACGGCAGCATCTTGGTCGAGGCCCCGGACCTGCCGGAAGTCCATACATTTGGCGAAGACGAAACAGAGGCCTTAATGCAGGCTCGCGATGCGATCGAAACTGCGCTAGCCATGTATATCGACGATCGCCGTGAGATCCCGGCTCCTTCTACCGGTAAACGCGGCTGGAAGTATGTCACGTTGCCGGTCGGTACTGAAATCAAACTCGAGCTCTATAGAACGATGCGGAAAGGGCGGATCGGGAAGGCCGAGTTAGCACGCCGCATGAATTGCCATCTACCGCAAATCGATCGATTGCTCGATCTGACGCACAATTCGCGCCTCGACCAACTGGAGGCCGCGTTCCTCGTTATGGGAAAGCACCTATCGATCAGCGCAGCTTAGGCGTTCTGCCGTGAGGGATAATCGAAATTCAGTTCGAGCCGATGGGCTTCTTCTTTAAAGAGGCCTTCGATACATTCGGATTCTTACCGTCCGAAGAGGACGTATAAACGTCGCCGTTCGATGGATCAACGCTCATGCCGTGCGGGCGCCCCTCGAGGTGGATGAAATCCAGGATCTTGCCTTCCTTCATGACAGTGACTCCGCCAGCGTTGACGTCGCTTACATAAACCGTGTCGTCGGGCGCAATTACGATATTGCCGCGGCAGGGTACCGACCACCATTCAACGAAGTTGCCGTCCTTGCCAAACACGGAAATGCGCTGATTATCGCTGTCACTCGCGAGGATGCGGCCTTTCGAATCGACCGCGACGCCATGCACCAGAGACATCTCGCCGGGTCCCTTGCCTTTGACTCCGCCGATGATGCGGACGAAGTTGCCGTCTTTGGTGAACTGCACGATGCGTGCATTGACATAACCATCGGCGACATAGATATCGCCGTTGGCCGCGAAGAAAGCGGTAGCGGGGCGATTGAACGCGTCATGGGAAGCATTGTCCCCGGTAACGCCTCGCTTCCCGAGAGTCATGACTACCTTTCCATCGGCGTCAAACTTCTCGACCACATGATCGCCGGTGTCCACGCCCCACATGTTTCCATCGTGATCGAAGTGCACGCTGTGGGCTTCTTTGAAGGTCGGCGCCTCGCCCCACGACTTTACGAACTTGCCGTCGGTGGTGAAGACCCGGATGTAAGGAGCCTTGCGCACCATTACGATCACCTGGCCTTTGCCGTCGGCCGCGACCCACGAGGTCACGCCGTCCCATGGCAACTCCGCCGGAAGCTGCCCCCACTTCATCGTGACGTCGTATCTGTTGAACAGACTGGACTGAGCGAACGCACCGCAGACTAAAACGCAAGCGCCGAATATCGCGAACACAAGGTTCTTCATGATGGGCGAGTATATCGCGAAACAATGAGCCTCGGGATACTCGATTGACATCCACCTGGGGTTCGAAGTAGACTCAGTTCCCTTAATTGTCAGGGAAGCTGCTAATCGGTTGTCAGTAAATATAGGGGGTATAAATGCGTCTCGGCAGAGTCGTAGTATTTCTCGTGGCCTTAGCCGTGTTGGGGTTTGCGCAAGGCGAACGCGGCACCATCACCGGAACGGTCGCGGATCCCGCCGGCGCCGTACTGGCCAACGCTGCGATTGAAGCCAGACACGTCGAAACCGGCACCATGTATCAGACCATGAGCACGGCTACCGGTAATTACACCCTTAGCCAGTTGCCGGTGGGGACCTATGAAGTGACCGTGAGTGTCCCGGGTTTCAAGCGCTACTTGCGGAACAACCTGGTGGTTCAGGTGGCCGCGGTTGTCCGTGCGGATATCGAGTTGGAGGTCGGCGCGCTTACGGAATCCGTCACGGTGAACGAGGCTGCGCCTCTACTCAAGACCGAAAGCGGCGAACTCAGTCATAACGTACAGACCACGACGATGGACACGCTTCCGATCCTGGGCATCGGATCGTCTATAGCCGGGAGCGCCGGCATCCGTAATCCGCAAGCCGTGATTTATCTGATTCCCGGCTCCTATGTCCAGGAGAACTCGAACGTGCGCGTGAACGGCGCGCAGGGAAATACGGCGTCGTATCGTGTGGAGGGACAAGACATCACGAACGGCAACCAAATCACACAAGCGCAGCAGCAGCCCAGTATCGACGCGATTCAGGAGGTCACGGTTCAGACGAGTAATTTCTCGGCCGAGTATGGCCAGGTCGGCGGGGGCTACTTGAATTACTCCATGAAATCCGGCACCAACCAACTGCACGGGAGCGCTTACGACTATTTTGTCAATGAAGCCTTCAATGCAGCGACTCCATGGGTCAATACAAAACCGCTGGCGCGCCGGAACGATTATGGATTCACCCTCGGCGGGCCCGTAGTCATCCCAAAGATCTATAACGGTCACGATAAGACTTTTTTCTTCTTTAACTGGGAGCAGTACCGAGAAACTCAGGTCATCAGCAACTTGTTCCTGACCGTGCCTACCACGGCGTATCGCGCCGGCAACTTCGCCACGGCTCTCACCGGGCGAACGTTAGGCACCGATCCCTTAGGACGTCCCATTCTGGAGGGCGCCATTTATGATGCCAGCACCCAGCGGGCGGCGCCGAGCGGACAGCTAATCCGGGATCAGTTCCCTAATAACGTGATTCCTGCCTCGCAACTCGATCCAGTGGCACTGGCAATCCAAAAGCTGATCCCGCTGCCGGCCACGCCGGCTCTAATTAACAACCTGGTACTTCCGTTCCCCAGCGTGCGGCATACGGAAATTCCGGCGTTCAAAATCGATCACACGATCAGCGCAAGGGCGAAGCTGTCATTTTATTGGAACGAAACGAAAACCGATAGCGCGCTGTCGGCTCAATTGAGCGGCGCCGATGGATTGCCTGGCGCAATCACCCAGGCTATGGGCACCTACATCACGGCTTTCGTTCAGCGGGCTAACTTCGAGTACACGATTACCCCCACCGTGTTGTTCCATGTTGGAGCCGGATACCTGTACAACCATTTTGATGATGATCCGCTGGTTACCAATTTCAATCCGGAGGCCGAGATCGGGCTGAAGGGAGTTCCCGTGAACCGGATCTTCCCCTATATCACGGGCCTGTGTCAGAGCGCCTCGACCGGCTACAATGCATCCGGTTGTGCCGGCACCGGCGGCATGAAATACATGGGCACGATTCAGAACCGGTCTCCCATTAAGTTGGAGAAACCTACGGGGAACACCAGCCTCACATGGGTGAGAGGCAACCACACCTACAAAACCGGCGGCGAAATTACGATCAACAATAACTTATCGACTCTCTATACTTACACCGGCACGAATCTGAATTTCAGCACCGCTGAGACCTCACTCCCGTACTTACAAGCGCTAACGGTGGGCGGCGGCACGCCGGGGTTCGCGTATGCCAGTTTCATGTTAGGTGCGGTCGATTCCTTAAGAACGGCGCCATCGGAGAGCATGCATGTGGGACAGCACAGAATCGGCGCATTTCTGCAGGACTCATGGAAAATCACTCGAAAGCTGACGCTTGATTACGGACTTCGCTACGATTTCCAAACCTATTCGAAAGAAGATCTGTCTGCGCCGTTTGCGCAATTTGCTCCGAACATTCCCAATCCCTCCGCGGGCGGAGAACCCGGCGCGGTGGAGTTCGAGGGGTATGGTCCGGGGCGATGTAATTGCAGCTTGGCGCACAACTACCCCTGGGCATTCGCGCCGCGGATCGGCGTCGCCTACCAGGTAATACCGAAGACCGTATTGCGTGGTGGATTCGCGTTCGTCTATGCGCCGGCTTCGGATCCCAACGGAGTTACTGCGGGGGCGTACTCGATTCCACCCCAAGTCAGTTCTCCGTCTTTCGGACA
>JAFAWA010000410.1 GCA_019242155.1 Terriglobia bacterium | reverse complement strand
GGCGCCGGTTACAGCCCGGTTCCAAATGTCTTCGCCCGCAATCCGAACCTAAGAAATGTCGATCCCCGCTTCGGTTTCGCCTATGACGTCTTTGGCGACCATAAGACAGCCATACGCGGCGGCTTCGGGATTTTCCACGATCCGTACCAAACCTATACCCTTACGGGCGGCTACTTCGGAACTCCTCCCTTCAACGCTTTGAATCAATCGAACCCGTCCTTTCCGGTTCCGTTCCAGGGCACGGGGGTCGCGCCTCCGCTTCCGAGCTTGACCTTTGGCACCGATTACCAGATCCACACGGCGCCGTATCAGATGCAGTTCAACTTGAATGTCCAGCGCGAGATTTTCCGGGGTTCGGTACTAACGGTGGGATATGTAGGATCGCGCGGCGTAGACTTGCTCTCCTTCCGCGATTACAATCCGCCCGTGCCGGCTGTACTTCCCGACGGCACTCTGCAATTCGGGAATCCAGCGACTGGCGTAGCCTATCCACGCATTAATCCAGCTTTCGGTTCGCTCGTGCTCACCAATCCGAGTAGCTCTTCGGACTACAATTCATTGCAAATGAGCTGGAATAACCGGTTCGGGAGCAATACCGTCGCGAATCTGTCGTATGTATACTCGCACTGTGTCGACGGCGCGGAGACGTTTGCGGGTTTGGGCGCAAACAACGGAACGTCTTCGTGGACCAACCCCTACGACGGCAGCCGTGAAAAAGGCAGCTGTGGTTTCGACATTCGGCACAATGTCACTTTCAACGTGGTCTATCGCTTACCGTTCCGTGGGAACCGGGCGGTGGAGGGCTGGCAGGTGAACGCCATCGAAACCTGGCGTACCGGAGTGCCTATTTCTATTGGCGTCGGATATGACCGGGCTCTCTCCAACAACGCTTTCGAGTCGGTACGGCCCAACGTGATCGCAGGCTGCGATCAGATCGCCAATCAATCCCCGCGTCACTGGTTCAACCCGAGTTGTTATACGCTCCAGCCGACTGGAACAGTCGGAAACCTTGGCAAGAACACAGTCACCGGACCTGGCTATACGACACTCGACTTCTCACTAACCAAAGACACCAAAATCCTCGAGCGCCTGAACGTTCAGTTCCGCGCCGAGGCGTTCAACATCCTGAATCAAGTGAATTTCGGCATTCCCGTCTTGAATGCGTTCACAGCGGTTGGGGGTTTGGCCGGGTCTCCTGCCGGGATTACCGGAAACGCCGCGAATGCCGGCCAGATCACCAGCATTATTGGTACCTCGCGTCAAATCCAGTTCGGCCTCAAATTTATTTTCTGATGTATTTCAAAAGAGCCGGGCCGGTCCGCTGCACCGCGGCGGGTAAGACCAAGGAGTACGAACATGAAATCTGACAGCGATCGAAATCAGAGCCTGACAGAGCAAACTTCTTCTGTCCTGGAACGGCGGACGCTGCTGCGAGGCGCCCTCACCGCCGGAGGTCTGCTGCTCGAAGGCACCGCTTCGAGAGCCCTGGCTCAGGAGCAGGAGAAAGCGGAACCGCAATCCACCTCATTAGCCCTGGCCCTGGCGCGCGTTCTCAACCGGCCTAAGTTCGCGGATCTCCCGCCCGTGCCGGTCAAATACGCGAAAATGATTCTCGCCAGCACGCTCGCCAGCGCCGCGTCCGGCGCACAGATCGGCTCCGACCGGATCGTTCGTGATCTGGAAAAAGAACAGGGCGGACGGCCCGACGCGACCGTCTGGTTCGACGGCGCCAAACTCCCGATCTCGTCGGCCGCGCGCGTCAATGCCATGGCCAGCGCTGCCTCCGCGTCGGACGATAGCGATTTACGGAATATCGCCCACACCGGTACCACGCTCGCCGCGGTGGGTTTGGCTATCGGAGAGCGCACGGGCGCTACGGGAACCGATATCCTTTCCGCGATGGTTCTGGGCTATGAGTCGGCCGGCCGCATCGGAGACGCTTTGGCCGGCAGCCGTCAGGGGTTTCATGCCTCTGTCATCGTTGCCTTCGGCGGGGTGGTCTTGGCGGCCAGACTTCTGCGTCTCACAGACGAGCAGATGGCGAACGCCATCGGCATCACCGCGACTACCATGGGCGGCTTGGGAATCGGGACCAACAGTTGGGCGCGCGAGTATCATGACGGCAACGTCGCTCTGTGCGTAGTAAACGCGGCGCTCGCGGCGGCCCGCGGGTACACGGTGAATCCAGACATGCTGGAAGCGCGCGGGGGATTTCTCGCCGTCTTCGGCGACGGGAAATTCGACCGGCAGCGCCTCACCCGCGACGCCGGTCCCGATTGGGACATCGTCAAATACATGGCGGTCAAACTGGTGCCGGGTGCTCATGCCTACCAGGCTTCGGCGGAAGCCGCCGTCAACGCAGCTCGTCAAGCCGGAGTGTCACCGGACGAAGTAGCGCAAATTCTCGTTGCCGGCCCGCAGAGCCGCTTCATCGTCGGCCGCCAGCGGCTTCCCCAGGACATGGTCGAAGCGATTCACAGCCTGCCTTACTTCGTCGCTTCCGCCGTAGCCGATAAGGATTTCTCCTGGGTCCACACCAACCCGGACAAGTTTCATCGCCCTATCATCGTGCGGTTGATCGGCCTTGTGGCGCCCGACCCCGCGCCCCCGGCAATACAGTACGAGTGGAATTGGGGCTCTACCGTGACCGTCGTCACCAAGTCCGGCGCAAGGTTCACAAGCACCGTCAAGGCGCCGAAAGGTTCCGGACCGCGAGGCATCGAGTGGAGCGATATCGACGCTAAATATCGCGCATTAGTGCCAGACTCCGGACTGCCCGCGAAACGTATCGACGAGATCCAGGCAACCATTCACGATTTCGACCAGGTGAAGCACGCGGCGGAATTCACGCGCCTGCTCCATTGACTCCACTCAATGCGGATGAGCTTTCACGGCAAGGCGAAGGCAACCACCGAATCGGACGCAATTACCGCCACGTACTGCTTGCCGTTCTTGCCGCGATACGTCAGAGGATTGGCGTTGGCGTTGCGCTCAAGCTTGGCAGCCCACACCTCCTTGCCGGTCTTGGAATCGAAGGCCCGGAATCGGCGATCATTGGTTGCGCCGATGAACACCAACCCGCCCGCGGTGACAATCGGTCCCGCACTGCCCGTCGAACCGGTGTTCTGCTTGCCTTCCGGCAGAGCTTCCGTGATTCCGAGCGGAGTCTGCCAGGCGATCTCTCCGGTGTTCGCATTCACGGCGAATAAACGGCCCCATGGCGGTTTCTGGCATGGCCAATTTCCAAGCGTCTTTCCGCTTGCGTCTTTGGCCGGCGCAGTAAAGCCGTGGTATGGACCCGGTCCGTCCACGCTGCCGCGATCGTAAAGCTGGGGCGAGCCGTTGCCGCTGCCGTAGTTCCCGCCCTCCACTTTTTTCTCGACCCAGCCAACCAGTGCCTGATCGTGCGTTTGCAGGTAAATGTATCCGGTTTTCGGGTCCGCGGCCATCCCTCCCCAGTTGGGCCCTCCATTTCCGGGGAAGATCATCGTGCTCTTGGGCGGTGCGCCGGCCGGGTGGAACAAAAACGGGGTAAACGGGCCTTCGTTATAGAATCCA
>JAFAWA010000408.1 GCA_019242155.1 Terriglobia bacterium | reverse complement strand
GCAGCGGCCCCCTTATCGCTGTTATCCTACCGCCGGCCGATGCCGATGCCGCCGAAACACTCTTAGCTCAGGTTCGCTACGAAGCCCAGATCACGCTCGATGAACGCATCCCCAAACGGGGCGAAAATGCCGGCGAAATGCTGCTTAACATATTTATTCTTACAGGGATACTCATCGTCTTTTGCATCATTGCCGGGCTCTTCGTAGGCGGCTTTCGTACCGTGCTTCTTGGCCGGCGCAAAGGAGCCGACGCCGATCCCATGATTCTGCTGCACCTCGAACAACGTTGAGACCGCTTGCATAAAGACCCAATTTTGTTGAGTTTGTAGAGAAATCCTCAGGTCCGGATCGGCCCTCCGGCTCAAGCCTGGGTTTGCGAGACTTCCGCCCTTGAGCCCGCAAGCTCCTTGCTACGTTCAGGTTACAGGCGGAAATCGGGCTCCCGAATTTTTCCTTGACTTGAAGCCCGCAGGGAAATAAGATCCAACTACAAAGTTTTTGGCGGTTGCGATACCGTCGAAACTGATTCTCCCATCGAACATCACCCTGGTAGAACAGGGGAAAAAATGCTCACCCTTCGGGGTGAGCATTTTCATTCTGTAGGAAACCCTGCTGTTACACTGTATTATGGCTGCCCACCCGCATCCCGCTTCCCTTCTGGCGCATTCCTGAAGCAAGCGATTGGGTTCGTTTCGTAATCCGCCCACTTGTCGGGGCATCAATCGCTTCAGCGACGATTCGGATCGGGTAAATACCCTAGGCAGTCGCGTTTGGCTGGCTTTTATCCCAAATCGCCTCCGTAGCGCTACGCCGGGTTGTTTGAACGGCAAGCTGCGGGTTACCGTTAAACCTAATGACTGATCAGAAGCTCGAAATCGTGCCGCTCGGCGGGTTGGGCGAGTTTGGCATGAACATGACCGCTATCCGGTATAGCGGCGATATCATCGTTATCGATTCCGGCATGATGTTCCCCGACGCCGAACTCCTGGGCGTCGACCTCGTCATGCCCGACCTTTCCTTCCTCAAAGAAAACGAATCCCAGGTCCGCGGGCTCGTCCTCACCCACGGTCATGAAGACCACATCGGCGCCGTGCCGTATTTCCTCTCCGAAATCGATGTCCCCGTCTATGGAACCGACTTTACCCTGGCCTTAGTCGACCGCCGCCTCGAAGAGTACGAACTCGAGCACGAGCCGCGCTTCATTCGCGTCAAACCGAAACAGATCATCGATGTCGGCCCTTTCAAAATTGAATTTATTCACGTCACCCACTCGATCGTGAGCGCCGTGGCGCTGGCGATCACCACGCCGATCGGCGTCGTTATCCATACCGGCGATTTCAAAGTCGATCCCACCCCCACCGATAATGAGCTGTTCGATCTCCACACGTTAGCCGATTACGGAAAACGCGGCGTCCTGTTGTTACTCTCAGACTCCACCAACTCCGACCGCCCCGGTTATACCGAATCCGAACGTGCCGTACGCCCGCGCATCGAAGAGGTCTTCGGCCGCTCCGAGCGGCGCGTCGTCGTCTCGTGTTTCAGTTCGTCTATACATCGGGTGCAGCTCGTGCTCGATCTTGCGCAGGAATACAACCGCCGTGTGGCCGTTTTCGGTCGAAGCATGACCACCATCACCGAGATCGCTCACTCCCTTGGTCTGCTCGAAATTCCCGATGGCATTCTGCTGCGCCCGCAGGATGCCATGAGCATCCCGCCGGATAAGGTCGCAATCCTCATCTCGGGTACTCAGGGCGAGCCTATGTCCGCGCTCGCTCGCGTCGCGGTCGATAATCACAAGCATTTCTCAGTGGAAGCGGGCGACACCGTCGTGCTCAGTTCCCGCATCATCCCCGGCAATGAAAAGGCCATCTTCCGCATGATCGACCACATGTCGCGGCGCGGCGCAGACGTCCTCTACGGAACCATGAACCCGCCGCTCCATGTTTCCGGACACGCGAGCGTTGAGGAACTGAAGCTCGTATTAAACCTCGTCCGGCCGCGTTACTTCGTGCCGATTCATGGCGAGTTCCGGCAGCTCACCAAACACGCACGCCTCGCCGAACACCTTCGCTTCGCCGGTCTGGAAGACAGCTTTCTCCTTGAATCAGGTGACGTGCTTGAGATCGATCGCCACGGCGCGCGCAAAGCCGGCCGCGTCCCTGTAGGTCGCGTCTGCATTGACTCCGGCTCCGTTGATGAAGTCGTCCAGGAGATGGTGATTCGCGACCGCCGCCATCTGTCCGAGGACGGTATCGTGCTGCCGATCATCGCCATCAATCGCCATACCGGCCGTACCGAAAACCTGCCGGAGATCGTAAGCCGCGGCTTCGCGCTCGCCGAAGATGGCTCGCAGTTTCTGCAAACCGCGCGGCAAATCGTCGCCCGCACTTTGGAAAGCTCCAACCAGGAGGAGAAAACCGACTGGGGTGTAATGAAAGAGAAGATCCGTGCCGACCTCAAGCGTTTCATTGTCAAAGAAACCGCCCGCCGCCCCTTAATCATGCCTGTCATTCTTGAGGTGTAAGTACGTCATTCGCCTGTGCTCGATCGCAGGGCTTCGGCGCGAAGCGCCCGTTCACCCCAACAGCGAGACGTGCGCTCTCTCCGGCTATTCAGAACTCTGACGTTCCCCGGTTGTATGATCGTCTTGTGCCTAGCATTCTTTCTCTGGACGACGACGTTGCCGAACTTCTCAGCGCCGAAGCTCGCCGTACCAAGGTATCGTTCCAGGAAGCGGGAAATCAGTTTCTTCGGTTGGGATTGACTGCGGCTTCCCAGCGGCAGCGGCACCGCCGCTTTATCGTTACGCCCCGCGCTTTAGGACTTCCCCCAGGCCTCAGCTATGACGACATCCAACGCTTACTCGAAGGCCTGGAAACGAGGCGCAAGTGATCATTCTCGATGCCAGCATCCTTCTATATGCGTACGACAGCACCTCGAGCGGTCACCGGCGGGCATTGAATTGGTTGGAACAGGTGCTCTCGAGTGGAACGCCCGTCGGATTGCCTTGGCAAACTGCCGGAGCCTTTTTGAAAATTGTCACCAGTCCGGCTCTGACCGGTGAACGCTTCACGCCTGAGGAGGCGGCTAGAATAATCGATCAGTGGTTGGAGCAGCCCAACGTGCGATTTCTCGGGCCTGGAGAAAATCACTGGTCCACCCTTCGCCACATGATTGTCGATGGCAAAGCGACCGGCGCCCATATCGCCGATGCGCAGCTTGCCGCATTGACAATTGAGTACGGCGGCGTGCTACAGACCACGGATCACCAGTTCTCGCGCTTCCCCGGTCTGCGCTGGATCAATCCTCTGGCGTGATCAACCCCGCTTATTTGGAAGATGCTTCCGGGTTTCGCGGCCATGCGGAACGGCTGATCATACCGGCTGACGAAAGCGAGTTGCAGGCTGCTTTGTGTGAAGCGTCGGCAAGCCGTACTGCTGTTACCATCGCAGGAGCCGGCACCGGTGTAACCGGCGCTCGCGTGCCAACTGGCGGTTGGGTGATCTCTTTAGAGAAATTCAAACGGCTCGAAATCCTCCCGGGGCATGCCGTTGCCGGAGCCGGTGTGCTGCTGCGGGATGTGCACGCGGCCGCGCAAAGTACCGGTCAATTCTATCCGCCCGACCCCACCGAGACTGGCGCGTCCATGGGCGGCACCATCGCGACCAACGCCAGCGGCTCGCGCAGCTTCAAATACGGAGCCACACGGCGTTGGATCGAGCAACTGCGGGTCGTTCTGGCCGACGGCAGCATCAAAGAAGTCGGCCGCGGCGATCCGATCGACTTCGCCGTGCCTGCCGTCCCGTTGCCCGACGTCACTAAGAACACCGCGGGCTATCTGCTCCGCCCCGGCATGGATTGGATCGATCTCTTTACCGGCTCGGAGGGCACATTGGCTGTCGTCACCGAAGCTCGGCTGCGCCTTCTGCCCGCGCCTCCGGCCGTGCTGGCTGGTGTGATCTTCTTCCCGGACGATGATTCAGCCTTGAATGCGGTGGATCGCTGGCGGACGCAAGCCCCCGTTCGCATGCTTGAGTACTTCGATAAACCGTCCCTTACTCTGCTGCGCAGCCGCTTTCCAGAAATTCCTGCCCGTACATGTGCCGCGATTCTCTTAGAGCAGGAACTTGTTTCCGAAGATGATCCGCAACTCGACGCGTGGTCCGAACGCATCGACCGTGCAGGCGCGCTGGCGAACGACTCGTGGGTGGCTCTTTCCGCCGCGGACCGTGAACGGTTCCGCCGCTTCCGCCACGCTCTTCCGGAGTTAGTCAATGACACCGTGCGTCGCAGCGGCGCCTTAAAAATGAACACCGACTACGCCGTGCCGCTCGCCCGCAATCGTGAGATGCTGGGCTATTACCGTCGCCGGCTCGACCAGGAGTTCCCCGGCCGTTACGTCATCTTCGGCCACATCGGGGACGCGCACTTGCACGTCAACCTGTTCTCTTCGCCCGCCGACCCGAAACCGGCCACCGATCTGATTCTCGAGTTCGCGCGTAAGGCCGTGGAGTTGGGTGGCACGGTATCGGCCGAACATGGTTTAGGTAGGCGAAAAGCTCATCTGCTCGAGCTACAACACGCACCCCAACACCTGCAAGCCATGCGCTCTGTCAAACGAAGACTCGACCCGCAGAATATTCTAGGCCGCGGTGTCCTCTATGCCGCTGGGGAGTAATTTCCACGACCCGGTGAATCTCCGCGACGCGCTACCGTCAGACGATCTCAGTTAGTGGCAAAGCAGTAGAGCAGGCCGGCGCCGCCCGTGCTTACGAGATTATCCTGGCTGCAGCCGCGGCTCGGGTGTGCCGAGTTCCAGGAGGTGTTGCCGCCGCCTGTGCGGTCGAAATGGCCGAGCTGCGCTGTGCCCATGCTGCTGCTGGTCCAGTTCTGGCACGTGTGATCCATCCCGTCGTCGTATGCGGTACCGTCAGGTTTCGATCCTGTCAGGATATCATGCTGGTTCGGCATGTCTCCGAAACCCTTCACTCCGTCTCCTTTCTCGGTAAAAGCCGTCGCCTTACTCAGGTTATTGCCAAGACGCGCTGCTTCGAGAGTATCGCCATGCAGTTCGGAAACGTTGCTCGCGATCTTGGCTCCTTTCGGTCCATACCACGGCCCCGAGCCAATTCGGTCGCGCGCATTTACGGCCGGCTGCCCATTAGCCGCGTTCGTGCTCAACTAGGCGTGCCAGGTCTTGTTTCCCGCGCTGGCGGATGCGGCCCGGTCCTGACAGATCCGGTCCGCTCCTGCGAGCCCGCCGAGATCGGCCCCTTTCCCGGAACCCGTACTGGTAATGAAGAAGCTCATCGGTTGTTGCGGCTGCTTAGGTTGTTGGGCGAATAACAAGGACGAGCTTACGGCGATGAAGGCCAATAGGCCACGGTGAATGTTCATTGCGAATTTCCTCAGGTCAGACCAACCTACCCCAACCGGAGACACACGCGCAACTTCACCTGCGCGCCCCGGCGCAACAGAGGCTACGCGAAATCATCGTCACGCCAGAGAGGCGGCCGGTTCTGATACGATCAAGGTGCACCGTCGGGGCGTAGCGCAGCCTGGTAGCGCACCTGCCTTGGGCGCAGGGGGTCGGGCGTTCAAATCGCCCCGCCCCGACCAAACCTCCTGCTGATTCCAAAGAAGTTCATGGATCGGGCTCCCATTGCTTTCGCTGTTCCTTTGCCTACTGTGCCAAGCTGTGCCAAAACCCGGTTCAGCCGGGCCCTGTGCTGCGCCAAAACCCGGACCGGTTTCGTTCGCCTGCCGGTTGAGTTTCGCCAGCGCCTCGCGTTTCATCTGCAGTTTCATTTGCGAATACTTCTTGAACACCTTCGCATCGCCTTGGCGGAGCAACTGCGTCACCCTCTCGTCCGCAACGCCGCCGGCGCTGAGCCGGGTGGCGTACGTGGAGCGGAGATCGTAGAGGCGGAAATACGTCACCTTCGCCCACCGCAACGTCGCGTGCCAGGCGGTCTTGAACGTCTTCTGATGACCGCTGGCATTCTCATCGCTCGGGAAGAGGTAATCGCCTGGCCCTAAGATCGCAAGGTGCTTTGTGAAGGCAACAACCGCGATGTCCGTCAGCGGAACCTCCGCGATTCCGTTGGGCGTCTTCGAGTCCGGAATCCACACCGTCCGGTTCACCAGGTCGAGCTGATCCTACTTCATCGGCGTCAGCTCTTTGTAAATGCGCAATCCGGTTTCGGTGACGATGCGGATGACGTTGCGCAGGTACTCCGGCGCCGCGAACTCGATCTTCTGCTGCTCCGACCACGTCACGTAATGCGGCCGGAACAGCCCATCGACTCGCGCCGGAAACTCAACGCCCGCGCATGGATTCGCAAACAGGAACTTCTTGCGCACGGCCACGTTCAACATGCGCCGCAGCACTCGCAATTCCTGATGCACT
>JAFAWA010000372.1 GCA_019242155.1 Terriglobia bacterium | reverse complement strand
CATCGTTTACCGTTGGTTAAAATCCGTTCAGGTTTTGAATTGGCATTGCATCCTGGACCTAAATCGTTGAAGATAATCGTTCAGCCACAGAGGTGGGTATAGTGAATAGCCAGATGATGGCTGCCGTGCTATACGGCAAGGAAGACTTGCAGGTAGAGCCGGTAGCTGTTCCCAACATCGGTAGCGAAGACATCCTGGTGAGAGTGAAAGTGGCGCTGACCTGTGGAACGGATGTGAAGGTCTTCCGTCGCGGCTATCATGCCCGGATGATTGTGCCCCCGGCTGTATTCGGGCACGAACTGGCGGGTGACGTAGTGGCGGTCGGCAGGAATGTGGATACGATCCGGCCGGGGCAGCGGGTAGTGGCGGCGAATTCCGCGCCGTGCGAAGAGTGCTTCTTTTGCCGGCACGGACTGGAAAATCTGTGTGAAGATCTTCTCTTCAACAACGGCGCGTACGCGGAGTATATTCGGATTCCCGGGCGCATCGTCAAACGCAACACCTACGTGATACCGTCCCACGTCAGTTATCACGATGCCGCGCTGGTCGAACCATTGGCTTGTGTGTTGCGTGGTTTGGAAGAAACGAAGCCCCAACCGGGCGATACCATCGGCATTATTGGCCTGGGACCGATCGGCCTGATGTTCGTGAAACTGGCCAAACTGGCGGGCTGCCGCGTGATCGCGGCCGGACGGCGGAAGACGCAGCTTGACCGCGCAGCTTCCTTAGGCGCAGACGAATTGATCGAAGCCTCGGGCGACCACAATCCCGTTCCGGCGATTCGCCGGCTTACTCAAGGGCGCGGCGTGGATATTGCTGTGGAAGCGGTGGGACGGCCGCAGACGTGGCACTGGGCCGTGGATATGGTCCGCCGCGGCGGCACCGTGAACTTCTTCGGCGGCTGCCCCAACGAGAGCAAGGTCAGCCTGGATACCGCGCTTTTGCACTATTCCGAAATCACCTGCAAGGCCACGTTCCATCACACGCCGGCCTACATACGTAAGGCGCTCGATCTGATCTGCGCCGGACACATCACCGCCTCGTTCTTCGTGAATCGCGAGGAGCCGTTAGCAAATCTTCTCGAAGTGATGCGCCACCTGATGAGCCATAACGGCCACCTGAAGACGGCGATTCTGCCCTAGGATCTGGCGTGGGCGCACCCGCGTTTCTGGCTCCTGTCGAGTTTGTGCGTTCCCCGGAAGCGCTCGGCGCGGCCTACACAGAGGAGCAGGCGCGCGCCTATACTCGTTGGCTCGCAACCTCGCACTACGAGAATTTTCATGTGGTGAGTTTCCTGCTTCCGAAGAGACTCCATCAGGATTTTTACAATGTCTACTCATACTGCCGCTGGGCCGACGACTTAGGCGACGAGACCGGCGATCCCGCTGAAAGCCTGCGCCTGCTCGACTGGTGGCGCGGCGAACTCGACGCAATGTATGCCGGGAGCGCGACTCACCCGGTATTCGTCGCGCTGCGGCCAACCGTGGACCGGTACGCGATTCCCAAAGAGCCGTTCTCCGATCTGGTGCGCGCGTTCATCCAGGATCAAACCGTTACCCGCTATCGACACTGGGAAGAACTGTTCGGTTATTGCCGCTACTCCGCGAACCCCGTGGGCCGGCTGGTGTTGTATCTTTGCGGTTATAGTGATGCCCAGCGGCAGGCGCTTTCGGACGCGACCTGTACCGCCCTGCAGTTGGCCAATTTTTGGCAGGATGTTACGGTAGACCTTCTGAAAGACCGCGTGTATATTCCGCTCGAGGTCATGTGCCGTCACGGGTATTCACTCGAGGATTTGGCGGCGCGCCGCTCGACCCCGGCATTTCGTCTGGTGATGCGCGAAATCGTCGGCACAACGCGCGAGCTGTTCCGGAAAGGGCTTCCGCTCTCCGGCATGGTGGACCGCCGCCTCTCGCTCGACATCGACCTGTTCAGTCGCGGCGGCATGCTCATTCTGGACAAAATCGCACGGCAAAACTACGACGTGCTCCGTGCGCGGCCGGCTGTTTCCAAGGTGGAACGTGCCTGTCTTTTGGCCGCATCTCTTGCGCGCGCAGCCTTCTTGCGTGCGGCATGAAGAACGAGGTCGAGCAATCATACGAATACTGCCGGCGCGTGGCTCGTAGCCGCGCCAAAAATTTTTACTATTCCTTCCTGCTTCTCTCAAAACCGCAGCGCAAGGCCATGTGCGCCATCTACGCTTTTATGCGGTATTGCGATGACTTAAGCGACGAGCCGGGCGCTTCGCGCGCCGCCGTTGACCGGTGGCGGGAAGAGTTAGAGGCGGCGCTCGCCGGCCGCAGCAGCGGACACCCGGTCTGGCCGGCGTTTCAGCACACCGTGCGCCGCTTCGTCATCCCTCACGAGTATCTCCGCGAGATGATCGCGGGTATAGCTTCCGATCTCGAGCCACGCCGCCTGGAAAACTTCGACCAGCTTTACCGGTACTGTTATCAGGTTGCTTCGGTGGTGGGGCTCACGATCATCCACATTTTCGGTTTTGATACGCGCACCGCGCTGCCGCTCGCCGAAAAATGCGGGGTAGCGTTCCAACTGACAAACATATTGCGGGATATTCGCGAGGACGCCGAGCGTGACCGCATCTATCTTCCAAGCGACGACCTGAAGCGCTTCGAAGTGAGCGAGGAAGACCTACGCAGCGGCAGGCGCACTCCGGAATTTCTGCGTCTGATGCAGTTCGAAGCCGGGCGCGCGCGTGATTACTACGACCAATCGATGCCGCTTCTCGAGTTGGTCCATCCTCGCAGCCGCCCGTCGTTATGGGCATTGATTACCATCTACTCGCGCCTGCTCGACCGCATTCGAGCCACCAACTACGACGTCTTTACCCGGCGCGTTCGCCTGTCTTCACTCGAAAAGTTGTGGATCTTGGTTCAGGCGCTATTCTCACAGCGGCGAGGGCATCTAAGCTCGCGCGCCGCGGCCACACGATAACTGATCGGGTTGGTATGATGCCTGTTTGGAATGCCGTCCGCGCGCCAAATAACCTGGTCCAAGGTCCGAAGCCTGGTCGTTGCCGTCGCTGCGCTTTCGATCCTTACGGTTCTTGTGTATTTACTGACGGGGGGCACTCTGCTCGAGCCGAAGAGCACGCTCTATCTTTACATTGACGACGCCACAGGGCTATCCTCGGGCAGCGCCGTTCGTGTAAACGGCATCGGCGTAGGCAAAGTGGATTCGGTCGCGCTATCGGGTTCCAACCAGCCTACACGGGTCGTGCGGGTGAATGTGACCGTGGAACAGCGCTATTTGAGCAGCATACCTGCCGACTCGTTTGCCCAAATCAGCTCCGACACAGCCATAGGTGACAAATACGTTGACGTCACTCGCGGCCGAAGCACCACCCATCTAGAGACTAACGGCGAGATCATTTTTCGTCCGCAGCCGGATTTGACAAAGACGCTGGACATCGAGCAGTTTACAACCTCGTTAAGGGGCGTTGATGAGATGGTGACGGCGATTGAAGCCGGGCAAGGTCCGGTGGGCCAGTTAGTTACCAGTGAAGCGCTGTATAACCAGGTTCTGAACGGAATTTCCGGAGTGAACAAGGACCTTCGCCGGTTTACCGATCCCAAAGGCGCCATAGGTAATCTGCTGTTTACGGACCAGCTTTATAACCAGATCGGCGAGCCCTTGCGCCGCTTGAACGAGAGCCTTACGGCCCTCGAGTCAGGGCAGGGAACACTAGGCGTACTTCTCCGGGACAGTGCGCAGTACGACAAGCTTCGCACTCAGCTTGCGGGGCTGCGGAGCTCTTTAGAGAACCTCGCTGCCAATAGTTTCCTGAAAAATGCCGACGCTTACCGGGATTGGAACCGGATGCTGACCGGATTTATACAGAGAGTGGACGAATTCAGTGTGAACCCACTTCTGGCGACTTCGGAAACCTACGACAGTCTAAACGGCTCGTTGAAACAGTTGGGAAGTCAGCTTCGGGATTTTCGAGAAGATCCTCAGAAATTCCTGAGGATCAAACTGTTCTGAGGTTCTAAAATTACGGCTCCGTAACATTCGCATGTACGGAGCCGTGACAGGTCAAAGCGGATCGGATCTGATTACTGCTGCGGAGCCGGCGTTAACTCAATTCCAATCGGTTCGCCGGAGACGACCATGTCGACGCGACGGTTTTTCTGGCGGCCGGCGGCCGTGTCGTTAGAAGCAACCGCGCCGGCTTTACCCAAACCTACTGCGGATACGGAGTTGCTGGAGACACCTTGCGCAGTCAGGTAGTCGCGAACGGCGTCAGCCCGCTGCTGCGAAAGCTTCATGTTGTAGTCATCGCTTCCGATGTTGTCGGTGTGACCTTCGAGTTGGATCTTGAGTCCAGGATAGGCGAGCAGAATGCCCGAGACTTTGGCCATCTTCTCGCGAGCGTCGGCTTTCAGCGTGTACTTATTGAAGTCGAACAACACATCGGAGATGTTCACAATCAACCCGCGCGCGGTTTCCTGCGTTTCGAGAATCATATTGAGTTGCTGCTTCAGGCGTTCGCGAAGGGCGGTCTTCTCATTCTCGGCCTGTTGGCGCTGCTGCTCGGCCTGGAGGCGCTGCTGCTCCGCGAGTTGGCGCGCGCGTTCCGCCTCCTCCGCGCTCAACCGGGCCTGTTGGGTTTGGGCAGCCAGAAGCTTTTGCTGCTCGATCGCTGCCGCGCGCGCGGCATCGGCATCGGCTCTCTCTTTTGCGGCTTGCGCTGCGGCGGCCTCCGCCTCGCGCTTTGCCTGCTCGGCGGCTTGTCTTTCGCTTTCTGCCTGGGCTCGCCGCTGCTTCTCTAACGCGGCCTGCTCGGCAGCCTGGGCGGCCTTGGCTTTTTCGTCCGCCT
>JAFAWA010000231.1 GCA_019242155.1 Terriglobia bacterium | reverse complement strand
TGGTTTCCCTTAGTTTGGAAGCCACGACGGCGCGGCCGACTGGGATAACGTGTCGCGCTGCATTCGCTGCAAAATGGCTTGACGCTGCGGGCCGTTGCTCATATACTAACCGGAGCTTCCTCGGGGTTAGAAAAGTTACTTTGTTCTTGAAATCGTTACGGGACAGGAGGAGTGTATGCGCTCGCTATCAATTTGGTTCATTGCCTTGACCTTAGGTATGACTGCCTCTGCGCAAACGGATCGCGGCACCATCACCGGGACCATCTCGGATCCGGCGGGCGCTGTGATTGCTAATGCGACGGTTGAAGCCAGAAGCACAAGCACCGGAGCGGTGTACCAGGGGGGCAGTTCCAACACCGGGAACTATACCTTGGCTCAGATGCCCGCGGGCACATATGACATCTCGATAACCGTATCAGGGTTTAAGAAATTCCTTCGGCCTGGAATCATTCTCGAGGCGGCTCAAACCGTGCGCGTAGACGCGGTAATGGAGGTGGGCTCGGCGAGTGAGTCAGTAACGGTGCAAGCCGAGGCTCCTCTGCTGAAAACGGAAAGCGGCGAACTCAGCACCAATGTCACGACAGAGGCTCTGGATAAGCTGCCCGTGCTTGGAATCGGCAGTTCTGCCAGCGCTGCTTCCGGGACCGGTTTACGGAATCCTTACGCCGTTCTGAACGTTCTTCCGGGGGCGGACTGGCGGCCTGACTCGAGCATCCGCATCAACGGCACCCCGAGCAATACCATGGGCCTCAGGATCGAAGGCCAGGAGGCGAGCACGTCACTTTGGGTCACGCAATCGTGGACGCAGCCTAGCGTAGATGCCGTCCAGGAATTCGCGATTCAGACCAGTAACTACGCGGCGGAATATGGACAGGCGGGCGGTGGGGTCTTCAATTTAACGATGCGAGGGGGCACCAACCAATACCACGGCAGCGCCTACGATTACTTCGGCAATGAGGCGCTGAATGCCGGCGTGCCGTTCACCAACGACGGCAACGGCCATCTTCTCCGCCCGCGCGTCCGCAGAAATGACTACGGATTCACTTTCGGAGGTCCGGTTTGGATTCCCAAGGTCTATAACGGCCACGACAAGACATTCTTCTTTTTCAACTTCGAGCAGTTTCGCGAAACTCAAATCATTAACAATCAGTTCCGGACGGTTCCTACGCCGCTGATGCATGCCGGCAACATGAGCGAAGACCTGACGAATCGTGTTTTAGGTACCGACCCGCTCGGCCGCCCAGTCATGGAAAACATGGTGTATGACCCTAACACCGATCGGGTGGTGAACGGGTTAACGGAACGCGATCCATTCCCGAATGACACCATTCCCGCGAGCCAGTGGGATCCGGTGGGAGCGAAGATCATCAGCTACATGCCGCTTCCGAATCTACCGGGAACTGTGAACAACTACCTGCCCACGTTCACCAATCCGCGCGTGTCGAGCGTGCCTTCCGTGAAGATCGACCAGTCGCTCACCGCAACCATGAAGCTTTCGGGATATTGGTCGAGGACATCGCTCAACACCCCGGCGGCCGACGGGATGCCCTTCCCGATCACTTCTGCCAGGGGCTACGACACGGTGACCAACACTGTCCGCGTGAATTATGACTACACAGTGAAGCCGACGGTTCTGTTACATCTGGGCGCCGGTCTGCTTTATCAAAACTATCTCGAAGTCGCTGGTGCTCAGGGCTTTCACCCCTCGAGCATCGGCCTGCACGGTCAAAACGATGATAACGTAATGCCGACCTTGGCCGGGCTTAGCAATTCAAACGGCGGCTATAGTCTGGGGATCGGCCCATTCACTCTAATTCACATTTTGAACCCGAAACCTACGGGCAATGCCAGTCTCACGTGGGTAAGAGGCAATCACACTTATAAGTTCGGCGGCGACCTGGTGGTGGACGGTTTCATTAATCAAAACAGGACCTATGCCGAACCCTGGATTACCTTCGCCGCGACAGAAACAACGAATCCCGCGCTCAACGGACAGCCTTTGCCGGGCACTGCCGGATTCGGCTTGGCCAGCCTGCTTTTAGGACGGGTCGACAGCGGATACACTTCCGTATTCACCGATACGAGGCTCGGAAAGCACTCGATCGCCGGATTTGCGCAGGATAGCTGGAAAGTAACCCGCAGACTAACGCTCGATTACGGCCTGCGGTACGATTTTCAGACTTACTACAAAGAGGAGCACGGGTTGCAGAATAACATGTCCCCGATTACACCCAATCCGTGCTGCGGTAACATACCGGGCGGCACGATTTTTGAAGCGACCTGTAACTGCTCGTTCTCTCACAACTATCCATATGCGCTCGGGCCGCGGCTCGGGCTGGCGTTCCAGGTCACTCCTAAAACTGTGTTTCGCGCGGGCATAGGTGTCTCTTACGGCAGGACAGCGGGTAACAATTTCCAATCTTATGCAGTAGGCGCGAACACACCGTACTCTGCGCCGGCCTATGGGCAGCCGGCTTATCTGTTACAGAACGGGCTTCCATATCATGTAACATTTCCGAACTTCGATCCGGGCCAGCAGCCGTATGCGGGGATTCCATCAAACACTTTAAACTACTTCGACCGGAACGGCGGACGGCCGCCGAGGATGCTGCAGTGGAGCATCGGAGTGCAGCGCGAAGTGGCGCGCGATCTTGTGGTGGAAGCGGCCTATGTTGGTAATCGCGGCGTCTGGTGGCAATGCAATGCATGCGTGAGTGACAACGGATTGACCGCGTCCTACCTGGCGGCACGTGGTATTGACGTAAATAACGCGGCCGATTTGGCTCTACTGACCTCCCCCATCACTTCGCCTCAAGCGGTGGCGAGGGGATTCACCAAACCGTATCCCTCCTTTCCTTCGAGCGG
>JAFAWA010000555.1 GCA_019242155.1 Terriglobia bacterium | reverse complement strand
AGAAAAACGAAGATGACGAACACCACTAAAGCGACCGTGAGCAACAACGTGAGTTGGACATCATTGACCGACTCGCGGATCGACGTGGAGCGGTCATAGAAGATGTCGAGCTTCATGGCTGGAGGCATCTGCTCGCGCAAGGTCGGAAGCAGCGCCTTAATGGTGTCCACCACTTCTACGGTGTTCGTGCCGGGCTGCCGCTGGATCGCGAACTGGATTGAGCGGACATCGTTATACCAGCTTGCGTTCTTGTCGTTTTGGATGCTGTCAATGACGCGGCCGAGTTCCCCGAGCCGCACGGGCGAGCCGTTGCGGTAGGCCACGATTAAGGGGCGGTACGCCTCGGCGGTGTTCAGTTGGCCATTGGCCTCTACCGTATAAGCCCAATGCTGGCCCCAGAGAATGCCGGTCGGCAGATTGACATTGTGTTTCGCGAGGGCATCGTTCACTTCATCGATGCTGATGTTTCGTGAAGCGAGGAGGTTGGGATCGAGCTGCGCGCGCACGGCATATTTGGCTTGTCCGAAGACGTTCACCTGGGCTACGCCGTTGATTTGGGAGATTCGCTGCGCCAGCACCTCCTCGCCGAAATCGTCGATCGTGTAGAGCGGGAGGGTCGGCGAGTATAGCGACATGGCCAATACCGGCTGGTCGGCGGGGTTGACCTTACGCAAGGTGGGCGGAGCCGGCATATTCGGAGGTAATTTCCGGAGGACGGAAGCGATCGCCGTCTGCACATCCTGAGCCGCGCCGTCGAGGGAACGGTCGAGCGAAAACTGGATGGTAATGTTGGTGCTTCCGATGTAACTGGTGGACGACATCGAATCGATGCCGGCGATCGTCGTGAACTGGCGTTCGAGGGGCGCAGCCACGGAGGATGCCATCGTTTCGGGGCTGGCCCCGGGAAGCGAAGCCTGGACCTGGATTGTGGGGAAGTCAACGTTCGGCAGGTCGCTCACCGGAAGCGTCCGGTACCCCATAATGCCGAACAGCACGATGCCCAGCATGACCAAAGTGGTCATGACCGGCCGCCTGATGAAGATGTCGGTAATACTCATTGCCGGGCCGTTCGGCTGGTACGAAGACCCAGCCCAGTGATCGTGTATTCATTGTACTCGTGACAGTTATCCGCTGACAGGAGGAGAGGGTAGCTCTAAGGAGCTATCGAGGGCGTGATTGGCGGATTCGACGGCGTTCAGCGGGGTGCGCCCGCAAGGTAGGTCTGCGCGTGCTTGATCTGAGGCAGGTCTAAATCAGCATGCGACCAGCTATCCAGAAATGCGCGGTAGGCCTTCACGGACTCTTCGCGGTTGCCCTCTTTATCCCAGGCCAACGCGATACCGTATAGCGCGAAGCCCGAGTGCGGCCGTTGGCGCAGCTCTTTCTCGAACGCATCGCGGGCATCAGCAAATTTCGCCGCCCGGATCAATCCATGACCGAGCGATTCCAAAGCGGGGCGGGAATAGCGCGGCGGCTCGGCATAACCGAGTTCCCTTTCTTTCTCCGCAGCGCTTTCGAGGAGTTTCCGCATCTCCTCAAAATTCCCTCGGCCTCCGGCTACGTGCCCGCGCAGCTCCAAAGAGGATGTGCCCAGGTTGTTGATTACTTGGTCGCGAATTCCCTTGTTCTTATCACCGACATATTCGTGAGAGACCCGCCAGAGCAGCGCGTCAAGCAGATTGGATTGCGCCTCGGCTTCGGCCAGTTGGCCGGATTCGACAGCCTTCATGCCAGCGGCATAAGCGGCGGTAAGTTCCCGGTAACCTCGCACCCAAACCGCTGAGGTTTCGTCCGGCGGGCTCAGGGCGGCCACTTGGTCACGCACCTCATCCCAGTTGCCAAAACGCATGGCCAGCCGGATTGCGGTACCGCCGATTTGCCAGAAGAATCCGGAACTGCCTGGTTCGGGTGGAATCGCCGCGAGCGTTTTTAGATGCTCGCGCGCCTCGTGGTAGCGGCCCTCTTCGGCACAATCGGCGATCAAGTAGGCCAGGTTGTGGGAGTAATTCCAGTCGTCACGCTCGCTGACGTGCTGCCGGTCCATGTATTCGCGGTCGACGCGTAGGGCCTTGAGGAAGCTTGAGCGGGCCCGTTCGTAGTCTCCGATCCGATAGAAAATGTGGCCGGGCATGTGCACCATATGGCCGGAGCTCGGTGTTAACCTGGCTAGTTTTCCGCGCTCTCGAGCGCCCCTTCGGGATGATCACTCGATTCCAGTGCGTGAATCCAGTAGTGATTGGCCGCGGCATTCATTGGGTATTCCAGTAAGAGATTCCGAAGAATAGCCTGGCCATAAAGCGCGCCCGGAAGGGGATCGCCTTTGCTGTCATACCCGCGGATCAACTGGCCGGCAAGCAACAGCTTGGCTTCGATATCATCCGGATAACGGGCGATCAACGCCTCCATTTCTTTCGTGAACGCTTTTTCGGCCGGTTCGCCTTGTTTTTCCGCCTGTTCGGTGTAGGCACGGATATAGCGCTGTTCGCCATCGGACGCGTGCTCCGCTAGATCTTTGGCCTTTTTCAACTCCTGCTTGGCTTCTCGTGATTACTCGGATTGAAATCCAGAGCTTGCGCCAGACCCCAATGGCACAGGGCGCAGTCAGGATCGAGCCGAGTCGCCTGCTCGAATGCGCGGAGGGCCTCGTAATCCCAGAAGCAGTGCAGCAACGCGAGACCTTGATCGAACCACTGCTGCGCTTCAGCGGACTTTGTGGTTATCAGGATATGGCTTTGGCCGATTCCTTCCAGGCGCTCGGGGCCAGGGAGTTTGCTCAAATCGACCTCCGAGGTTTGAGGCGCGGCGTGCTGATGAGTTTGAGCCAGAGCAAACCACGCCATAAAAAACAGCAATGGCAGGAGTTTGAACATGCTCAAAAATAGCATGAGGAGCAACGGCGTTGGAGTTGACTTTTGAATGTGTTCTTAATGAGCAGAGGGCTCACCCCGCTGAGTGCGTGGAGCCAGTGCAGCGCAATCTATGGCTGGGAGGCAGGGATTCGAACCCCGATACGCAGATCCAGAGTCTGCAGTCTTACCGTTAGACGACCTCCCAGGGAGTGTCCTCATTTTATCACCAAGGCCGGCGGCCGATGCTCATTGTGGTGTCCGTAGTACAGTAAGAACTTCGAACGCAATAGCCGGTAGGACAGTAGGGATGAAAACCGTTTTCGTTGTGATTCTCGCGCTGATAATCGTGGGACTGGCGGCGGGCGGCCTGAGTGTGCGCAAGGAACTGCTGAAGGAACGGAAGGCTGTGGATGCGGCTTGGGCGCAAGTGGATGCCACGCTTCAACACCGCGCCGATCTGATACCGAACGCTGCCGAAATGATCAAACACCTTTCCAAACGCGAATCGCCGGTTTTTCAAGAGATCGCTAAGGCACGGAATGATCTGAACAACGGCAAGACGCCGCAGGAAAGATTGGCGGCTAATGATCATCTCTCGATCGCACTCGCACGGTTGCTTCTACTCAGCGAGAACTATCCCCAGCTGCACTCAAATCGAAACTTTCAACGAGTGCAGGATGAGATTGCGGAGGCCGAAAACCGGATCGCGGTGGAGCGCCGCAAATACAACGAGACTCTGCAGCATTACAACACTTCCATCCAGGTTTTTCCAAACAACATCGTGGCCGGGGTCGCCGGCTTCCACCGGAACGATGCTTATTTTCGTACGGAGCCTGGGGGCTAGTGCCACGCTCAATGTTGCTTTAGCGGAATCATCCCCGGCCTGCTGGATGCGGTGCGGAGTGGGCACGGGCACGGGTGCGGTGCTGCGCAGATGGAGCTAAAGCGGCCGCTTAGCCGCCAACGCGACCGTTCCTCTGCGCAAAAGGACACTTCACTTTGCTCCGGTAGGCGGTACCCTAAAAACCATGGCACTCCATCCGCTGGCCGGGAAGCCGGCGCCGGTCTCTATGCTGGTCGATGTCCCCCGGCTTCTCACTGCGTACTACTCGCTCAAACCCGACGTCGCCGTGCCCATGCAGAAGGTGAGCTTTGGCACTTCGGGCCACAGAGGCTCGGCGTTTCATTCCGCTTTCAACGAAAACCACATTCTGGCGATTACCCAGGCGATCTGCGAGTATCGGCGCAACCATGGCGAACCCGGTCCGCTTTTTCTCGCAAAGGATACTCACGCCCTTTCGGAACCCGCGTTCACCTCTGCCCTCGAAGTGCTTGCGGGCAACTCGGTAGAGGTCCGCATCGACCAGGACCTCGGGTATACGCCCACCCCTGCGCTTTCTCATGCCGTGCTGACGTACAATCACGGCCGCCAAGATGGGCTCTCCGACGGCATTGTTATCACACCGTCTCACAATCCGCCCGAAGATGGCGGCTTCAAGTACAATCCGCCAAGCGGCGGTCCGGCAGATTCCGGTGCCACCCAATGGATTCAGGATCGCGCGAATGCCATCCTGAGCGCGGGGTTGCGGGAGGTTCGGCGTTGCGCCTATGCCGCTGCCTTAGCCGCCGCGCAGCGCCACGATTACATTTCGGAGTACGTCGATGACCTCGCGTCCGTCATAGACATGGACGCGATTAGCGGAGCCCGTCTCTCTCTATGTGCCGATCCTTTGGGCGGAGCAGGCGTTGCGTACTGGGGCCGTATCGCAGAGCAGTACAAGCTTTCTCTGACCGTGGATCACAACTGGGTCGATCCAACATTTCGTTTTATGTCGGTGGATTGGGATGGGAAAATCCGCATGGATTGCTCCTCGCCCTACGCCATGGCCGGGTTGATCGCACTGAAGGACAAGTTCGACCTCTCGTTCGCCTGCGACACGGACCACGACCGTCACGGTATAGTGACGCGCAGTGCCGGCTTGCTGAACCCTAACCACTATCTCGCCGCGGCAATCTCGTATTCGTATACGAACCGGCCCGGTTGGCATGGCGAGGCTGGGATCGGCAAGACCATGGTCTCGAGCAGCATCATCGACCGCGTGGCCGTAATGTTGAAACGGCCGCTGGTCGAAGTCCCAGTGGGCTTCAAATGGTTTGTCGATGGCCTGCTCTCCGGCCGGCTCGGTTTCGGTGGCGAAGAGAGCGCCGGCGCGTCGTTCCTCCGCCGCGATGGCTCCGTTTGGTCCACTGACAAGGACGGCCTAATCATGGGTCTGCTGGCGGCGGAGATGCTGGCCCGCACCGGTGAAGACCCCGGCGAAGTCTACGCCGGGCTCACGGAGCAGTTCGGCGCGCCGGTTTATGAGCGTATCGACGCGCCCGCCACCCCGGAGCAGAAAGCCAAACTGCTTGCGCTTTCGCCGGACGAAGTAAAGACGACTGAATTAGCCGGCGACCCGATTGTCAGCAAGCTTTCCAAAGCCCCTTCGAACAATGCGCCACTCGGTGGATTGAAAGTGGCCACTTCGCGGGGCTGGTTCGCCGCGCGCCCCTCCGGCACCGAAGACGTGTACAAGATTTACGCCGAAAGCTTCGCCGGCGAGGAACACTTACGCAGACTGCAAGCGGAGGCACAAGAACTGATTAGTCAGGTTGTGAGCTAGTCCGTGGGGCCGCCCTTCTTAATAGGGGGCCAGGACTCTTGTCGGGGCCATTCGCTGCAGCGGCAAGGCCCATGCGGCTCGATTGCGCGATCGCTCGGAAGCACCCCTGCTGCCTGTCTGCTAAAATTATTGCGAATGGACGCCCAGCACAGCGACGGCATTATAGATGTTGCACCAAAAACGGGCGAGTGACCGGGGCAACGGGGTGTCTAGCGCAAACCGGATTCCTCGTTTGTTAGTTGCTGTGGCCAGAAGGACGCCACCCTAGCTCAGTTGGTAGAGCGGCTGATTCGTAATCAGCAGGTCGCCGGTTCAATCCCGGCGGGTGGCTCCATGTTTTCATCAGTTTACGGTTTCCCGTCGATTATCAGCCTGTTCAAAACCTGATCGAATCGACTCGCTGTTCGTGTTCAACAACTCCGCCTCCAACGCTGTCGCTGCCGCTTTCACGCTAGCCGGAATCGATTTTTGATAGTGCCTTAGCGTGACCGAAGGGTCTGCATGCCGGAGCTGTGCTTGCGTGTCTCTTGGGTCCTTCGCGATGGCCCCGAAATGGGTGGCGCATGTCCGGCGCAAGACTTGGAAATTCACATCAGTCGATTCGACTTCTCCCCCATTTCGCGAACGCCGCTTGAAAACCCCGACTCGCGCGCTAATCGCAGCCGGTTTCAGTACGCGATTCAGGTAATTCTGCGATCCCCAAGGATGCCCTTTCGGCGATGGAAAGAGCAGCGTTCGAGGGTCGGGCCCCAAAGACTCAAGCCAGATCCGCAGCTCAATCTGGAGATCGGGCGGCACGTACACGCTGGCTGCTGATGCCTTGGTTTTGACTCTCGCCGACGCCCCTTCGACAATCGCCTCGTCAATGCGCAGCATGTCTCCCACTACATCATTTCGACGGAGTGCGAAGAGTTCCTCAGAACGCAAGCCGAGCTGAATCAGAATGCGGAAAGCCAGATGGTCGGCGCCCGTGACTGCGCATAGCAGACGGCGACACTCTTCCATTTCGAGATATCGCTGGGAAGCGGTCTTTCGCGACTTCGCCCGTAGCCGAAAGCCGGGATTACGTGCCGGATTGGCCATGATGATCTTTTTCATTGCGGCGTAGTCGAGAATGTTCCGAACGTACAGGAGGACCTTCGCCAATTTCGATTGACTTGCACCGGCCGATACATGCTCGTTCAGGAATTGCTGCAATTCGATCTCCGTGAGGTCGGCTACAACACGCGGGCCGAGCTTCCCACCGATTAAGGCGTACTCGATGAGGCCCTTGGAAGCTCTAACCGTGTGCGGCCCCCAGGCCGGTTCGACGGTACCGAGGTATTCGCGCGCAACCTGCTGGAACGTGGCCGTGCTGTCCGGCCGCGTATAGGCTCCTGCGTCCTGCGCAATCAGCAAATCAAGAACGCGCTGCGCGTCGGCTTTGGTAAGCGGCCCTTCGTAGTCGGTTGCGATTCGCAATGTTTGTGCGAGGTCCTTCGTGATGATCTTTTCCCGTGGGCTCCTCTTCTCTTTACCGTTCGCTTGGCGGATATAGCGATACCACCGAGACCAATACGTTCCCCGGGGCAACTGCCGCTGTGGCTTTCCTTTCGCCGCGGGCACAAACGGCTTTAGCGTTCCGCGCTGATAGCGCTGGCGTGGCATGTGTCCTCCAATTCTTTTTAAGTCAGAACCTACTAATGGATCTATCACGCTGCCGTACCAGAAGTGCGGAGCAGATTGAGCCATCCATTGACAGCCTTCGAATCAAATCTCAGCGATTTGCCCAGTTTGATGCAAGGGAGCGGGGGCCGCCGGCGTCCACTGGCATGATCTCGGATCCACGACGGCGACACTGCGAGCCAGCGAGAGATTTCAGAAACTGTTAAGAGTCGCGTGACTGCGATCATGTCCCCTTGATTGCCTACCGCAGCGACTGGGTTGGGCGGCGGCTGCTTGAATGAATTCATGACTTATTTCCCCCCTGATGCCGCGCATTCTCGTTTATTGTTTTCGATCCACTGATCGAGCCACTCCCGCCGGACCAGCTTCCGCCGGCCCATGGCGATGTGCGTCAGCCGTGGGAGCCCACGGACTTTGCCAGCGAGAAGATGCGAGACATGCGTTTTAGAGCAGCGGAGGATCGCAGCCACTTCGTTGATAGTCAGGATTGGTGCGTCTCTTGCCACTTCGCGCATTTGGAATTACCTCCAGAAAATCTCGGAAACAGTCGGGCGCACATCAGGTGGCCCTGCTTCAACGATACGTGGCAATGCATGGTTAACCTTCCGATCCTGCGAGCGTTTCCAGGGCGGACTTCGAGCCGTTGTTTAGGCTCGTGCCAACGGCCCGGAGATAGCGCTCATACGCTGCCTTTCCGAGCGCGATCACCGCGCCTTTGTTTTCCGTGGCGGGCATCGGCATGTACGTCAGGATGGTCTTGGCCAGGTTCTCCAGCATGGCGAAGATCACGTACTCAGTGCGCTGTAAGCGTGCGATTTCTGTGCGCATGGCGGACAGCGTTGCGGCTTGACGTTTCTCAAGGCTATGGAATTCCTCCGTCAATTTGCTTTGCTTGCCGAGGCTGGACCGCACGAATTCCTCGCTCGTTTTGTAGCCCCACTGCTGCGCCAATTCCTTTAACCGGCAGTTTTCTT
>JAFAWA010000284.1 GCA_019242155.1 Terriglobia bacterium | reverse complement strand
GGGAGATTTACCATGTGAAGGGGTCGCACGCGGATCCGAACCGGCTGTATGCGTCACAATCGAGCGGCTGGTTCGGGTCCGCCTGCGACCCCTTCACATGGTAAATCTCCCAGCCCGCGAAATGGGGGCCGCTGACGTCCCACTTCTCGCGTTTCGCGTTCGACGTTAAAACAAACGCCCCCTTGCGTGTTCCGACCAAAACCCGTACTTGACTCATCTCCTCTTTCCTCTCTCTCAGTACCGAACCACGCCTCGCAGCGCGCTTGCCGCTCACGCCCCGCTCACTATGTTTATCTTTTATTGTTCTCGATTTCCTGGGCCATTTCGCGCGCCCGCTCCACTGCCTCGCTCGGAGGGAAATCTTCGAATTCGAAAAACGGACGGATTTCTATTTCACCCTCGTGCCCTTCGCCGTGAGGAGCAGGCACTCGCAGCGCCCATTCAATGGCCTCGGCTTTGGAGTTCGTCTTAATGATCCAAAACCCCCCAATGAGCTCTTTCGTCTCAGCGAACGGGCCGTCGATCACGGAGCGTTGTCCGCCTGAAAATTTCACGCGCGCCCCTTTAGAACTCGGTTGCAGTCCCGCCAGGTCCACCAGCACCCCGGCTTTCATCAGCTCTTCGTTATATTTGCCCATGGCGGCAAGAAGCTCTTCGCTGGGCATCTTGCCCGCCTCTGAGTCCGCACTCGCCTTGACGATCATCATGAATCGCATTCTTCGCCCTCCCTTGTGGAATCGTAAGCCGGCCATTGCCGGCGGGTTCATCCCTTAATCGAATAAGCCGCGGCAGAATCGACATTCGGCAGGCTGCGCATCTCAATAATGGGCCGAATCTCGACCGTGCCCCAGCGGCCCGCGGGTAGCCGTCCGGCGATATCAATGGCTACATCCAGGTCTGCGGCTTCGATGACGAAGTATCCTCCGAGCTGTTCGCGGGTTTCCGCAAAAGGTCCGTCGGTTACGACTCGTCTCCCGTCTTGCCTGCGAACGCTGGTTGCCGTCGCGGTGGGCTGTAGCGGCGCCGCCGCCACATACTGGCCGTTCGCGTGGAGCTCCTGCGCAAATCGGGCCGAATCTTCGCGGCATTGCTGCTTGTCGCTTTCGCTTGCGGCCTTCTCATCCGAATACACCAGAAGCATGTACTTCATTTGGGTTCCCTCCAATCCATAAGTCGAACAGGAAGCAGTCGAATCGACAATGCTACCCGATATTTTTTACGATCGTTATATGGACCGCGGCTCCGATTCCATCGTGGAAGCTCTCTATCACTCCGACTGGGGCCGTATCGTCGCCACTCTGATCCGCCTTGTAGGCGATTTCGAGTTGGCGGAAGAGGCCGCACAGGAGGCGTTTGCCGCCGCGGTCGACCAGTGGAGGGCAGCGGGCGTCCCTGAATTTCCCCGCGCTTGGATCATCCAAACCGCCCGGCATAAGGCCATTGACCGTATCCGTAGCCGGGCGCGCCACCAGCAAACCATGGACTCCTATGCCGTATCGGGGCTCGGCGAAACCGCGGAAGAGCCGCTTTACGAGGACGCGGAAATCCCCGACGATCAGCTTCGCCTCATCTTCACCTGCTGTCACCCGGCACTCGCGCCCGAATCACAGGTTGCCCTGACACTGCGAACCCTGGGCGGCCTCGAAACCGAGGAGATCGCGCGAGCGTTTCTCGTCCCGGTACCCACTATGGCGCAGCGTCTCGTGCGCGCCAAAAGAAAAATTCGCGATGCCCGCATCCCGTACGCCGTCCCCGGCGCAAGCCAAATGCCCGAGCGGCTGGATGCCGTGCTCACGGTTATCTATTTGATCTTCAACGAAGGCTACGCCACGACTCGGGGCCGTCTGGTAAGAGCCGATCTCTGCTCGGAAGCCATACGTCTCGGGCGGCTTCTCCGCGAACTGCTCTCGCCGCGGCCCCCGGCGGAGGTCACGGGCCTCTTAGCTCTTATGCTGCTGCATGACTCCCGGCGCGATGCCCGCCTCAGCAGTTGCGGTGATCTGATTGTGCTCGATGAGCAGGACCGGCAACTTTGGGATCGGCGCCAGATAGCGGAAGCGCTCCCCCTGGCGGAATCTGCCTTGCAAGCCGGTGCCAGCCCTTATACGTTGCAAGCAGCCATTGCGGCCGTGCATTGCCGTGCTCCGAGACCCGAGGATACGGACTGGCTGGAGATCCTGAGGCTCTACGACCTGCTCGAATCCATTCAACCCTCTCCCGTGGTATCGCTAAACCGCGCCGTGGCCGTGGCGATGGTCCATGGTCCGCAGCCGGCGCTGGGGCTGCTCGATTCGCTGGTTCGCGCAGGCGACCTTTCCGGCTATCACCTGCTGTATTCCACCCGCGCCGAACTGTTACGCCGCCTAGGTTCCACCGACGAGGCCGCGGCATCGTATTTGAAAGCCCTCGAACTCGCTACCAACCCGAGCGAGCGCCGGTTTCTCGAAGGCCGGCTGCGGGAAGTTACGAGGAGCAGTTCTGTCGCCGGGTGATCGTTTCGCGCGCCGGTGATAATTCCCGCTGGATTTCTGAGCTCCACAACCCCATTTTCTACATCAGGCCGCTGCAAAGAGGCGGGTTATATCGCTATATGCGTGATATTCGTCGCAATTCTATACCCGCGTCTGCGGGGTGGAGTGGGTGCATGCGCGGTGTTCCAAACCCCCCTTTTCGATTAAGAATCGTTTCGCGAACTGTGTAATATAAGATCAGGTCGTCCGAAACTCGGTTGTCGTTCCGAACTTTGGCCCGCTGATTCCGATGGGCAACCCTGCACGCCGCAGGGACGACGGCTAGACTGGTAGCGATTGCCCTATGTGTATGTGCCCAACGCCTCGGAAAGGAGTCTTTACTTATGGTCAAAGAGGCAACTGACCAAAATAAAGTCATCCTGGTGGTGGACGACGAGGCGCAACTGCGAAAACTGACAAGTCTGCTGTTGGGGCGCGAAGGGTACCGAGTCTTGTTGGCCAGCAGCGGGGATGACGCTCTGAACGTCTCGCGCGGCTACGCGGGCCGGATTCATCTGCTGTTGACCGATGTGGAAATGCCCGGCATGAGCGGTGAGGAACTCGCCTCTCAGTTGCTTATCGAACGGCCGGGTATGCCGGTATTGCTCAATTCGGCTAATTTGTCCTATTCGCAGCAGACCAATTTTCCTTTTCTTGCCAAGCCGTTCACTCCAGCGCAGTTGCGGACAGCCGTGGCAAATGCTCTCGAAGGCTCGGGCCGCCAAAGCGGCGGCTCGGGTGATCACATCGATGAAGACCATCTCGAGCGGTATGCGCGAAACATGCTGTCCGAGGAGGAATGCCGTATATGTGAAGAGCATCTCCTCATTTGCGAGGCTTGCCGCAATGCCCTTGCCGACATCACTGCCTTCATTGCCGCAATGCGGGAAGCCGCACAGCAATTGGCAAGTCCCGGCGCTAAGCCGAAAAGATCTCCTTGGTGGCGGCCGGCCGTTGGCCCGGTATGGGCCGCGGCTGCGATTGTGCTTTTAGCGATCACTCCTGTGAGCCTGCATTTTTTGAGGGTGTCTGGTAAACAACCCGCAGTTCCTGATGATGTGTATCTCCAGTCGCGGCGTGGTGCCTTGGCGCAGCCGCAGGCCGAACCGGGCAGGCCGCTTCTGTTGGATCTCGATCTTTCCGGCCTTCCCGAACAGCAGTCTTACCGGATCGAATTGGCCGATCCCAAGGGCCAAACGATTTGGAGTAAAGTGGCTCCGGCCCAAGCTACAGATGTTCGCGCCCAATCCGCGGGTCTCTCCTCCGGCGCCTACTTCGTCCGGCTCTATTCGCTTTCCGGTGAGTTACTCAGGGAGTATGCGCTCCGGGTCGGCGAGAAGCGATAGCCCGAGTCTGTTGACTCACTTCGGCTTATAGGCAATCGCGTCGATCTCGATTTTGATATTGGGCAAGGCGAAAGCTGACACCACTGTGGTCCTTGCCGGGCGGCTCTCGCCGAAAAACTCCGTGTAGACTTGATTCATCGCCGCGAAGTCCTTACCCTCGGCTAAAAATACAGAGCACTTGGCAACATCGGCCAACGTTGCGCCGCAGCCTTCCAAAACGCGCTTCAGATTTTCCAGCACCTGCCGAGTCTCATCCCCGATTTCTCCCGGCGTGGAAGGAACCTGCCCGGAAACAAAGATGAAATCTCCCGCTCGAACCGCAGGTGAATAAGGACCGCGGGGAGCCGGACCGCCCGGCAGTTGGATGCGCTCGATCGTGCTCAATGCCCCTCCGCTTCGAGAAAGCGCTCCGCTTCCATCGCCGCCATACAGCCCGCGCCCGCGGCCGTGATCGCCTGGCGATACACCCGGTCCTGTACGTCGCCCGCGTGAAAAATGCCGGGAATATTGGTCCGCGCTCCACCCTTCGAAAGAACATACCCGTCGGCATCGGTGTCGATCTGTCCCTTGAACACGTTGGTGTTCGGGATATGGCCGATCGCCACGAAAAATCCGTCGATCTCCTCTTCCCAAACTTCGCAGGTTTTTACGTTGCGCAATCGCGCGCCCGTCACCAGCTTCTTCGAGACATCGTGGATCTCTTCGACCACGGTATTCAGGGCGAATCGAATCTTGGGATTGTGCCGCGCGCGGTCGAGCATGATCTTAGAGGCGCGAAACTCTTCGCGGCGATGCACCAGCAGAACCGAACGGCCGAATCGCGTCAGGAAGTTGGCCTCTTCCATGGCGGAGTCGCCGCCGCCCACCACCATGATCTTCTTATCCCGGTAGAAGAAGCCGTCGCAGGTGGCGCACGAGCTGACGCCGTGGCCGATCAGCTTCTGTTCCGATTCCAGACCGAGCCACCGCGCCGAAGCCCCGGAAGCGATGATGACGGTGCGGGTATCGAGCCAAACGCCGTCCAGGTTGAGCCGAAAGGGGCGCGCCGAGAAGTCCGTGTCGAGCACAGTTCCATGAACATATTCCGCGCCGAAACTCTCGGCCTGCTGTTTCATGTTGTGCACGAGATCGGGGCCATTGATACCTTCCGGAAACCCCGGGAAGTTCTCGACCAAGGTCGTTAACGAAAGCTGGCCGCCCGCTTCGTGACCACTCACCACCAGCGGCTTCAGATTGGCTCGGGCCGTATAGATGGCGGCGGTGTTACCGGCGCAGCCGGAACCAATAATCACCACATTGCGCATGGGAATCACTCAATTTAGCAGAAATCCTAAATGTATGATGCGGAAACGGACGCCGTGGCTGCACTCAGCCCTGAAGTTACGCCGCGGCTTCGGCCGCGCTGAACTTAACCGAGACTAAGCGCGAAACACCGGGCTCCTGCATTGTGACTCCGTACAACGCCTGCGCTGCCTCCATGGTGCGCTTGGAGTGCGTAATCATTACGAACTGCGTCTCGTGTGACATCTCCTGCACCATGCGTGTGAGGCGGGCAATGTTGGCCTCATCAAGCGGCGCATCGACTTCGTCCATCACGCAGAACGGGCTTGGCTGATATTTGAAGATCGCCATCAGCAGCGCGACCGCCGAGAGAGCCTTCTCGCCGCCCGAAAGCAATAAAACATTCTGCAGCCGTTTTCCGGGAGGAGAGCAGATAATGTCTATGCCGGATTCAGCGAGATTCTCCTGGTCAGTCAGGCGCATCTCGCCGGTGCCGCCGCCGAACAAGGTTTGAAATGCCACCCGGAAATTGGCATTGATGGCCTCGAAAGCCTCGCCGAATTTATTGCGCGACACGCCATCGATCTCCTGAATCGCCTTTTCGGTGTCGCGTATGGAATCGAGCAGATCCTGGCGCTGCGAGCTGAGGAAAGCCTGGCGCTGCTGCGCGTCCTGGAACTCCTCCATGGCCGCCGGATTTACCGGACCGAGTCCGTCGATGCGGTTGCGGATTTCCGAGGCCGCCTGCTCCGCTTCGGCGATCACGTATTCATCCGGGATGGGCGCATCGTCGGGAGCCAACTCCGCCACCGGGCAGTTGAGCTCCTTACGGCTCGTCTCATCCAGAAACTTCAGTTCAGACTGCTTCTTAACCAGCTCGATCTCCGTCTGCGAGCGCCGCTCGTGGCACTCCTGAACAGCCGTACGGAGGGCCTTAAGAGCCTCGTCGGACCCGCGAAGCGTCTCGCGAAGGGCGGCGTCCTGGGCCGCCATCTCGTTCACCCGGGCTTCGAGAGCCACGATCTGATCCGCGAGCGTGCTTGCTTTGCGTTCCAGGTCGACATTATCGGCCAGAAGGCGCGAGCGCTGCTCACCCAGGCGGTCCATCTCTGTCCCTATGGCGGTGCGGCGAGCGGAGTGTTCACGGAACTGCTGTTCCAGGCGCGCGACGGTGGAGCGTTCCGCCCGATGGCGCTCTTCAAATCCGGCCAGTTCGGCCCGTATTACGGCGTGCTCTTCACCGATACCGGAAGCCTTGGTCTGCAGAATTTCCAATTCGTGCCGCTCTGCTTCGAGTGCCTGTTCGCGTTCGGCCTGAAGACGTTCCTTCTCAGCCACCGCGGCCAGATTCTTCTCGCGCTGCTCCGTCGAGCGCGCGGTGTCACGTCCCAACCGCTCTAGTTCGAGCCGCGCCACCGAAAGACGGGAGTTGACCCGAGCCCGGTCGTCGGTCAGTTTGCGCATCTCGTGATCGAGCGCGAGCCGTTCCTTCTCGCGAGACTGCTGCACTCCGCGCAGCCGTTCCAGGTCCGATTCAATCGAGAGAACTTCCCGGTTGAGAGACTCCAACTCTCCAAGCTTCACCTGGAGCGACGTTTCCTTCTTCCTGAGAGCGTCGGCGAGTTCGCGCGCTTCGCGCTTCATCGCGAGCGGGCCCGCGCCTGTCTTGCGGCCGCCCGTGACCGTGTGGCCGTGATAGCACACGCCGTCCGGCAGCAGAAAATAGAGATGCGGATAGACCATCGCCAGCCGCTGCGCCGCGGCGCGATCATCAGCTAGGAAGCAGAGCGAGACCCGCGGCAACAGATCCACCGCGCGGTCGCGGAACCCGTTCGTCAGCTTCAGCGAATCCGCCAGGCGTGCGGCGATCCCTGTATCCGGGCCGACCGCGGGTTCGGGCAATTGGCGATGCCCATTGCCGTTCGATTCGGGATGCACCAGAAACGTAGCGCGGCCGTCGGTTTCCGCGCGCAGAAAATCCAGACCCCGCTCGGCCTCCGGCCAGCTTTCTACAACAACATATTCCAGCTCCTCATGAAGGAACTCCTCCGCGGGCTTTTCGAATTGCGCATCTACTTCTACGTAATCCGCAAGTACACCGGCCAGCTTCAAATCCTGGACCTTGCCTTTTTCCAGTGAGGCGAACAGGCGTTTGACAGACTCGGCGGTATAGGTACGGTGGGCCAGCACCTGCTCGAGCGATTCTTTTCGGGCGCGAATGCTTGAGACTTCGTTTTTGAGCCCGTCGATTTCATGGCGCAACTCGGTTCCGAACCGGCGTCTGGATGCCAGATCCTCTTCGGTGCGCCGCCGCTCGGCGGTAACGGATTCGAGTTCGAGTTGACGCTGCCTGACAGTTTCGGAGAGCTCGCCGCCGGCGGCTTCCAGGCGCTCGATCTCCGCGGCCGCCATCTGCTCCTCCCGTTGCGACCGCGCCTTCTCGCGCTCCACCGCGGACAAGTACTCCTCCACCTGCGCCAGTTGGTTCTTCAGAGCCGATGCTTCACCTAGTAGCCGGAGAACCGCCTGCCGCCCCGAGTCCATGGCCCGCTCGCGCTCACGTACCTGAGCCTGCAAGGCCTCGCGCTGCTGATTGATCTCAAGCATGCGGCTGCGCGCCTGCGTAATCTCCGCTTCCAACTGCTGCAGACTGGCGTTATGGACCGCGATCTCCTTGGTAAGCGCGTCCAGACGTCCATCCAACTCCTGCGATTCGCCCTCGGCCTGGCCGATACGCTGCTCGATCGCGCCGCTTTCGCGCACCTGGGCTTCGAGGCGTCCGCGCGTGCGCTCGGATTCCACGTTGCGCTCTGCCAATTGCTGGCGCGCGGCCGTAAGCTCTCGCTCCAAACTGTAACAGGCGGCCTGCTCCTGCTCGTGCGCACGTTCTTTTTCGGCTACCTTTTGCGACAGCGATTTCCATTCGGCCGAGATCAGATTGAGATCAATCGCCGTTTTCGCCGCTTCGCGCTCCAGCAGCCTGTAGCGGCCGTCAAGAACCACCCGCAAACGGGCCACGAGTTCCGATTGGAGTTCCGTATACCGCCGTGCTTTCGCTGCCTGCCGCTTCAAAGAATTCACCTGCCGCGTGACTTCTTCGAGAATGTCGTAAACGCGCGCGAGGTTCTGCTTAGCGCTCTCGAGTTTGGCCTCCGCCAAGCGCTTTTTCGTCTTAAATCGCGTAATGCCGGCGGCCTCTTCGATGATGGCCCGGCGGTCCTGCGGCCGCGAGCTGAGAATCTGCCCGATGCGCCCCTGCTCAATGATGGCGTAACTCTCCGGTCCCAAGCCGGTTCCCATGAACAGGTCTTGAATGTCGCGCAGACGGGCCGCGTGTCCGTCGATCAGGTACTCGCTTTCCCCTGAGCGATACAGCCGCCGCGTAATCGTAACCTCGCCCGTACGCGGTGCCTGCCCGCCTTCCACGGCTTGAATCCGGTGCGCGTGGCTCTCTGGATGAGCGTCGGGATCCACCAGTGTCATGGTGACGTACGCCATGCCGAGCGGTTTGCGGTCGCGGGTACCGGCAAAGATTACGTCTTCCATGCGGCTGCCGCGGAGGCTTTTGGCCGACTGCTCTCCCAGCACCCAACTGATGGCGTCACTAATATTGGATTTCCCGCAGCCATTCGGACCGACGATAGCCGCGATACCGGCTCCGTTGAAGCGCAGTTCCGTGCGCTCGCAAAACGACTTGAACCCCTGTAGCTCGACACGTTTCAGTTTCAGCAAACCGGCACCTCAACAGTCTTCATCGGGGAGGTTGTAACTATACTAAGCGCAGAAAATTGCAAAGTAAAGCAGTGCCACCCCATTATGCAGAACCTTCCAAACTAAAACCCCAATACCTGGTGGCCCATCTACGCGCGTGACCGGCCTCATTCTCCCGCCTTGTCCTTCGCCAAGGAAGGCCACCGCGGCGGGCGCTTTTCTTCAAAAGCCCGAAGCCCTTCTCGAAAGTCGGGGCTGGCGAATACCTCTTCGCGCACGCGCCGGGCAATTTCTCCGGCAGAAATCCAGTCGCGTCCGCGGGCCTGCTCCACAAACGTCATGCCGGCGCGAATGGTCGTTGGCGAATATTCAGCTAAGGTCGAGGCAATCGCCGCGGCTCGCGATTCAGCGTCGGGAGTTACTTCGTGAACGAGGCCGATGGCCCTCGCCTCCTCCGCCCCGAAGGTGCGGCCGGTGAGCGCTAACTCGGTAACGCGCCGCTCGCCCACAGCCAGCGTCAGCGCGCGAAATACGAGAAAGGGCCAGAGCCCTACCCGGATCTCCGTCAATCCGAACGTCGCTTGGGGCTGCGCGACCACGATATGGCAGTTACCCGCCAGGCCCATGCCTCCGCCCAGGGCCGCGCCCTGCACAGCCGCGATCAGCGGTTTTCCCAAGCGCGAACCGATAGTGAACAACTGCTCCTGCGCCGTGCTGATCTGCGCCGGAGCAGCGGTCGCAACCTCGCTCAGATCCATGCCGGCACAGAAATGCTTGCCGTTGGCGCACAGCAGGATTGCGCCGATATGGAGATCGCTGTCGGCGTCCTCGAGGGCCGCGACCAGTTCGCGGCAAAGCTCAGTATTCAATGCGTTGCGCTTCTCTGGGCGGTTGAGGGCGATACGGAGGACACGGCCCGCGCGGGAAAGGTTCAGGATGTCAGACACGAATGACTCCGTTGGCGGGTAGAAGCCAGCAAGCGGCACACGGAGCAGCGCCGCACTCCGGATTATACCGCTATAAGCTCGATTTCGTCCGGGTGGATCTCGATTTCGAGCGAAAGAAGGGCCGCGCCGAAGGTCTTCCCCTGCGCATCCGTGCGCAATGACACGGTTCCTCCGCCGCCTAATGCCTGATGCAGCAGGAAATTCAGGGCCGATAAGTTAGGTAACTCGAAGCGCTCCACGGAGCCTTTGACCAGATCTCCGAAGTGGCGGCGGACGCGTTCCGCCGTGACTTCCCGAGCGATGATCGGGTACAGGCGATCACCGCGGGCGATCACGCCGATGTTGCAGGTGTCCCCTTTATCTCCCGAGCGCGTGTGCGCAAGTCTCGAAAGCGGCACCTTCATGCGGTCACCAGCTCCACGCGGGTCGCAATCTCTTCCCTTGAAATGAGCGCGGACCAATAGGCGACGATCTCCCGCACCGCCGGACGCCCCTCGCCGTAACCGGTTGCGCCCGGCGGGCCGTTCAGCACTAACGGAACCAGCTCGCGCGTGAAGCGGTCGACCGCCTTGCGGTCAGGGCCGCGCGCACCGATGCGCAACTGCACCTCGGGAGGATCCGGATTCGGAGGCGCCGCGGGGCCGAGGCATGCGTTCACGCTGAAGAATTCCGTGTAGATTTCGTCGAAGGTCAACCCGAGCTGTCCGATCCGCGCGCGCACGATGCGATCGGCGGCCCCGGCCTTTTCGAGAGCCTGCGGCCACGAGTAGACCATGGTCCCCGTGGCCTTCCAACCCGCCGAATAGCTGATCGACAGCTTCAGACTGGGCGGGCGCGGACCACCGCGAATGCCTGTGGCGCGTACCCGGTCGGGACCGGCGTCCTCAAGGTGAATCGAAGTGAAGTCGGCCACACAGTCCGGCGTGATGTAGTTTCGCGGATCGCCCAGTTCGTACAGCAGCTGCTCTTTAATCACATCGGTGTTGATGCGCCCGCCGGCCTGCGGATGTTTGGTGATGGAAAAACTTCCGTCCGGTTCCGCCTCAATAATCGGATACCCGATGTTGGCCATATCTGGAATCGTCTGCCAATCCACCTGGCAGTTGCCGCCGGTGCACTGCGCGCCGCATTCAATGATATGGCCGGCGATAGTTCCCGCGGCCAGCCGGTCGTAATCGTCCGCAGCCCATCCATAGCGGTAAATCATGGGCGCGAGCGTCAGAGCCGTATCCGTCGACCGGCCGGCGATAACCACATCGGCGCCGGTTGCCAAAGCTTCGGCCAGAGGGAAGGCTCCGATGTAGGCGTTCGCGCTGAGAATCTGCGGGCGGATGCGGCCTATCGGTTCCCCCGTATCCATGTCGCGCATCTCGTAGCCTTTGGCAGTGAACTCGTCGATGCGCGGAAACACGTCGTCGCCAAGCACCACGGCTACTTTCAGCGAGGGGGCGAGCCGGATCACCTCGCGCGCGCAGGCCACCGGGTTCACACCTCCGGCATTGGCGATCACCTTCACCTGCCCGTCCCGGATTTGTCCGGCAATGCGCGCCATGAGCGGGGGGAAATCGCGCGCGTAGCCGAGACTGGAGTCCTCCTGCTTCTGCTTCTGCAGAATGGACATCGTGATTTCGGCCAGGTAGTCGAGGGCCAGATAGTCTATGGGACCCTGCTCGACCAGGCGAACCGGGGCTTCCAGCCAGTCGCCCCAGAAACCCTGGCCATTGGCGATACGAATCATCGCGGCCGCTTCCGGCAGGCGCGCCGCGGTTCTTCGTGGGAGCCGCTTTGCCGCCGGCTCATTTCAATCCAGAGAACGGCGTCGGGTCCAGAAACACGCGGTCGATCTTCAGAACCAGCTTGCCGTTGGCCTCCGATTCCGCGGCCACTTTCTTCCACTCAGGATCGTTCTGAAATGCAGCCCAGTTCTTGTCGGCCGCCTCGCGGTTGGGGTGCGCAATCAGGTAGATCAAGGTATTCTTCGAGCGCTCATCCTGCGGCACCCAGTAGCCGATGCTCTCGATCCCATGTTTCTTGAAGATCGGAATGGTGTGGTCGCGGAAGCGCGCGATGACCGCGTCCAGCTTGCCGTCGGCGCAGGTGTAGGTGCGGAGTTCGTAGACGCGGCTCTGGGCAAAGCCGAGCGAGCCAAGCATCAGGAACAGTCCAAGGAGCAGTGTGCGAATCATCCCCATAGTCTATAGGAGATTTTGGGGCGAAGCGGAATTAAGGACGCCCCGCGAACATCCCACTATGTCGCACACCTGTTGAATGCGGCCGTGTCCTACTTGGTGGTTGCCCGGATCTTGTCGGCCTCGGCGCAATTCTGGACCACCGCGAAATAGCGGGCGACGCCATCAGCGCCCACATCGAAGGGATTCGCTTCGCCCGATTTGCGGTCGGCCGCGGTGTGCGCTTTGAAAAAGGCATTATCGAATTCGGTGTGATTGGTGATCAGGGCCGTTGCGCCGTAGTCGGCTGCGGCCTTCGCCATCTTCTTCGAAGAGTTGATGTACCGATCGTAAAATTCGGCGTTGGCATTGAAGGGAATCGCTGTGCCGCCGACATACGCTACGCGTAACGGCTTGCCGTTATCTTTCACCTCGAACAAATAGGAGAGCGTTCCGGGAGTGTGGCCGGGCATGGTCACGATTCGCAGGGAAGCATCGCCCACCGAAACCATCATGCCGTCATCGCCCACTACGTCGTGCTTCGGCTTCCCGCCCATGTGATTGGCCGATTTATCCACCGCGTCCCAATCTTCTGCGCCGTAAATCAGGTGTACTCCGGGAATGGCGTCCTGCAGCAGTTTCGCGCCGCCGTCATGGTCGCCATGAGCGTGCGAAAGAATCACGTATTTCACCTTATTCGGATCTAAGCCGAGCTTCTTCAGTCCGCCCAAAATCTCGTCGTTGGCCGCATAGTCGAACAGCGCTTCGATGATGATGATCCCCTGGCTGCCGGTAATTGCCCATGCGCTATGGATTTTGGTGCCCAGGAAATAGAGATTGTCGGCGACTTTCGCAGGTTCCGCGTACCACACCGTCCGGGCCGGTACCCGGGGCCCGCCCGCCGCGGGAGGCGGTCCGGCCGCGCCTGGAATGCATAAGCGCATAAACGTCCCAGCCCAATCTGTTCCGGCCGCGGCTTTGGCCGCCGCCACGTGACTCTCGATCATAGAGGGATTCGTCTGTGCCCATGCCGACCCACCGGCCGCCAACACAACGGCCGCGAAGCGTAGTATCCATGTGGATGGTTTCATCTGGCTCATCCTCCTCGTTTGCACGCAGGCAATCCGAACGCTGAACTCGTATTATTCTACGCTTCGAACAGAGGAGTCGGCGGTAGTCTGAGCCGAACGCTCTACTGCCGCGCCGCCCTCGAAAACTTAATGAGCGACGCCCCGGGGACGCAGCTTAGGATCGCCTGGTCGCTCAGAACGCTCTCGAGATTGCGGCGCGCCAGGCGTGCATGCTCCCGCGCCAGCGCCTCCGCGCGGCTGCCTTGCCGCTGCTCAATCGCTTCGAGCAACCCGTGATGCTGCTCCTGGCCGATAATGAACAGAGCCGCCGCTTTGGGCAGTTTCGACCGGGCGTAGACCATTGCACTAGGCGCTGCGAAGGGCAGCGTTTTCACATACGCCAGAGATCGAATCAACATCGGACTCTTCGCCAGATCGCCCACCGCCGCATGAAATGCTTCGTTCAGATCCATGTAGGAAGCGAACGATTCCGCCGTGTCCAAAGTTGTGGTGTCCATCTGTTGTTGAAGATCGCGGATGGCGCGCATCTCCACCGGATCGCCGAGGCGTTCTGCCGCGAGCCGTGCCGCGGTGCCCTCCAAAACGCCTCGCATTTCGATAGCGTCCCAGATATCGGTGAGATTAAATTCCCTCACCTGAAATCCCCCCGAGGGCACCATTTCAAGCAAGCCCTCATGAGCGAGCCTCTGCAATGCCAGCCGAATCGGTGTTCGGGATACCCCGAGCCGTGCGACCAGCGGCAGTTCGGACAGCCGTTCTCCCGGATGAAAATCGCCCCGCAACAGCAACTCGCGGAGTTTCAGCATGGCACGGCCCGATTGCGAATCAACGTCAGTCATCTGTATACAAATTTTACGATGCACGCTCGGCGCGGAGCAATCCAGCTGCGCACCGGAGTTCACGCGGGCGCTCTTGACCCCGCAATTTCATGGGACTAAGTGAAAAAATCTGGACGCCGATTTTCCTTGACTTCGTTCAGTTGCTGGCATAAACTTCCGTCCTGTATACAATCTCCGCTGTGAGATTGCGACCGGGGTGAGTCTCATTCTTGAGGGGTTGTGCATGAAATTCAGTAAAGTTGCAGTCTGCCTGTTGCTGTGGAGCGCTGTTCTGGTTGCCCAGAATGATCGCGGAACGATTACCGGCACCGTTTCCGATCCGGCGGGCGCAGTGGTTGCAAACGCTCCGATTGAGGTTAGAAATACGGATACCGGCGTGGTATATCAAACTACCACCACCGCGACCGGCAATTACACCATCGTGCAAGTGCCGCCGGGAAATTACGAATTGACAGTGACCGCCCCGGGTTTCAAGAGGTACGTGCGGCAGAGCATCATGGTGGAGGTCGCGCAGGTGGTGCGTCTCGACATCGGGCTGGAGGTCGGCGCGGCCACGGAAACGATCACAATCTCGGCGGAGGTTTCGCTACTTAAGACCGAGAGCGGCGAATTGAGCCACGAGATTCAGGCGCAGCACCTGGTCGATCTGGGGCTGCTCGGCATCGGCGGAGCGTTTTCCTCGAGCCAAGGCCTGCGGTTTTACCAGGCCGAGGTCGCGCTGATACCCGGCGCTTCTGTGCCCGCGTCGGGGTTTGTTCTGGGTGTTCGCGTGAACGGCGCGCCCAATGGAACGCAGCGCACCCAAATCGAGGGAATGGACGGCACCAACCAGATTAACCCTGTCCAGGCAGGCACGGGGGCGAGCGTGGATGCGATCCAGGAAAGCGCCATTCAGACCAGTAACTATGCGCCCGAATTCGGCTCCGTGGGCGGCGGGCTGTTTAACGTCACCATGCGATCCGGGACCAATCAGTATCATGGCGGCGGCTACGACTATTTGGCGAATGAGGCATTTGACGCATCGACTCCCTTCGTCAATACCTTGCAGCGCATCCGGCGCAACGATTACGGCTTCAACGTGGGCGGCCCGGTGTGGATACCGAAGGTCTACAACGGCAGGGACAAGACGTTCTTCTTCTATAATCGCGAGCAGTACCGCGAATTCTTTGTCGTCAACGACACGTACATCACGGTGCCGACCGCGGCATATCGCGCGGGCAACTTCGCAGGCGCCATCACCGGCGCGAACCTGGGCGCGGATCCGCTGGGGAACACTATCCTCGAAGGCATGATCTACGACCCGCTTACAGCGCAAAACGTAAACGGGCAGCTAGTGCGGACTCAGTTTCCGAACAACGTAATCCCCGCGTCCCGATTCGACAAGGTTGCCGTGGCCATCCAGAACCTAATTCCCAATCCCACCAACGGCAATAGCGCTCTGAATTACCTGCCATCGTTCCCCAACGATCGTGTAACCACCAACGAATCGGTGAAGATGGATCACCTGCTCAGCGCCCGGATGAAACTCAGCGGTCTGTTTTTGACCAACGCGAGCGCCGCGCAATATTCCCAGAGCCTGAACGGCTCCGAGGGACTGCCGCCCACCATTACGGCGACCCGCGGCACCTTCAGCCGCTCCCAGCAGTGGCGTTTGAATTTCGACGACACAGTCAGTCCCACGGTGCTGCTGCACCTAGGGGCGGGTATCTTGAATTACTTACTGGACGATCATTCGCCCACCACGAACTTTAACGACAGCACCATCGGATTGACTGGTGTTCCCAACCCGGGCGGGCGATTCCCCAGCATCAGCGGCCTGTGCGTTTCGGGCACCGGAGCCAATACCTCGCCGTGCACCGGCACGGGCGGCATGATGAGCATGGGGCCCGGGGTCGGAGGCGCGCAGTCGATCACCAGGCAAATGACGCCGACCTATCAGGCATCTCTCACCTGGATTAAGAACAACCACACGTTCAAATTCGGCAGTGAAGTACGCGAATTCGGGTACCCCATCCTCAGCCTGGCCGACACCATGGGCGCGTTTGTTTTCTCGGCCAACCAGACGGCGCAGCCGTACGCCCAATCGTCAACCATCGGCGGCCGCACGGTCGGATTTCCTTACGCGAGTTTCCTGCTGGGCCTGGTGAACAACGGCACCGTGAACCCGCCCGCCGACCTGCGCATGGGAAAACATTTCATCGCGGTCTTCGCCCAGGATTCCTGGAAGATCACGCGCAAGCTGACGTTCGACTACGGCCTGCGCTACGACTACGACACCGCTCCGAAGGAGCAATACGGCCGGCTGCCCAGCCTGAATCCGGCCCTCGCAAATCCGACCGCGGGGGGACATCCGGGCGCCATCATCTACGAAGCCACCTGTCACTGCAGCCTTTCCAAAAACTATCCGTACGCCTTTGGGCCGCGGCTCGGCATTGCCTACCAGATCACTCCCAAAACCGTGTTCCGCGCCGGCTTCGGCATTGCTTATGACGGCACCGCCACCGCCACCACCGGCACCGCCAGCGCGCAGCCCGCCAATAACTTCAGCGCGCCTGGATTCGGTGACGCCGCCATGACTTTGTCGGGGGGCGTGCCCTCGAATTACGTGCTGCCTTGGCCCAACTTCTCGACCGGGGCGTACCCCAACCCCAACTTCCCCGCAACTCAGAATGGACCCACTTCCGTGGTGGATCAGAACGCCGGCCGGCCCGCCCGCCAGATCCAATGGAGCGCCGGCATTCAACGCGAGATCTTCCGGAATCTGGTGGTGGACGTCGCTTACGTCGGCAACCGCGGCGCGTGGTGGCTGAGTACCGTTCTCGACAATTACAACGCCCTTACTCCGCAAATTCTGGCGAACTATGGATTAAACATCAACAGCCCGACGGACCGCGCCATTCTTCGCGCACCGATCGGATCGAGCGCCGCGGGCCGCTTCCAAAACCAGTTGCCCTATGCCGGATTCCCGCTAACCGCAACCGTGGCTCAGTCACTGCGGCCGTTTCCCCAATTCTCAACCGGCTTGACGCCGCTATGGGCGCCGCAAGGACGCACCTGGTATGACTCGCTGCAGGCTAAAGTCACCAAACGGTACTCTCACGGCCTGATCCTCGATTACGCCTTCACTTATGCCAAAGAGGAACAACTCGGGGTGGAAGCGGCCGTTCCCCCCGCCACCTCGGTCAATGATTTTCAAAACCGCAGCCTGAATAAGTCGATCTCCGGATTCTCCCGCCCATTTGTGAGCGTGATCTCGGCCAATTACCGGCTTCCGGCTTGGGGGCCCAACAGAGTCGTCTCGCAGGTCGTTCGTGACTGGACCATAGGCGCCGTGCTGAGCTACGGCAGCGGCCTTCCCATTCCGACACCCACGTCGAGCAACAATCTGAGCACGCTCCTGTTCCGCTCGACCGTCTTCAATCGCGTGCCTGGAGTGCCGCTGTTCCTCAAGGACCTGAACTGCCACTGCATCGACCCCACCAAGAACCTGGTGCTGAACCCGGCCGCGTGGACCAATCCGGCCGACGGCCAATGGGGTAATTCCGCGCTCTACTACAACGATTTCCGCTATGAGCGGCGGCCCGCCGAATCCATGAGCTTCGGCCGCGTCTTCCGTTTCAAGGAGCGCGCCGCCCTCACCGTCCGGATGAACTTCCAGAACATCTTCA
>JAFAWA010000187.1 GCA_019242155.1 Terriglobia bacterium | reverse complement strand
AATGTACTGACCGGATCGAATTTCACGATCATTCATCAGGCGGCCCTGATTAGCACAAATAATGTGATGAACGGCGTCCACGTGGATAACGGAAGCAGTATTACGCTGATTCAGTCCACAGTGACCGGCAATACTGCACCGGACGTGGCACTGACGTTCGGCTCTCGCGGCGACATCACCAGTTCGACGGTCGGGAAATTCACCTGTGATGCCAGTGTTCTTGTGCGCGGCTCGTACACGCATTGCCCGATGTAAATGGTGTTTATGGCTGGTGTATGGTCCGGTCTGACAACCCCAATATCTCGGCCGCCGCCCACCACTTCATTAGATCGGACAATTCATATGCTAATAACAGGCGGCACACAAAGCCGGTCTTGCATTTCGCAATTTCACCTGTTATATTCCTTCTGACCAAAAACAAAGAAATTCTGACGCATTTAGGTTTTAGCGTAAAGGAATTCCCATGACAACTGCCACTACCGCTCCCGATCCATTCGATCCAACCCAAAACCCACTGGGAACCAAGGGCCTCCGGGCTGCTTACTTAGATGCGAGCAACTGCGTGATGCTCGGTCAGGACTACGCGAGCCTGATTCAGAACCAGCAGACTTTAAACGTCTCCGGCATCGACGCCGGCTTGGCGCTCAAGGTGAGGATTTTCCAGGGGCAACTGAGAAACCTGGCCGGCGTTTTCCTCGGCACGCTTTCGAGCGGCTTCATCCAGACGGTGACCGACACCGACAACCTGAATGAGCTCATGGGGGCCTTCGCTGAGCAGTTGCCCTCGGAAGACCTGAAGGGCTGGTTCTCAAACGCCAAGACCAGGGAGGACGTCACGGACCTGGTGGAAGCGATCGCGGAGCTACAGGGTGAGATCGATGTAAAGATGGGAGCGCTTGCCGACCAGACCGCGGAGGTACAAACAGGCGTGGCGAAGGTTAAGAATAACCTGGATAAGTCCGTCAGTAGCGCCATTACCATCCTGGGCTCTACCGTTGAGGCCACCTCAGAAACCATCGACCAACTGCGGGAGGCCATCGACAAAAATATAACCGATATCGTCAGCGGCGCGGAAGAAACCGGAGGGGCCGTGAGGGAGCTACTCTTAGGCCTTTTGACTACAATCAAGGGCCAGGCCGACGATCCTCCCGGAGGCAAGGACGACGAAGGCAAGGACGACGATTCGAACGGGGATTCAGACGAAAGCGGCGGCGGCGAAGCCGGTGACGGCCACGCGCGGTTCATCCCTCTTGGGGAGGAAGGCGGTGGCGGCGGAGATGCCCTCAGGACAGGCGTTGGGCCCGGCGGCAGCCGAAGTACATTGGCAATGACCGCGGCGGCGGGCACGCCCGACGTGCAATTCGTCGTGACCGCCGTTTCGGCGGGATCTGCGGGAGTGGCCAAGTGGTCGGAAGCGCAAAAAGCCCTGCAAAGGAACAACGAACAACTGGCCGCCGCTTATCAGTCCCTGGCCAGTCAAAACGCCCTGCTTGCGGTAGCTAAAGTCGTGGAGACTCAAACCGAATTGTTTGCGGGGGCCGTGACCGATTTTGCGGAAAGCGTCAGCAATCTACAAACGAATTGGAAGGCGGTTCGCAAAGGGTCGGAGGAGTTCCAAACCAGCGTCGGGGCGGTTTCCAGCCAGGAAGACGCTCGCAAACTCGAAAAGCTTGCCAGCGCCGCGGAAACGCTTTGGTCCAATCTGGGCATTCAACTTAAAAGGATCCAGAAGTCACTGACCGCAAACAAGGGCGGTCTGTCCGCCATATGAGTCGAACCGGCTGCGATTTTCAGGGCCGCCGCCGGGGACCGAGAAAAAACATAATCGCAGAAGAATAAGGAGAAAGCTAATGCCCGTCGCAACTCTCAGCCAGAAAGACCCGCTGGAACCCGCCCTAACCGGCTTGGACAGCGCCGTTAAGGGGCAATCCTCGCAACATCTCACCATTCAGGCCTACTGCCTGAGCGTCACCGAGCAGCCCGATGTGAATTTGTCCGCCTTTCCCAGGCTGGATCCGATCGGCAAAGAGATTAATGCCGGGCTGGTGAAGGCGAGAAAGAATTCCGATCTGTATCTGAACAAGATTTCGAAGGAGATCATCACCAACATCGGCAACATCCAAAATTACTATCAACTGCATCAAAGCATCCCTACGGCGCTGGACGCGGGCAGTTCGAAGGAAGAGTGGGTCGACAGCCTGAAAGCGCTCAAGGACCAAGCAGTAGAGTTTCAGGGGACGGCCAGCAATACGAGGGACGACATAGAAAAGCTTCGTGACGCCCTTTCCGGGGATGTCAGATCATTCACCAAGGTCGTCAACGACCTCAACGTGGCCGTCGGCGGCGACAACGGCGTATTGAACGACATCAGCAAACAGCTCGACACCCTGCAAAGCAAGATCGACGGAGCGATCTCGGGGATCGTTCTAAGCGGCTTGGCGATCCTGGGCGGCGTCTTCATGACCTTAGTCGGCGCTTTCGCCGAATTCGTCACCGGGGGCGCGGCCACGGCGCTGGTCGTGGGCGGCATTGCTATTATTTGCGCGGGAGTGGGAGGCGAAGTCGCCTCTTCGCTGGTCCTTCAGGGCGCCCTGAACGCCAAGGGCGATCTGTTGCGCAAGGAAGCCTCCCTGAAAGAAGAGGTGAAGCTGGCGACGGGCATGTCCACTGCCTATAACTCCCTGGCGCAACAAGCGCAGGCGGCGGCTCAAGCCGCTTTGGAGATGCAGAACGCCTGGGATTTCCTGGGCGGTCACCTGGGCAGCCTCGCCGAGGACATCAACAAGGGCATTCTGGCTAAGGACGCGGTTCGTAAGCTTTGGCTGACCACCGCTAACGGCATCCTGGTCAAGGTAAACAATGACATCGACATTATCCAGGGCCAGATGACGGGCGCTCAATCGGTTCAGGCGCCGAAGGGAACCAATATCGGCGAGTTCGTGGTAGAACGTGCCAAAAAGATGGCTGCCTGATCCCATCCAGCTACCGAGGAACTCGTTATGGCCACAGCGACTACCACCGCGAGCGCTCCCGCCCCCGGCGGGAGCCTCCTCTCCCAGGCCCTCAACAACGTGAGATCCGTGGCGCAGCAGATCTCGATGATCCCCAATCTTCCGCCCGAGGCCGGTCCCATGCAAAATGCCGCCGTCGCTTTAAGCGGACAGCTCGCACCGGCGGTGGCCGACGCGCAGCAGAAGGTTCAGCAGTTTGTTCAAACCGCCGTGCCGCTGCTTACCAACGTTCTCAACCTCATCGACAGCATCCCTTCGGTGTCTGGAGACGCCCAAAGGAATGCCATTCTGGTCCAAGCCAGGCAGCAGATCTCGCAGATCCAGTCCGCCGCCGGGCAGCTCAGTCCGGTGATCGCTTCAACCGACAGCACCGCGGTGGACTGCCGACAGAAGGCCAGCAATCTGGCGGCGAGCATCCCCCAGGTCGAGAACGTGCTCCAGGGCAACATCGCCGCCGCCAAGTCCACGCTCCAGGCGGACCAGCAGGAAGTGAATGAAATTAACAGCAAGAAGTACTATTGGCTGTTGCTGGGACCGTTCGGATTGGTCGGGTTGGGCATTGCGATCGGGATGCTGGTAACCGCCAACAACAAGGTTTCCCAGATCGAGGGACAGATCAGCGCCCTGAACCTGCAAATCTCGCAATTCTCCAAGATGCAGGTCGACGTGGAGCAGCTTCGTCAGGACGTGGTCGCTCTGGCGGACAAAATCCAATCGGTTAAAAACGCGGTCGATATCGTCGGCGGCGATATCCAGTCGATACTCACCGACGCCGCGCTCGGTTCCCAGGCCAAAGTGTTTTTGCTGGCGCTGAAGGGGGAGCTGGGCTATCTCGCGAGCGCCGTCGGCTGATCCGGCTTCGCGCGCCATCGAAAAGAACGAGAGGAAGGAACATGCCGAATAGATTGGGAAAGGTTGTCGCGCACGGCTGCTACAACGACGACAAAAAGCTGAACTCCAACCTGTATTGTCATAACTGCCCAAACAACGCCAACAACATCCGCTGGAGGTTCGAGGTGTTGGACCAGGACGACACACTGATCGGTCACGTCGAGGCCAGCCTGAGATGCAAGGGGGTCAATGCCAGCGAAGGCCAGCAAAGGCAAATGTTGACCAGGCTGGCTCAGGCTCAGGTCCCAGCTTGATTCAGATCCTATGCCCCGAGGTGCCGGAATTCCGCCAGCCCATGGGCGTCGGACGGAATCGGGAAGCGGGGCGGGACCGCCGTTCCCTGGCCGGAGGGAGGCACAACCGTAAGCTGATTCATACAGACTGAGAAAACGGGTCTTCGATCCGCACCCCGGCGATGATCTGCCCCGAGTTCAGGTCCTCAGTCAGAAGCCGATCGGCGCCGGCCTTGCGCGCCGCCGCCAGAATGAGCGCATCCCAGAAGCCGATACCGGCCTCATCCTCGATCCGGAACGCCGCGGAAATCTCGGCCGGCGTGGTATCCACGCACCAGGCGAAATAGCTGTCCACAACCGCGCGTGCCGAAGGTTTCGATAAGGGTGAGGCGATCTTTCTGGTCACGTTCACGTAGAACTCCTGCAGTACCTGCGGGCTGAGAGCACCGGTGCGGTCGCTCCACAGTTGCCGCAAAAGGCCGCTGGCGATTTCATGCTTCCTCCGCGCATCGGTATCGTGAGCGTAGATCAGAACGTTGGTATCGACGAAGGTTTTAGCGCTCATGCAGCTCATCCCGGCTGGCAACCAGCTCGCCCAAATGGAAACCACGGTCGAGGAGGGCCAAGGCAGACCGCGCGGCACGCTCATAGGCCTCGTCGGCGGCGACCAGGGTTTCTATCTGTTCGGCCAAAAGCCGACTGATCGAGGTCGAACGCCGGGCGGCAAGAACCTTGGCTTTACGGACGGTCTCCGGGCTGATGCTGATGGTTAGATTCTGTTTTTCCCGAGCCATGCTCCAATTTAGCACGCCTTTGGAGTGCTACACGTATTTTACGTGTAGGCTGATTATTGTCTGATGCATTTTGTTCTGGACCTAACGCCTGATAATCTTTGCTTATCGTGCTCTGGATGTGGGTAGCTACTGCGCGGTCGTGCAATATCTTAGAGCACTGCAATACTCCTCTACAGGGATCCTCCATGGCTCTCCATCCTCGTGAATTATAAGCTTGCAGGTGGACAAAGCACGGCCTCCTTCGGCTAGCTGGAAGAGAGTCGAGGACCCCTCCGTCACGATCGCGGAGCGCTCCAACGCGTTGAGGTCGACTATTCGCCTTCATGCAGACCGAAGGTTTCCCGTCCGGTACGATGATTTCACCGCCGGTATTGCCGTCCCGCTCATGACCGCACTTTGGTGCACCAAACTTTGGTGCACCACATTAGTGCGGTATGGTATTGCCTGCAAATTTCACCGCCGAATCGGCCAGCCTGGGCTTACAGCCCAATTCTGTTTGGTTGCTTGCTAAGTTATTTCTCGCTTTTTGCCTTGACCGGCCATTAGAGCTGATCTATGCTCGGATTCAATGCATGGGCGCACTTTATTAAAAAGCAGCGAAATTGCTAGGAACCTCGGTATTTCACGTCGCACGCTCGCCCTCTGGGTTAAACAGGGTAGAATCCCGGAGCCGCAAAGATCAGCCGCTGGATACTTCCTCTGGACCGAAGCAGATTTGCTGAACGTTCGCGGCATGACTAAGCGCTCGCCCGGCCCTCCACCGGGAACGGTCGTACGGAGGAAGAATCGTGCCGCATAAGCTCGTAATTGCGAACCAGAAGGGCGGTGTCGCCAAAACGACTACAACGCTGTGTTTGGCGCGGTACTTTGCTGAACGCGGCCTCCGGGTTTTGATCATCGACACCGACCCCCAAGGGTCGGTTACACTTGCCCTCCGCGGCACCAACCGCGTAGAACACGATCTCCATGACTTCATCGTTCGCCAACTGAGCTTCGACCTCTGCAAGCTTACCGTTGCCGAGCGGATCGATGTTCTACCTAGTAATAAGGAGACGACCAAGGTCGATGCGATTCTTGGGCTTAACCCCAGTCAACTCTTCAGCTTCCGTGGAACCTTTGCTCCTGTTGAGAAAGGTTATGACGTAATGCTCTTCGACTGCGCACCTTCCATCAGCGTTGTTCAAACGGCAGCCCTAATCTACGCACAACGTCTGCTCATTCCCGTAGCCATGGATATTTTGGCAATACACGGCGCCCTGGCCTGCCTTGAGACGGCTCAGAACATGAACGAGTTTTATAACAACACTGATGTAAGGGCAGTAGCCCTACTCCCGGTTATGGTCGATCGCCGCCTTCAGGCGACCAAAATGACTTTGGAAATGCTCGAAAAGATCGCCTCCAAATACGAACTCGAAGTGCTGCCGGCGATCCGAACCGATCAGGCTGTGCAGCGGGCAAACCGGGGAAAGGCGTTTCTCGCTGACCACGACCCGCGCTCAAAAGCGTTGGAAGACTATGCGGCCGCTGCCGGTCGCCTTGCGGAGATCATGAATGTCAACACCCCCATCAGCACAACCGCCCCCGCAGAGCAAATCGCGGAAGAAGCGGCCGGCTGACGTCGTATCATTCGAAGATCTTCTCGCAGCGCACAAGACAGAACGAAGTCCAGGACAACTGCCCCCCGAAGGCGTAGTCCTGATTGGCGTAGATTTGGAATTACAACGCCGAATGGCGGAGCGGATCGGGCTCCCTGCCCTTTCCGAACCTAACCCCAATCTGTTAGCAACAAACTTTAGTGCACCAAGCTTTAAAGCAGATAAAGACTTGGCGGCAAACATTGGTACGCCTAATTTTGGTGCACCAAAGTTTGGTCCATCAGCCGCAGCCGATCCGCCTCCCATTGCACCCCCTTCCCCTCTCGAGGAATGGCCCAGAGATGTCGCTCCAGAGGTTGAGGTCTCGATTGGTGCACCAAAGTTTGGTGCACCAAATAGCGATGCACCAGATTTTGGTGCGCCCACGTTGGGCGAAACAGAGGAACAGGGCTTTAATGTCCGGGATCTGCTCATTCGGCAAACTAGAAGCAAGTCGTATGTCGTCCATCCCGTATCTCGAATTGAAGACGTATTCACTTCTGCCGAGCGAGATCTCCTGCAATGGCTATGGGAAAGGGGCCGGGTGGTACCAACCAGCCAACGAATCCGGCTTCTTACCGGGCCGAATGGAGAGGGAGCTCGCCGCCTGGCCACCCAGGCCGGTCTTATCTACAATACATTCAAGAATCTCACCCATGCGCTCTCTACGAAGTTTGCTTTAGACATCGTAAAGCCGGAGCGCAACCTTCCCACAATTTACGCCCTCTATCACTACTCGTCGATTCTCGAGCGCCAAAGGTTGGCCGGATTTACAGGCGCCGTCCACAAGAACGGCGGGGGTAGGGAATTGGTAAACACGAAGGCACAGCCTGCTCCACGCCGCCCCGATCTCAGTGTCGACGAACTGGAGCTAATCATTGGTGCCCCAAAGTTTGGTGCACCAAAATTTGATACCCCTGCACCAAACTTTGGGGCAGTTTTAGGCAATTTTGGTGCACCAAAGATTGGAGCCCCTATAAGGAATAAAGAATATACGTCGGAAAAGGAATTTACGACGTCGTCGACGGCGGCTGCCACAAACCTTGGTGCACCAAAGATTGTCGTGGATGCCCTTTTCCAACGAACAGGCCGGACAGATATGGACGCTGCTCGCTTAATCACGAAAGGCTGCCAGGAGTCCAACACAAGCATCGAGCCCGGCGAGATCGCCAGGCTCATCCGAACGGCTCAAATACCTCCAAACATCACTAACCCAGTCGGGCTGCTTATTAGAGCACTCCCAAGCCGCTGCGCTCCGGGAAGCATAGTCAACTATCGCGAGCAATGGCGCAAAGAAGACGAACAGGAACGGCACCGGCGGGAACAAGAGCGAGTTCAGACCGTGGAAACAGCCCGCAGCATTCTCAACAGCGCCGCAAAAGGAGAGCAATGGGACAATGAGACGCTCGAATGGGCCAAAAACATTCTTGCCGATGACCAGCCATCAAAGACGCCCAGCGTTTAGCGCATAACCTCTAACCCCGTGCCGGTCACATTTATCTGGCCGGTGGGTCCTCTTGCCAGGCAACTTCCTTCGCAACCTCACGACAAAACAGATGTGAAACTTTCGATTTCACATTCATGACCCCGAGAAGGAGGGCGATATGAACCCGATCAGCAATTCCATACCTTTCATAAGTGATCTGCCTCTAACTGAGATACAGCCTGACAGTTTGAATCCCACAGTACAGAATCCGTCTCTGTATTCTGCACTCGGTCAGTCGCTCGACGGGCTGCGTCCCGCTGCCTTTGGAAAGTCAGCCTCCACGGCGAATCCTAACCAGGCACTGCAATCACCGTTGGCCGCACTGCTATTGGCGCAACTGGAGCAGACGGATCCTTCGATCGCAAACGATTTTACCGGTGTTCCGAATGCGCCGGGCTCAAGTAGCGGACAGAACGACGGCCAATATTTCCGGATCAACAATTACGGCAACATGCCCTATCTCGATCAGGGCAACACCAACGGCTGCGGAACGACCAGCCTGGCCATGGTCCTCAGCTACTACGGAATACCGACTACCGAACAAGATGTCGACCAGCAGATTCGCCGGACCAACAGCTCCATTGGCGGGACCCCCGACGATGAACTTCAGTACGCGCGGGATCAAGGCCTCGATGCCGAAGGATATAACAATG
>JAFAWA010000110.1 GCA_019242155.1 Terriglobia bacterium | reverse complement strand
GCTAGGCGTAGTTGTCCTGGTTGTCTGCGTCATCTTGAATTGGAGTTTCCGGTAACTACCGATGGACCTGCGTGTACCTTCCGGCGCATTCTTCCTGCTGTTGGGCGTTTTGGTGGCGTTAGTCGGTTTGGTCTCGCCCGATACCCGAGCCCCGCTCACCAGCGTGAATATTAATCTTTATGCCGGCATCGCCATGCTCCTCTTCGGTGCGATTCTTCTGCTGTTAGCCCGGCGCGCCCGCTCATGAGCTCCGCTGAAACGGACATCATGAGCGCAAGTTAGACTGAACTTGTGGCCAATCCTCTGTCTTATCTCACCGCGCAATTGCAGGAGTGGCGGCAGGAGGGCACTTACCAGCGCCTGCGCGTCCTCGAATCGGAAGCGGCCGCGGAATCGCGCTTTGATGGACGACAGGTCATCAATCTTGCCTCCAATAACTATCTCGGCTTGACCACCCACCCTAAGCTCCGCGAAGCGGCTTTAGCCGCGGTGCGTGAGTTTGGCGTCGGCTCCGGCGCCGTGCGCACCATCTCCGGCACTATGCGCCTGCATCTCGAGCTTGAAGAGCGCATCGCGAGGTTCAAGAATGTGGAAGCCTGCGTTGTTTTCCAGTCCGGCTTCGCAGCCAATGCGGGAACCGTCTCCGCCATTCTCGGTCCCGACGACCACATCATCTCCGATGAGTTGAACCACGCCAGTATCATTGACGGCTGCCGGCTTTCCCGCGCCAAGATTCATGTGTTTCCCCATAAGGACGTCAACGCGGCGGAAAATATTCTGGAAGGGCTGCACGAAGCGGCTGGCCGTAAGCTACTCATCAGCGACGGCGTCTTCTCCATGGACGGTGACATTGGACCCTTGCCGGGATTGGCCGAAGCGGCCGAGAAGCACGGCGCGATCATGATGGTGGATGACGCTCACGCTTCCGGTGTCCTCGGCCGCAACGGCCGTGGAACCATCGATCACTTCGGTCTGCATGGCCGTGTGCACGTTCAGGTCGGAACACTCTCCAAAGCCATCGGCGTCCTCGGCGGTTACGTCTGCGGCAGCCGCGATCTCATCGAATTTTTATATCACCGCGCCCGTCCGTTTCTCTTCTCCACTTCGCACCCTCCGGCGGTCGCCGCCGCCTGCCTCGCCGCATTCGACGTGCTCGAACAGGAGCCCGAGAGAATCCAAGCATTGTGGGACAACACCCGTTACTTCAAGGAAGGCCTGACCGGCTCCGGCTTCGACACCGGCGTAAGCGAAACACCAATCACCCCGGTAATTGTCGGGGAAGCCAAACTCGCCCACGATTTGTCTAAAGCACTCTTTGAACAGGGTGTGCTCGCCACCGGTATAGGCTTCCCCACCGTGCCCAAAGGCAAAGCGCGAGTCCGCACGATCGTCGCCGCTACGCACACGCGCCCGGAACTCGACCGCGCGCTCGAAGCATTTCGCAGTGCCGGAAAAAAACTCGGCCTGATTCAATAGGTCAGACTGGTGCTCGATGCGGCATTGGCAGCGCCGCCGGTAACCTGCAGCAGCTTGCTTACGAACAGATCCGGCGCGCTCATCATGGCCACGTGCCCTTGCCCTTCGAGCGCCACCACGCGGCAACTGGGGATCAGGCCGGAAACCCACTGCAAGCTCTCCTGCAAATCAGCGGAACTGGTGGTGCCTACGAACATTGCCGTCGGAATCGTACACTGTTTCAGCTTTTCAGCGGGTACCCGCAACGTGTTTACAACCTGGATCTCCCTGGGAAGCGTGTGCGCCGCTGCCAAAGCACTCGGCCACAGGGGCGAGGCTTTCATTCCGGCCAAGGCCTCGGGCGGTGCTCCAATCTGTTCCCGGAGAAAAATTGTCACGATCTGCTCCCGATCACCGGCCCGCAATGCCTCTTCCATTCGCTCGCGGATCGCTTCCGCCTTCCCTTCCCGGCGTCTCTCGAAAATCGGCGGCTCATAGAGGATCAATTGGCTTACACGCTGCAGCCGATCGAGAGCGGCAACGGTGACCACCCCGCCATAAGAATGCGCGAGCAGCTTCAGACTTTCACCGATCGTATCGACTACGGCGATGAGGTCGCTTACCTCGGCTGCCAGCGAGTAATCGGGCGCGTCGCCGCTGCCCGCGCGCCCGCGCCGGTCCATCACATACGTCGTAAAATGCTCTCGCAAAGCCGGGAGCACGGCGGCCCAGCTTGTAGCTCCATCTACCATGGAGCCATGCACCAGTAACAGGGCCGGACCCGATCCGCTCTTTTCGACCGAAATGGAAACCCCGTCTCTAGAAGTCACTGCCAGGCGTTCAGGTGTCGTCATTTCGATCAGTATATAATGCAGTGCAATGTGAGCCAGGAGGTGCTATGGCCAAGTCCTCGAAGCCGGCGGTGAATCGCCGCAACTTTCTGAAAAGCGCTGCCGGTGGAACCGCGGCGCTCGCCGCCGCTACGAATCAGGCCAACGCGCAGGACACTGGGCGCGCCCGTCCAGCCGCCGCAGTCGCCGCCAAGGAAGCAGATCCGCCTTCCACTCTCGAAGTGCTCACGGTGGACCGCACAGGTTCCGACTTCATGGTGGATATCATCAAGCATCTCGGCTTCGAGTATGTCTGCGCCAATCCCGGTTCGAGCTTCCGAGCCCTGCACGAATCCCTGATCAATTATGGCGGCAATGCCAATCCCGAATTCATCACCTGCTGCCACGAGGAATCCTCGATCGCGATGGCGCACGGCTACGCCAAAGTCGAAGGCAAGCCGCTGCTGGTAATGGCGCACGGCACCGTTGGTCTGCAGCATGCGTCCATGGCGATCTACAACGCCTACTGCGACCGCGCCCCGGTTTACATTATCGTCGGCAACAGCATCGATGCCGCCGCGCGCCGGCCCGGTGTCGAGTGGGATCACAGCGTGCAAGATGCGGCCGTGCTGGTGCGCGACTTCGTGAAATGGGACGACCTGCCGATCTCGTTGCCGCACTTCGCCGAATCGGCCGTCCGCGCCTACAAGATCGCCATGACGCCGCCCATGATGCCCGTGCTCCTCGTCGCCGATAGCGACCTTCAGGAACGTGCCGTGCCCTCAAATGCCGCGCTGCATCTTCCGAAGCTCAGCCAGACTGCGCCGCCGCAAGGGGATGTCACAGCGGTCGCAGAAGCGGCCCGTTCGCTGGTTGCAGCCGAAAACCCCGTTCTCGTTACCGACCGCGCCGCCCGCACCGCGGCCGGCCTCAAACTGCTCGTGGAACTCGCGGAAACGCTCCAGGCCCCGGTGATCAATCAGGCCGGACGCATGAACTTCCCTTCAAGGCATCCGTTGAATTTGACCGACAATAGCCGCGCGCTCCTCGGCAACGCAGACGTGATCCTCGGCCTCGAGCTAACCGATTTCTGGGGCACCGTGAACAACTTCCGCGACCAGCAGGAACGCTCTTCGCGCTCCATATTGAAGCCCGGCGTCAAGCTGATCAGCATCACTGCCGTCGATCTGTTTTCTAAAAGCAATTACCAGGACCTGCAACGCTACCCCGAAGTCGACCTGGCCATCACCGGTGATGCCGAAGCTACCCTGCCGTCGCTGATCGAGGCCTGCAAGAAACTACTCACCGCCGACCGGAAACGGACGCTCGAAGATCGCGGCAAAAAGCTTGGCGCCGCTCACCAGGAAGCTCTGGAGCGCGCGCGCACCGAGGCCGCCTACGGTTGGGATGCCAGCCCGATCAGTACCTCGCGAGTGGCCGCCGAGCTGTGGGCCAAAGTCAAAGACAAGGACTGGTCGCTTGTGTCCGGAGGCGCATGGACTCAGCGCCTGTGGAACTTCGATAAGTATTCGCAGTATATCGGTGGTTCCGGCGGCGCTGGTGTGGGTTACGGCGCGCCGGCCGCGCTCGGGGCGGCCCTGGCGAACAAGAAGCACGGCCGCTTATCTGTGAACATCCAAAACGATGGCGACCTGATGTATGCGCCGGGCGTTCTTTGGACCGCTGCCCATCATCAGATTCCGCTATTGAGCGTCATGCACAACAACCGCGCCTATCACCAGGAGGTGATGCACATCCAGCGCATGGCCAACCGCCACCAGCGCGGCGTTACGCGCGCGGGCATCGGCACTACCATACTCGATCCCAATATCGACTACGCCGCCATTGCGCGCGGTATGGGAGTCCACGGAGAGGGCCCCATCACCGACCCCAAAGATCTCGGCCCCGCCATCGGGCGCGCTCTCGATGTCGTTAGCCGCGGCGCACCCGCACTGGTCGACGTAGTGACCCAGCCGCGTTAGGAGGCGCTTCATGCGTTGGTTCATTGCCGTATTGATAACCTCGGCGCTCTATGCGCAAACTCCCGCGGGCAACGCGCAAAAGGGGAAGCAGCTCTTTCAAAGTGATGGCTGTTATCAGTGCCACGGGCGCGAAGCGCAGGGCGGCCCCGGCACCGGCCCGCGCCTCGCTCCCAAGCCGATCGCTTTTGCCAACTTCACCAAATACGTACGCCACCCGGCCGGCCAGATGCCGCCCTATACGGCACGGGTCGTCAGCGACGAAGATCTGTCCGATATCTACGCGTTCTTGAGCTCACAGCCTCAGCCGCCCCCCGCAAAAACGATACCGCTGCTGAACGATTGAGGGCTTTCAACTCCCTTGGATGGTGACCCGGAACAGTTCGCGGGGATCGCCGTGGCGCTCGAGCGAGTATCGGTCCGCGCCGATCGCCTCGTCGAAAACCTCGCGGATCACCGGTGAAAGTTCATCCCAGGTCTCGCCGGTGTTCGGCGCGAGCGCGCGATCATTCACCGCTACTTCCCAGCGTTTCCGGTCAAACCCGAGCCTGCCGGCAAACTCCGGCTCCTGTTCGAGCGCCGTGGCCGCGGTTTGCGCAGCCTTTATAGCCTGGCGGAGCCGATCTGCATTGGAACCGTCCAGCACGGTGCGCCGGTTATACATCAGACCGAGCTGCCCTTGGCCCTGGTCCAAACCGTAAATCGCTTCATAGCAGACGAGGATGATGCCTGGCCCGTTCGGAACATGTTCGTAATCCGACACGTCGATCGCCGTCTCCGGCACGCGGTTGTGCTGAATCCAGCGATGGAACACCGGAATCGCGTCACTCAAATGGGGGCGGCTGTCGGGAGTGGCGAAAACCTTTACTCGGAAGTGTTGCACGTCCATTGTTTGGCTGATTACGCCGCGACCTTTCGCGTACTGAGGCGGCCGTAGCAGGCGTGAGCAGCTTCAATGAAGAGCTGCGCCTCTTCCACCAGCCTATGTGCGCTCTCGGCGTCATACCGCGCGTGGCGCTGCTCGTGGGCGGCGAAGTAGTATTGAGCAAATTTGCCCCCGGTGAAAGGATCGAAGAACAGCTCAGTATCGTAGAATGCCTGCCGGAAAGCCGCGACAATCCCATCGGCGCTGGATTCATACGGAATCATGCGCCACGCGAGCAGGGCAAGCGCGGCGTTGCGCATGGATTCGTATGCCACGAGAGCGGCTCTTGCGGCGTCGCCCGATTCCAAAGCAAGCTGGGCTTCAAACGCCTCGCGCTCGCATGCGGTCAACTGAAACTCGATCGGCGTGACGATCTCTCCGGCGCATTCCCCGATCCCTATGTCGCCTATAGTGTACTCGCGCGCGTCGGACCAATCGATGTACAGGCCTGGATCCACCTCATGCGGCGGCACAAAGGTCAGGTCGTCCACCATTGCTTTGAACGCTGCTTTGCCGATGCGCTTGGCATACTCGTGAAAGGTCTCGTTCGGTCCACGTTCGGCGAGAAAACGCGAGGTGATGCGGTCCACCGTCTCTGGAATTTTCTTCGAAGGCACGGCCCCAATCGCTAGCCCATAAGCGCCCGCGTTCTCTTCCCATTTTCCGCCGAGCACCAACTGAAAATGCGGCACGGTGTACCCGTTCTTGTTGCGGCTCACGCCGTAGAAGCCTAGATCGGCAATGTGATGCTGGCCGCACGAGTTGAAACAGCCGCTGATTTTGATGTGCAGGCCGCGTATCGCGGCATCGAGTTCATAGCCCTTCGCCAACAACTGCGAGCGAAGTTCACCGGCCAGTCCGCGTGAAGAAGAGATGCCGAGTTTGCAGGTGTCGGTACCCGGGCATGCAACGACATCGACAATTGTTCCGGCACCGGCGTGCGCTAGACTCGCGGCCTTCAGATCGGCATATAAGTTGGGCAGATCGTCTTCGCTCACCCAGCGAAGCACCAGGTTCTGTTCCACCGTACTGCGAACGGTCTCGCGGATATACTTGCGGGCGATGTCGGCCACAGCCCGAAGCTGGTCCGACGTGATATCGCCCAACGGCAGGGTAATCGTGACGGTGACATAACCCGGCTGCTTCTGCTCGTATGCGTTCGTCCGGCGCCACTGCTCGAAATCGAGATCAGGCGGCCCGCTGATTTGCAGTAACGCCGCCGGTTTTCGGGGCTCCTCGCGCCAACTGGGAACCTCCTTCAGATAGTCCGTCCAACGCGGATCCGGAGTCAGTGTTTTGCGCTCCTCCATTACGATCCGCCGGAACTCGTCGAGACCAATCTTCTGGATCACAAACTTCAGCCGGGCCGTGTTGCGATTCTTCTTCTCGCCCAAGCGCGCGAAAACGCGGGCGATCGCCTGGGCCAACGGCAGCAATTCCTCTTCCGGCACGAAGTCCGCGAAGAGCTTGGCCTGCTGGGGCACAGTGCCGAGTCCCCCGCCTATATAAAACGTAAAGCCGCGCGTATCGTCGCGCACGGCGGCCACCGCGCCGATATCGTGCAGGTGCGCCAGGGCGCAGGCCTCTTCTGCGCATCCCGAAAACGAAATCTTGAATTTACGTCCGAAGTCCTGAGTGTCGGGATGGCCGAGCAAGAAGTACGTGAGCGCTTTGGCATAGGGCGTCACGTCGAAGGCTTCCGTCCGGCAGACACCCGCGATAGGGCAGCCCGTCACGTTTCGGACCGTATTGCCGCAGGCTTCACGAGTGGTGATGCCGGCCGCCGCCAGCCGGCGCATCAGGGCGGGCGTGTCTTCAATATCCACGAAGTGCAACTGGAAATCCTGGCGCGTCGTGATGTGCCCGATGCCGTCCGAGTACTCTTCCGC
>JAFAWA010000089.1 GCA_019242155.1 Terriglobia bacterium | reverse complement strand
CTGCCACCGGCCACCAGGTTTGGAAGTTCTACACGGTGCCCGGCGACCCATCAAAACCGTTCGAAAACCCGGCTTTGAAAAAAGCAGCGGAGACATGGAGCGGCGAATGGTGGAAGATGGGCGGCGGCGCGACGGTTTGGGATGGCCTGGCTTACGATCCGGAGGCCGACCTGATTTATGTAGGCACGGGCAACGGAGGACCTTGGCCCGAGCAGCTTCGCCAGTCGAAAGGCAAAGACAATCTGTTTGTCGCGTCCATTCTGGCGGTGCGGCCCGATACGGGCGAACTCAAGTGGTATTTTCAACCCGTTCCCGGCGACTCCTGGGACTACGACAGCGTGCAGCAACTGCTGCTCGCCGATATCAACATTAAGGGTCAGATGCGCAAAGTGCTCATGCAGGCCAATAAGGACGGCTTCTATTACGTGATCGATCGCATCACCGGCGCGTTCATCTCGGGACAGCCCTTCGCTCGCGTGACGTGGGCCAGAGGGCTCAATGAGGCCACGGGCCGTCCGATAGTGAACCCGGAGGCGCACTACGGCAGTGATACCGTGGCTATCTCTCCTTCGGCGGGGGGCGCGCACAACTGGTCGCCGATGTCCTTCCATCCCGCGACCGGTCTGGTTTACATTCCGACGACGCCGAGCAGCACCTATAATTTCACGCTCGACGAGAAGTTCGATTACAAAGCCGGGCAGAAAAATATCGGAGTCATACGGAACACGGGCACTCCAGCCACTCCCGATACGGCAGGTGCTAAGACGTCGGCGGCTGTGCCGGCAAAAGCGCCTTCGGCATTGCCTGCGATCGGACCGGAACCGATCGAGGGACAACGCGGCGTTCTGCTGGCTTGGGATCCCGCGACACAAAAGGAACGATGGCGCGCGCCCGGCGGCGGCGGCATCGGCGGCGGGACCGTTGCGACAGCGGGCAATCTTGTCTTTCAGGTCATTCCGGATGGGCGACTCGTGGCATATAGCGCCGACAAAGGCGAGAAGCTGCTGGATGTTCAAACAGGCATGAAGGGCGGTATGGGGCCGCCGATTACATATATGCTCGACGGCAAGCAGTATGTGTCGTTCATGGGCGGAACCGGCCCGATCACGACTCCGTTGCCGGGAGGCGCTCCGCCGCCCACGTCGGTCGTATTGCCGAAGCTCCTGACCTTCGTGCTGGATGGAAAAGCGCCCCTGCCGGCGGCTCCCAATGTGGCTACACTGCCCGCAACCGGCGCCAAGGGCGATGCCGGGACCAAAGGTGATTGAGGACTGAATCTCTTATCGGTCGCCCCAGTTGTAACCGACCCATACCATGCCTGCCGTTACGGAATTGCTGCCGAACTGATCGGTGAGGCCGGGCACGTAACGGTAGTCGAACTGCGGCCGAATGAATATATGCTGGGTTACGAACAACTGCACGCCGACGCCGACGTGCAGTTGAAAATGGCTGGCGTTGCCTACCGGCTCTGATTGCGTGGAACAGACCGCCGTGCCGACGCAGGCGTTTTGAGTGAATGAAAAACTGGTCCTAGCTCCGCCGATTCCGCCCTGTAGTTCAACCACGACTCTCTTTAAATTGACGGGCGCAACAATTCCGTTGAAATCGTAAAACAGTTCCCGATATTGTAGCGGGCCATAATCGCTTTTGCCCGGTTTGACATTGAACTCCGCCCCGAAGCCATAGCGTTTGGTCAACATCAAATCGCCTCCAAAGCCTAGAAAGAAACCGCCGAGGCTTGGCGTCGCCTGGCAGTTGGGATCGCCGGTATTCAGGATGCACGAGCCGAAGGCATTCACGGAGTTGGCGTTGTCGATGCCGGCGCCGTTCGAACCGACATGCGCGCTTCCAAAGCCGATATTCAGATCAAAGGCACTCTGCGCCTTGGCGACCGGAATCGAATAAATCGTAGCAACAGCTAGAGCGAGGGAACACCACGTAAGTCGCATTAGAAATCTCCATTACTGAATCGGCGGAAAGCGCTCACAGCCGGATTGCCGATGCCGCATCCGCACGGTGAAAGGCTCTGTCCGAGCAAAACGTCGTTCGGGTTCGGTGCGCGTATCTGCCTGCAACCTCCGACGCGACCTCTATATTAAAGGTTTCGAAGGAATGCGGGTTGCAATTGGAACAAATATTTCTTTCCTCAATGTTTCATCATGTACATACGGCAAGCCCTGGGCCGCGGGAGCCGATTCTCGATACTATAGTTCGCATGGAAACAGAGTCGGGGAGGGCTTCGCGCAGGCGCATCTTGAAATCGGGGATTGCCGCAACCACCAGCCTGGCTTTAGCACCGCAGTCGGCGGTTCTCGCGCAGACGCGCGCGCCGGGAATCATCGCGGGCCGGAAGTTTCGCGGGTGGGTATCGCGCGGCTACGGCCCGGGCCGCAGCACGTTACAGGACCTCACGCTACGCTCCATCACGGGGAGACAGATTGTAGTTCGTACCGAAGCGGCGAATCTGTGCTACTCGAATACCGGCGCCGTGCTGGGCCTGGCCCCCAATTTTGCGGCGCAGTCCGGCAATAACGGCACTGCGGCAGGACCGCCGGGCGGCCGGAAGATGAACGAGATGGCGCTCATTCAAGGTCATGGCGGGGTCGGGGTAGTGGAGGCGATCGGTCCTGAAGTGCGCCGCGTTCAGGTCGGCGATCGTGTCTGCGTGTCCGGCACACCGCAGTGCGGCTCTTGCTATCAGTGTCTGAGAGGCCGCTCCGATATGTGCCAGTTTCTCGCGCGGCAGGGCCCTGAGGATCTGGTTCCGATCGCAGACATGCGCGACGGCACCCCGGTTTACGCCAACTCTCATATCGGCGGCCTTGCGGAGCTGATGGTCACATTCGAGGAATGGGCCGTACCTATATTTACCAAAGCGCCGGCGGCGGAGCTCGGGATGGTGGCGAGCTGTGTGAGTGTCGCCGGTCTGGGGGCAACTACGTCGCAGGTTCTGGCGCTGGTGGAGCCGGGCTCGACGGTGGCGGTGGTGGGATGCGGCCCGCTCGGCTTAAGCGCGGTGCAGGGTGCGCGTATTTCGGGCGCTGCCCGGATCATAGGGATCGATCCTATTCGCGCGCGCCGCGAGGTCGCATTGAAGGTGGGCGCGACTCATGTTCTCGACCCTAATACCGAAGGAAAGAACCTCGTCCAAAAGGTGCGCGAACTTTCCGCGGGCCCCAATACTCGCCTGTGGGCAGGCGGGCGCAATATCGGCAGCGGGCTGCTCGACGGCGCGGGCGCCGATTTCGTGGTGGAGGCCGCGGGCGCGGAACAGGCGAAGCCCAAGGCCGAATCTGGTCCCGATCCGACGGGCATTCTTCCGATGCAGCAGGCTTATGAAATGTGCGCACCCGGGGGCCATATTGTGACGACCAGCTTGCCGCGCGGAAACATTTCGCTGCCCGCGGTAGTATTCGCTATCGGCGGCCGGACGCACCACGCGGGACAGGCCGGCGGATGTAGCCCGATGCGCGACATCCCTCGCTTTGTACAGATGCTCGAAAGCGGCCAGTATGACGCCAGGTCTCTGGCGACGAGGGTGGTGGCTTTAGATCAAATGATGGCGGCCTATCAAGAGGTGCTCGACCGTACTACGATCACCGCGATCATGACGGCGTGAGCCGAACTAGGAATGGCCCTCGGCGGCAGCCGTGGGCGCCATTGCGACTTCACCGCCGTACTCGGCGTCCGCTTCTTCATCTCGGCCTAATAGGCGCAGGGCGGCAGACGCGACGTGCTCGGCCGTAAACCCGAAATGCTTCAGAATCTCTTCGCCGGGAGCGGAGGCTCCATAATGATCGATGCCGATGATGGTCCCCTCATCGCCGGCCCACCGGTGCCAGCCCATGGGTGAGGCCGCCTCGACAGTGACCCGTTTCTTAATGGCTTTCGGTAGTACACTCTCGCGATAGGAGTCGTCCTGCGCGGCGAAGATTTCCCAACTCGGCATGCTGACTACGCGCGCCCCGAGGCCGTGAGTTTTCAGCCTCTCCTGCGCTTTGACGCAGAGCGCTACTTCGGAACCGGTGCCGATGAGGATGATCTGCGGCTCTCCGTTTTCGGCTTCGGAAAGGATGTAGGCGCCTTTGGCCGCGCCTGGCTGCTTAGCGCGCGAGCGATCGAGATGGGGCACATTCTGGCGTGTAAGAGCGAACAGGGTGGGACCGTTATGTCCGACGGCAAAGGCCCATGCCTCGGCGGTTTCGGTAGCATCGGCGGGCCGAATTACCGTCAGGCCTGGGATGGCGCGCAATCCGGCAATCTGCTCGACGGGCTCATGAGTGGGTCCGTCCTCGCCTACACCGATGCTGTCGTGGGTGAAAACGTAGAAGACCTTCAATTGACTGAGCGCGCCCAGGCGTATGGAAGGCTTCATATAATCCGAGAAGACCAGGAATGTGGCGCTGAAGGGCAGTATTCCACCGTGAGCCGCCATGCCGTTTACGGCCGCCCCCATGGCGTGTTCGCGAACTCCGAAGGCAATGTTCCGGCCGCCGTAATCCCACTCACCGCCCACTGCGCCCTGCGTGCCCGGTCCCGACAGTTCCGGATTCTGGAAGTCTCCCATGCCCTTAAGGGCCGTGTTGGTGGACGGGTTTAGATCCGCGGAACCACCAATGATGTTCGGGATACGCTTGGCCAGTGCGTTCAGCGCTTCTCCGCCGGCCACGCGGGTTGCGATGGCTTTGTCGGCCGGCTTCCATTGCGGCAAGTCCGCGGCGAAGCCTTGGGGAAGCCGTCCGGAGATGATCTCGTCGAACTCGGCGGCCTCTTTCGGATAGCCGTTGGCGTAAGCTTCCAAGCGCTTTTGCCATTCCTGCTGCGCCGCAGCGCCTTTGGGAATCGCTTGTCGGAAGTAATCGACGGCATCGGAAGGAAGGTAGAACTTATCCATCGTGGACCAGCCGAGAGCCTTCTTGGCGGCTTGCAGTTCCTCCTCTCCCAACGGGCTACCGTGCGCGGAAAAGTTGTCCTGCTTTTTCGGGCTGCCATAGCCGATGTGTGTGCGGACGAGAATCAACGACGGCTTGCGCTTCTGCTGCTGCGCTTCCTGAATCGCCTTGGCCACATCTTCCACATCGTTTCCATCGGGTACGGTGCGCGTGTGCCAGCCATAGCCTTCGAAGCGGCGGGCGACATCCTCAGTGAAGATCAGGCCGGTTGCGCCGGCGAGCGAGACGTGATTCTGATCGTAGAGGTAAATCAATTTTCCCAGTTGCAGATGGCCGGCGAGCGAAGCGGCTTCCTGCGTGACCCCTTCCATCAGGTCGCCATCGCCGCAAATCGCGTAGGTGTAATGGTCGACGACGGTGTGGCCCGGCCGATTGTAGCGCGCGGCCAGCCAGGCTTCGGCGATAGCCATTCCTACACCGTTACCGAACCCCTGACCGAGAGGACCTGTGGCGACTTCCACGCCGGGAGTGTGGCCGCGCTCGGGATGTCCCGGCGTCTTGCTGCCCCATTGTCGAAAGCGCTTGAGCTCTTCAAGCGGCAGGTCGTAGCCGGTGAGATGCAGGAGGCTATAGAGGAGCATGGAGCCGTGGCCGGCCGAGAGCACGAAGCGGTCGCGATCGAACCAGAGCGGGTCCTTGGGATTGAATTTCAGAAACCTGGTCCACAAGGTGTAAGCCATAGCGGCCGCGCCCATCGGCATACCGGGATGTCCCGAATTCGCGGTCTGCACCGCGTCCGCCGAGAGAAAACGAATCGTGTTGATGCACAGGTTTTCGAGCGTTAGGGTGTCGGTGGTTGGCACTGGTTTTGTTCCTCTCTTAGATTCGAGCTTGAAAATTTTCGCGCTGAATGGAAGTGACGCCGCCGGCTCCGCCGATGATTACTTCGGCCGTCATGCCGAGAAAGAGGCCGTGCTCCACGATTCCCACGATGCGGTCGAGCTTGCCTGAAAGCTCGGACGGAGCGGCGATACCGGGGAAGGTGCAGTCTACAATGTAGTGACCACCATCGCTCAGAAACGGTTGTCCCGCGGCATCGCGGCGCAAAGCGGCTTTGGCCCCCATGTGCTCCAGTTGGCGGGCTACGATACGCCAGCCGAAAGGAATGACTTCAACGGGCAGGGATTCGCGGATTCCCAATCGGCCGACCAGCTTGGTCTCATCCACAACAATGAGCAGACGCTTGCTCGCGTGCGCCACAATCTTCTCGCGCAGCAGCGCTCCCCCATGACCCTTGATGAGATGCAGCGTACCCATCTCGACCTCATCGGCGCCGTCGATGGTCAGATCGATGGCGTCGTGTTCTTCGAGATTGGAGATGGGTATACCGAGCTCGCCTGCCAGTTTGCTGGTTTGGTTAGAGGTGGGAACACCAACAATTTTCAGGCCGCGTTTGACCCGCTCACCAAGGGCCCTGGTTACATGGGCGGCGGTGGTGCCGCTGCCGAGGCCGATGATCATGCCGGATTGGACGCGTTCGGCCGCGGCGCGCGCGGCCGCCTCCTTAAACTGCTCGAGATTTGGGTGAGTCGGCACGGTCGTCCTATGAACTCGCGCGCCACGCACGATGCTGGTGGTGGATCAACTGATCGGCGGCTTCGGGTCCGTCGCTGCCGGCGGGGTACTCGTACAGAGGACCGCCGTGATCTTCGCCCCAGGCGTCGAGGACCGGCTGGATAATCGACCATCCCGCCTCAATCATATCGGCTCGCTTGAAAAGGCTGCGGTCGCCGATCATGGCGTCGTAGAGCAGAGTCTCATATCCCGTGCGCGGCTCCACTTCGAAGTAGTCGCGATAGTCGAAGTTCATGTTTACGGTTTCGGCTTCGACAATCGGCCCGGGGATTTTGCTCTCGAATTCCAGAGAGATTCTCTCCTGGGGCTGAATTGCGATGACCAGCCGGTTGGCTGACGGCATGGAAGCGCCGCTGCGGCGGAACAGCGTGAGCGGAGGGTTGCGAAACTGAATCACAATCTCGGTGTACCTTTTCCGCATGCGCTTTCCAGTGCGCAGATAAATTGGAACACCCGCCCAGCGCCAGTTATCGACGGCGAGCTTCAAGGCAACATACGTTTCGGTTTTCGAATGGGGATCGACGAACGGCTCTTCACGGTATCCGATGACCGGTTCTGTTCCCACGGTCCCGCCGGTATATTGGCCGCGGACGGCGCACCAGACACAGTCCTCGGGGTCTATGGGCGGCACCGATTCGAGCACCTTGACCTGCTCGTTCTGGACGGCGGTGGCTGAGAACGAACTCGGCGGCTCCATGGCGGTGACGGCGAGCAACTGCACCAGGTGATTGGGGATCATGTCGCGAAGCGCGCCGGTCTTATCGTAATACCGTCCCCGGCGCTCCACACCCAGGGACTCGGCAACCGTGATCTGTACATGATCGATGTAGCGGCGGTTCCAGATCGGCTCGAAGATTCCGTTGGCGAAGCGAAACACCAGAATATTTTGGACCGTTTCCTTTCCGAGGTAGTGATCGATACGATACACCTGGTTGTCGCGGACCACCTGGAGAATTTCAC
>JAFAWA010000087.1 GCA_019242155.1 Terriglobia bacterium | reverse complement strand
TCGGACACTCACTGGCACAGCTACTGACACACCGCACTCCGAAGTCGACGGGCAAAAGCTGGAAGTGATTGAAACGATTGGCGGGGACGACGGGGCTCGAACCCGCGACCTCCGACGTGACAGGCCGGCGTTCTAACCAACTGAACTACGTCCCCGCAATGTCACGCAGAATTCAATCCTAACATGTATGCTCTGCTCCCGCAAAAACGCGGCGAAATCTGCCGTGCGCTCGGTCAGGCATGGATCAGTGCCAAGCGACGGGTTAAGGCCACAAGTCCCCGTTAACCTTGAACTCAAACGGGAACCCCGAGCCGCCACAGAGCGTACCCGATCGCCTGTTTCACGTAGTTCCACTGCTCATGAAGCGCATCGGGAGCCTTCTCCTTGCGCGGCGAGCCGTACACCTCGAGACCCTTGGCGCCTAAGATCTGCTTAACGCGGTAAATGTGATAGCCGTCGCTCACCGCCACGACCGAGTGCAGGTCCATGCGCAGGAGAATTTCACTCGCGAGCGCCAGTGTATGGATGGTGCTCTCGCCCTCGGTCTCCACAATGATTGCCTCCGAGGGTACGCCGTGGCTGATCAGATAGGCGCGTCCCACGCCACCCTCGGTAAACACCGGGTCCCCTCCGGCGCCCCCGGTAGTCATGATACGGGGAGCTATGTGCCTCCAGTACAACTCCAGCGCGTGGTCGAGACGCGCGCGCAATACCGGCGATGGCCGGCCGCGGTATTCTGCCGCCCCTAGGACCAGAATCACGTCGGCGGGCCGGGCCTCCTCTCGGTTTGACTGCTTTTGGATGCGTACCGTAACGTAAGAAATGTAGATCAGGAGCCCGGCAACCGCGATCCCGGCCACGTTCCATACGGTCCGTTTCATCTGCGGTAACTTTATTGTAAGATGGCGAGACCCGAGACGATCACCAGCAGCGCGAATCCGCTGCTGCGGGAGATCCGTCGCGCGATCGCCCGCGGAGGCCCTACCGCCGAAGGCTGGTGCATTGCCGAAACCTTTCATCTCCTCGAGGAAGCTCTTCGCAGCGATTGCGAAGTAAAGACCGTGCTCGCGGCCGAATCCGTCCACTCGGTCGCCGCAGGTCACATCAAAGGGCTCAGCCGTATCAAAATGGCGGTGGTTCCGGACCAGTTGCTGAACGCGGTATCGGGAACCGAAAGCAGCCAGGGGGTCATCGCTCTGGTGCGGCCACCCTCGTGGCGTCTCGACCAGCTTTTTCGCGGCTGCGCTTTGGTCGTGATTCTTGATGCCCTCCAGGATCCCGGAAACTGCGGCACAATCGTGCGCGCCGCCGAGGCGTTCGGAGCTACCGGCACCCTGTTTTTAAAAGGTTCGGCAAGCCCCTACAACCCGAAAACCTTACGCGCTTCCGCCGGCTCCCTATTTCGGCTTCCCTTTTTGCATGGAGTGGACGCCGCCCTCGCCCGCGCCGCGCTACGGCAGAATCGCATCGAGCTTTACGCCGGTGTGCCGGCACGCGATGGTGTCCGGTCCCTGGCTCATGCCGATCTCACCGTCCGTTGTGGTCTCATCATCGGAAATGAGGCGCACGGAGTCAGCGGGGACTTGCGTTCCGCGGCGTTCGATGTGGCCATTCCGACAGTTGGCGTAGAGTCGTTGAATGCCGCCGTCGCCGCGGGCATTATGCTCTATGAAGCCCGCCGCCAAAGGGCGCTCATCTGATACGGTGCCTCTCAGCGCTTGTGGTTCTGAACGTAATCGATGGCGAACTGTTTCAGCTTGGGGCTGGTCATTCCGAGGTCGGTAGCTTCCTTCGCCGCGCGATCGACATCCCAATGATCCACTGCCATGCGCTTGATGAACCACATAGTGGCAGCTCGCCCGCCGCCGGCGCAATGGATGAACGCGGGCTCAGTCCCTTTTTGAGTAATCGCCTCCAGAAACTTATCCGCGGCGGCCGGATCGGGAGAGTTGGCATTGAGCGGAATGCTGTAGTATCGCAGGCCCGCCGCTTTGGCGGCCGCCGCCTCCTCCTCGAGATTCGCGCCCGCCTCGGTTGGCTCGCGCAAATTAATGATTGACGCGAAGCCCATTTCTTTTATACGTGGAATAGCGCCGGGTTTGATCGCCCCGGAGCACGCTACGGTAGTCTGTAACCGATGCAGGTTGACGATGCCGTCAACGTTCTCTTTGGTGACCTCTTGTGCCCGCGCCAGCCTCGTCGAGCTTCCCACTGCCGCGCATAAACCAAACAACGTGACGATCAGGTACGTTCTCACGGAACCCTCCTTCTGTAACCAAGGACCGCAATTGCCCATTCGGTCGCCGATCATACCATACAGGTACATGCATCAATGGCCGCCCATGTGGCGGCGACATTGCCTTCGTGCGATCCCTGCGACTATCGGCGACAATTGAATATTAGGGATTAATCATGGCAACGAGTGTGACAGGTATAAAGACGATCGGCAGTTGGATCGGCGGAGAGTTAATTGGTTCCAATTCGGGCCGTTCTGGCGTCGTTTGGAATCCCGCTACGGGAGAGGAACTCGGCCAGGTGGATTTCGCCGGCGAGTCCGAAGTCGACCTCGCGGTCGCCCGGGCAAAGGAAGCGTTCACCGACTGGCGCCGGACGCCCCTTTCGCGCCGAGCCGAAATCATGTTCCGCTTTCGCGAGTTGGCCGACGCCAATCGCAAAGTGCTCGCGCAGTTGATCACGATGGAGCACGGCAAGACGTTCGCCGACGCTCTGGGAGAAGTGGCTCGCGGCGTCGAGAACATCGAGTTTGCCTGCGGTATTCCGAATTTGCTGAAGGGCGAAATGTCGGAACAGGTGAGCCGTGGTGTGGATGTTTATCAAATGCGCCAGCCGCTCGGCGTGGTTGCCGGAATCACTCCGTTCAATTTTCCAGCCATGGTGCCCCTCTGGATGTTCCCGAACGCAATCGCCTGCGGCAACACGTTCGTGCTTAAGCCATCGGAGAAAGACCCGTCGCCGAGCCTGTTTATGGCGGAACTACTGCAAAAAAGCGGTCTGCCGGACGGCGTGTTCAACGTGATTCAGGGTGACCGCATCGCAGTGGAACGGCTCCTGGCGCATCCGGACGTGAAAGCCGTCAGTTTCGTCGGGTCGACACCCGTGGCCAAAGGCATTTACGAATCGGGGACGCGCCACGGCAAGCGGGTCCAGGCGCTGGGCGGCGCCAAGAATCACATGGTGGTCCTGCCCGATGCCGATATCAACATGGCGGCCGATGCGGCGGTTTCCGCGGCATACGGCTCGGCGGGCGAACGTTGCATGGCGATCTCCGTGGTGGTCGCGGTGGATACCGTCGCCGAACCGCTGATGGAAGCAATCAAGAGCCGCATAAACGACGTCCGCATCGGTCCCGGATTCGAAGACGGCAGCGAGATGGGGCCGCTGATCAGTGGGGAACACAAGGACAGGGTTGCTTCTTACGTAGAGCGCGCACCCGGCGAAGGCGCGGAAGTGGCAGTCGATGGGCGCCGCCACTCGGCGGCATCGCGCAGCGGGTTCTTTCTCGGTCCTTCACTGCTCGACCGCGTGCAACCAGGTATGCGGTGCTATGACGACGAGATTTTCGGCCCCGTGCTGAGCGTGGTCCGCGCCGCAACTTACGAAGAAGCGCTGCGGCTCGTAAACAGCAACCCCTATGCGAACGGCGTTGCCATTTTCACTCGCGACGGAGGGGCCGCGCGGCAGTTCCAATCCGATGTGGAAGTCGGAATGGTGGGCGTGAACGTGCCCATTCCCGTGCCCGTGGCACAGTACAGCTTCGGGGGATGGAAGACATCCCTATTTGGCGACCTGCATATGTACGGTCCGGAGGGCGTGCAATTCTATACACGCGGCAAGGTAGTAACCAGCCGTTGGCCCGACCCCGGAACCAGCGCCGTGAATCTCGGGTTTCCGCAGGTCAGGTAAACTGGCGCGCGCACCGGCTCGCTCCGGCTGGCCGTGCATGGCTCAGGTGATTTGCCGATGAGGCTGCCTTACGCTTGGTTCGGAACCTCGCTTGGGACTCCGGTCGCCCCCGCTCTCCCGGGAAAGCTCGCCCCCGAACCTCCCTTGACAGCCCAAATCGTACTTCATAACATAGTTAGCGCACTCACCGGAAACCAGAAACGTTTCACCCCCGGAGAGGAGGAGTTATCCAAATGGCTAAATCGAAGACTTCCGTTGGACGCCGTGGTTTTCTCAAAGGCGCGGCCGCCGGCGCCGCCGGCCTGGTTGCGAATCCTGCCGTCAAAGCGCAGCAGCCGCAACCGCAACGCCCCGCCGCTCCACTGCCCTCGGCCGCCCAGGTCGCTTTCGAGACCGGCACTCCCGCGCCGCGCGTCGATGTTTACACAACCGAAAAACCCGGCGCCGACTTCATGGTCGACGTGCTGAAGTCTTTGCAGTTCGATTATGTGTTCGCCAATCCCGGTTCGAGCTTCCGGGGCCTTCAGGAATCCTTTATCAATCACGGCCAAAACCAGAAACCTGAGTGGATCACTTGCTGCCACGAAGAGGCGTCGGTCGCCATGGCCCACGGCTATTTCAAGATCGAAGGCAAGCCGATCCTGTGTATGGCGCACGGCACCGTCGGTTTGCAGCACGCCTCTATGGCGATCTACAATGCCTACGCCGATCGCGTTCCGTTGTTTCTGGTGCTGGGTAACGAGCAGGACATCGCGTTCCGCCGTAGCGACGTTGAATGGACCCATAGCGTGCAAGACGCCGCGTCCATGGTCCGCGACTACACTAAGTGGGACGACACCCCCGTAACCCTCCGCCACTTCGCCGAATCCGCCGTCAAAGCCTATAAAGTGATGATGACGCCGCCCATGGAACCGGTGGTGCTCGTTGCGGGCGGGGCGCTGCAAGAGGAGCCGATGCCCGAAGACGATCGCAGAAACCTCACCATTCCTAAGCTGGCCATGACGGCCCCTCCCGCCGGAGACCCAGTGGCGCTGGCGCAGCTTGCCCAGTGGTTGGTGGCCGCCGAAAACCCGGTAATAGTCGCCGGCCGCGCGGCGCGTACACCGCAAGGAATCAAACTGCTGGTAGAGCTCGCCGAGACGCTGCAGGCGCCCGTAATGGATCGCCGTTTCCGCATGAATTTCCCCTCCAAGCACCCGCTCTATAACTCCGGCAACGTGCGGAATGCCGATCTGGTTCTCGGTCTCGAAGTACCGGATTTCTGGTACACCACCCACACCCAAACACCCATCAACCGCATGGGTATGCAATCGCAGTCCATCGTGAAGCCCGGCACCAAGCTCGTTACCATCACCTCCACCGATCTTTTCAGCCGCAGCAACTACCAGGACTTCGGGCGCTATTCGGAAGTGGATCTCGCCATCGCGGCGGATGCGGAGGCCACTCTGCCCTCCCTAATTGAGGCTTGCAAGAAGCTCATCACTCCCGACCGCAAACGCGCTATGGAAGAGCGCGGAAAGAAACTGGCCGATGCTCATCAGCGCAACCGCGACCAGGCCTTCGAGGCCGCCGCTTACGGCTTTGATGCCAGTCCCGTGAGCACTGCGCGCATGGCCGCCGAGATCTGGAATTACGTCAAAAATGAAGACTGGTCCCTGGTCTCAGATCTCACCTTCGTCAGTAACTGGCCGACACGCCTCTGGGATTTCGATAAGCATTATCAGTTCATCGGCGGGCACGGAGCATACGGTATCGGCTACGGTGCTCCTGCTGCGGTAGGCGCAGCTCTGGCCAACAAAAAGCATGGCCGGCTCAGCATCAACATTCAGTGCGACGGCGATCTCAATTACGGCCCCGGCGTGCTCTGGACGGCCGCTCATCATCAGATTCCCCTGCTCAGCATAATGCACAACAACCGCGGCTACCATCAAGAGCGCATGTTCCTCGAAGATATGGCCTGCCGCGCCAATCGCGACGTTTCGAAGACCAACATCGGCGTTGCCCTCGATACCCCCAACATCAATTACGCGATGATGGCAAAATCATACGGTATGTACAGCGCCGGCCCCATCGAAAATCCCAATGACCTCGGGCCCGCCATTAAGGCCGCAATAGAGGTAGTCAAAAAGGGCGAGCCGGCATTGATCGATCTCGTCACGCAACCCCGTTAGGAATCGGTATATGAAACGGACCCTGTTTGTCTTAGGGGCAGCGGCGCTGGTGATTGGCGCCGCTTTCGCCCAATCCAACGCTTCAGGCAATGCGGAAAACGGCAAGCGCCTTTTTCTACGCGACGGCTGCTGGGAGTGCCATGGTTATGCCGGCCAGGGCGGAACCGCCGGCGCCCGGATCGGCGCGACCAGCCTGTCGATGCAAGGCTTCATGCGCTACGTACGCCAGCCCACAGCCACCATGCCGGCCTTTACCGAAAAGGTCGTCAACGACTCAGATCTGACGGACATCTACGCCTATCT
>JAFAWA010000003.1 GCA_019242155.1 Terriglobia bacterium | reverse complement strand
AAGCGCCTGGAAGAAAGGCTCAAACGGCAGGCCAAACAACGTGGCTACAAACTGGTGCCGATTGAAGAACAGCCCGCCGCATAATCAATTAAGTCAAACGGCTCCCGAGTTGCGTTGCGTTCCTCAAGAGCGGTCCCTCAGGATTCGGCAGCCTCAAAACAGCCATCGGTTCGCCTTGCTCCTCCACCCTGTTAAAACCCGCCTTCTCCAAGGTGTGTTACAGTTCTGGTTGATATGGCTTCCCGAAGTGTCAATAAGGTCATTCTGCTCGGCCATCTCGGCAAGGATGCCGAGACGAAGTTCACTCCCTCCGGCGTGGCTCGTTCCACCTTCACCGTCGCCACCAACCGGCGCTGGAAGGACCAGCAATCGGGCGAATGGAAGGAAGAGACCGATTGGCACAACTGCGTGCTCTGGCGTTCCGAGAACCTTGCCAATTACTTGCAAAAAGGGAAGCAGGTCTACGTAGAGGGCCGGCTGCAAAGCCGCAGTTACGAGGACAAAGAGGGCCAGAAGAAATACATGACCGAAGTAGTCTGCGAGGACCTCGTCCTCCTCGGCGGCCGCGGCGATTCCCCCGGTTCCGCTCCCAACGACTTCTCACAACCCGTTTCCATGCCCCGTTCCGCGCAGCGCCAGCCATCCCCCGCCGCTCAAACCGCGCCCCCCGACGACTTCAGCCAGGGGATCACCGACGACGACGTGCCGTTCTAACCCGGCATTGCAAAACGCGGCCCCGCCGCACACCCGCAAGCTCCAACCCTCCGTCGTACAACCCCTGCCTACTTGGCTTTGCGCCGCGCCCGCTTTCCCTGCATCTCCGTGACCTGGCCGCGCGCTTTCCCGGCCGCCTCCGTTTCCGAAGCAGCCGGTTTCCTCTTCATCGCGATACTCTTCTTCAAGGCCTCTAAAATATCCACTACCGGAGCCGGTGCCTCTGCCGCCTTGCGGGTAGGAGCCGTTTTCTCCTGTGCAACCTTCTTCGTGATCATCGCCTCGAGTTCGTCGCGATACGTATCCTTGAACTCTTCCGGCCCGAACGGCGCTTCTAATGCCTGCAGGAAGGTCTTCGCAAGCTCCAGTTCTTTGGCCCCTACCGACTCCACATCCGCCCGGAACTCGCTTTCGGATCGAATCTCGTCCACGTAGAACATCGTATGCGCCAGCAGGCCGTGCTTGCCCGGTCTCACGATCACCACATGCTCACGGCCATACATACCGACTCGCGCCAGCGCAATGTGCCCCGTCTCGCGCAGCCCCTCAAACAGGATCGCGTAGGCCTTCTCTCCGCCTTTATCCGGCGTCACATAGTAAGAGGTCTCCAGAAACACCGGATCGACTTCAGACAGGCGCACCGCCCGCACGATTTCCATCGTGGCCGACGTCTTGCGCCGTAGCTGCCTCAGCTCCTGGTTCTGGAACACTACATAACGGTCCGGCTCCACTTCGTAGCCTCTAAGGACCTCGGCGCGGCTGACCGGCTGCTGCCCCGAGGACGTCATCAGCGCTTGGCCGACGCGGCTGATGGTCGTTCGCGTCTCAATTTCACCTTCCGATTCGCCTTCGGATTCGGGCTCCGGTTCTTCCTCCATATGCCGTGGAAAGGATCCCGTCGCGGCGCGCGCCATCCTTACAGGCGGTTCGGTAGGCTCCACCTCGGACTCATCACCCGCCTCCGCGGCTTCTTGCCTATGTACGTAATGCAGCCGCACCCGTTCCCTTCGAGCTGCGCGGTAAAGTTTCACCGGGATCGAAACCAGCCCGAATGTGAGTTGGCCCTTCCAAACAATCGACGGCATACACTGTGGATCATACTAAACCGGGGTGCGGCTCATGGCGGAGACGTGTGCCGTTCCGTCCGCACCCGGGAGTCACGCCTTTTTTCGCGCCTAACTCGCTTCCTTGCACCATCGCGACCCAGCCCCGCAACCGCCGCCATGCTACTGCTAAACGTAGCCGGGCACCCCGGCGTCGGATCGCCATTTATGCAAACCAAGAAACCTATTTCCGAGAAGCAACTCGCGGCCAATCGCCGCAACGCGCAGAAATCTACGGGTCCTGTTACTCCTGCGGGTAAAGCCCGCTCGGCCCAGAACTCCCGCAAGCACGGCTTCACCGCCGCCAGCTTCTCCGTCATCCGCCTGGAGGACGCGCAGGAACTCGAAAACCTTGTAGCCGATCTCGTCGCCGCCTACCAGCCCGTCAACTCCCAGGAGCACTTCGCCATCGAACGTATCGCGCTCGCGCAGCAATCGATGCTTCGCGCCGCCCGCCTCGAGGCCGGCCTCTTCACCTCCTGCCTCAGCGACGCCATGAATACCGACGGCACTCCCATCTTCCTCATGTCGGCCGAAATAGCCGGCGGCGTCGATATCGCCGTCCAGCAGAACCGCAACTACTGCCTCTCCGAAGGCCTCACTCGCATGGCGCGCCAATCCAACACCTTCTCCCTGTTCCTGCGCTATCAGGCCCAAGCCGAACGCCAATACCGCCGCGCCGTAGAAGATTTCGAGCGCCTCCGCGCGCAAATCACGTCTACCGATCAACCGCCGGCTCAGCAACAAAAAGCCCAGCCCTCCCCTCACCCGCATCCCGCCGGCCCGTCCCCACAGTCCCCCGAACCAATCCGTCCCGTAGCCCTCAATCCCGCGCCGTCCGGCAACATTCCTACCGCCCGCGCCGTCCGCCCCGGTCCGCACCCAACCAAACCCCGCATCCAAACGTAGTACGATACGGTTTCCATCGCCCCCGGGGCGTCAGCACCTGACATGGCCACCGCCGCGCCTTCGAAAGACCTCCCGCCGAACGCCTACACACCGCTCCCGCCCGGCGTCGCCTATGAGCCCACTGTGCCCGCCTCCGCCGCCGTGCCCGAGTCGACTCCGCGCTCGATCGCCTGGGGCCTCCTCCTCTGTGTCATCTTCACCGTCGCCTCTGCCTATTCCGGCCTCAAAGTCGGCCAAGTCATGGAAGCGGCCATTCCCATCTCCATCCTCGCGATCGGTCTCGCCCGGCTCTACCCGCGCCGCTCTACCGTTCTTGAAAATGTGATTATCACCAGCATCGGCGGCCTCGCGGGGTCGGTTGTCGCCGGAGCCATCTTCACCCTTCCCGCGCTCTACATCCTCAAGCTCGACCCCCACCCCGCCCAGACCATCTTCATCTGCCTCGCCGGAGGCTGCCTCGGAATCCTTTTCCTCATCCCCTTGCGCCGTTACTTCGTGCGCGAAATGCACGGACGCCTTCCCTATCCCGAAGCTACCGCCATCACCGAAGTCCTCGTAACCGGTGAAAAGGGCGGCTCCCAGGCCCGCCTGCTTCTCGAAGCCACGGCCGTGGCCGGCATTTACGATTTCTTCGTTACCACCTTCCACGTCTGGAAGGAGTACATCGACCTTCAGTTCCTCCCGCCGGTCCGCAGTCTTGTCGATCAGGCCAGACTCGTCTTCAACTTCGATGCCATCAGTTTCATCCTCGGCTTGGGCTACGTCATCGGGCTCCGCAGTTCCCTCATCCTCTGCGCGGGCGGCCTTCTGTCCAACTTCGTCCTGGTCCCATTGGTCTGGATGATCGGCAGCCACACCATCGGCGCGGTCTATCCCGGAACATCGCCCATCGCCGGCATGAATGCCGCTGCCATCTTCCGTAACTACGTTCGCTTCGTCGGTGTCGGCGCCATTGCCACCGCCGGTATCTTCGGCATTCTAAAATCCTTGGGCATCGTGATGGGTTCGTTTGGTGTAGCCCTGCGCGCGTTCCGCCAAGGCCGCGCCGCCGCCGCGGGCGAACGCACCGACCGTGACATCCCCATCATGTCCCTCCTCGCCGGTGTGGCCGTAAGCGCCGTTGCCGTCGCCATATTCCTCGGCGCGCTGTCTCCTTCCCCCCTCACCATCCTGGTCGGCCTCGCCCTCACTCTCGTCTTCTCGTTCTTCTTCACCTCAGTCGCCGCCAACGCCATCGCCACTACCGCCCGCAATCCCATCTCGGGCATGACGATGCTCACCATCATCATCTCCTCCGTCGTCCTGCTGCGCTTCGGCCTCTCCGGAGCCACCGGAATGTTCTTCGTCATGGCCATCGCCGGCATGGTCTGCACCGCTCTTTCCGTCTCCGGTCAAACCGTCACCGATCTCAAAACCGGTTACTGGCTCGGCTCCACTCCTGCGGCCCAGGAGAAGGTCAAATTTCTCGGCGTCATCGCGGCTTCAATCGCCGTCGGCTTCACCATCGTTCTTCTGGCGCGGGTATTTCAGTTCGGTGACGCCGTGCCCGGCGATACGCGCGTCGTACTCCCGTCCCCTCAGGCCTCGATCATGAAAGCGCTGGTCGAAGGCTTCATGAGCCGCCAGCCCGTCGCCTATCTGCTGTTCGGAGCGGGCGCGGCTATCGCCGTCGTCATGGAAATGTTAGGTGTCCCCGCGCTTATCTTCGCCCTCGGCATGTATCTGCCGCTCGAGCTGAATAGTCCCGCGCTGGTCGGCGGCTTCCTCTCCCACTACCTCGCTCAACGCTCCGAGCGGCGCGGCGATTCCTCCATTCGCGAGCGCGGCGTCATCGTTGCTTCCGGCTTCATGGCCGGCGGCGCTTTAGGCGGAGTCTTCGGCGCGGCCTGCCGCCTCATCCCCAGTTTCCGCGAAACCTGGATCGAGACGCCGTTCTACGGTCAAAACGCCGCGTCGCAAATCGTTTCCGCGCTGCTGTTCACCGGCCTGTGCGTCTATCTCTGGCGGCGCTCGAACCGCCCCGCGCGATCAGGCGTCGAATGATCTCAGCGCGCCGTGCACTCCGTCGGCCGCCAACCCGAACTGTCCGCCAGCTTCTTAAAATGCGTGCTGCGTACAAATCGCGCCGTCAGATACTGCGGGTCCTCCACCATCGTGGTCACAATCAGCCACGAGTCGCCGTTGTCTTCCATCGTCCGGTTGAAGTACTCCGTCACAACCGCGTTCTCGCTGTACGGAACCCCGTTCTTCTGCAGATATCCCGGCCGCATGTGCGTGGTAACTACCTTCAAGTCCCCGCCGTGTCCCCGGCCGCGCGCTCCGGCCAACTCCCACTGCGCCGCCGATATCCCCTGCCACGTCGGCGCGCCGCCCGGCGCCCGCACACCGCCGAAATGGAACAGGCGCGTCTGCGTTCCCGCATCCGTGTCCACGCGCAGCGTAGTGTCGTCTTCCCAGCTAATCCGCAGCCGTTCCGGCACCCGCATCACATTGCCCGCTCCGTACGACTTGCACTGCTCCCCAGCCGCCTCATCCTTCGCCGGGTCCCAAGCTTGCGCCACCCTGCGCCCTTCCGCATTCAGGGGAATACTTGGATAATCGCCTTTCTTCGGCGTTACCATGCGAAACCGCCAGTCCTCCGTTACCACCGACACCCAGTAGCCCGTAATATCGATGGGAGCCGCCGCCTTCGGAGGCAGGCCCGCTCCTGGTCCGCCGCGCCCCTGCGAGTGAGCCTGAACTGCGAACCCCAATAGCCATGCGGCCGCCAACCAACTCCGTGTCATCTCTTCTTCTCGCCCGCAACGCTCCGGTACACCGCTTCGATGAATTTGTCCGTCGTCCAGAATCCGCTCGCCGCGCCGTATCTCCCGTCGTAATCTTTCGTCGGCTGCGCCGCCTTCACCTGTTCGAGCGTCATATCGCGCCTGACCATGTCCTCGATCCGGTCGCGTATGATCGTCACCATGTCCCTGTAATACGCCACGTCCGCCGAATCGCACAGCCTGCCATGACCCGGCACCACCATCGTGCCGCCTTCCAAACGAAACTCCGCAATCGAACGGTCCAGAATGTCGTTCAACGCCCCGATAATCCCGTTGATGTTGCCTCCGTTCGCCAGGTCTACAATCGGGTAGCTGTTCGTCAAAAAGATGTCGCCCGTCGCTATCACGTCCGATCCGCGGAAATGCACAATCGTATCTCCATCCGTATGCGCCGCCGGTTCGTGAATCAGATGAATGCCGTCTCCGTTGAAGAAGTGGCTCAACTTCATGTCTCTGTGATACGTGTCCGTAGGGAGCGCCGCAAATGGAATCGCCGGCTGATTCGCGGCCGGTTTGCTCATCCGGTTCAGTACATTCTGCTGCGCCAGAATCGCCGCGCCCTCGCCTGCATTGGCGATATCTCCCGTTACATTGCCGCCCGTCAACGTGCGCCCCGCTTTGCTGATCTTCTCGTTCCCGCCTACATGATCCGGATGCAGGTGTGTGTTTATGATGTAGCGGATCGGCTTGGGCGGCCCTTCCGTATCTACGAGCGCCCTCTCCGACGATCGAGTCTCCGCGCCGAAGCGGTTCTCCGTCAGGCCGTTGGTCGCCGTTTCCCGCTGCAGTTGCCGCACCGCTGCGAGCAGTTTATCACTCATATTCGCCAGGCCCGTGTCCACCAGCAGCACGCCGTCCTGTCCCACCGATGCCGTTACGTTCCCGCCCGCGCCCAGAATCATGTAAATCGGTCCACGCACGTGCAGAACATGCACCTCGCCGTCCTGCGGTACGCCGTCCTTCTGTCCCAGTCCCTGCGTCTGTCCGAAGGCGCCCGCGGCCCACAGCGCCGCCATCATTCCCCAACTCGTTCTCATGGCCTAGTGCTTGTCCGCGCTCTTCTGAATCTTGAGCTGATACTCGGGATACATCGTCTCCGCTCCGCCGCGCGCCGCCTCGGCCGGGACTCCATACTTCTTTGCAAACTCGAACACAAACTTGTTCGTCCCCGGCAAAAGATGCGGCACCGTCCCGCGCTGCCGGTCTTCCACCTCCTCCACTACCTCGCAAGGATACGGCGGCACCTGTTGATGCACGTCCAGTTCATAGTCCGTGCTGCGAATGAAAGGTTCGGTCAGGTATACCGGGTCGGTGACGATCGTCACCACCGTCAGAAACTCGCCATGGCGGATCCAGTGCTCCGTCAGCGTCGCCAGATCGCTGCGCGCTATCCCGTTGCGCCTGATGTAGCCTTCCTTCAAATGCGTCACACGCGTCGTGAGCATATCGCCGTCCCACTTGCCCGTCGAAAAACCGGCCCACGTATGCGCCGACCAGTCCGGCGGATGCGGCCGTCCATCCAGGTACACCGGCCGGTCTACCGAGCGCAGCCACTCCGCATGAAACGCCGTAACCTCTCGCGTAACCGGATCCACTTCTTGAGAGATCCGCAGATTCGAAGGCCCGCGCCAGATGTAGTCCGCCGAGTGCGGCCGGCATTGCCACTCCGGCAATGTGAGCAGCGAAGCGTCCCACGTGTCGGCGCGCATCCGTCCCGCCTCGTTGATGGGCAGTCCAAGATAATCGCCCAACTCCGGCCCCGGCACCCGTTCCGGCTGATCTTCATAGAACCTCGGCGCCCATTCCCCCGAAAAATCCACCTGCGCCGCTGCCTGCCATGTGGACCAACAGACCAAAACTCCCGCGACCATCCAACTGCGTGTCATGCAGGAAGCAGTGTATCACCATCGTCATCGGCGATGTCATTGGATAAGATGGTGTGCATGGGCAGGCTGCCGCGGGCCGCAATTCTTTGCTTCTCACTCCTCTTCCGGTTCGCCGCCGCCCAGGTAATTGAGTTTGAAAATCACGGTCTGAAGTATCAGACACTCACCCACAACGGCGTTACCGTAATGTTCGCCGTCCTGCCCACCCACCTGCGCGAGTTCACCATCATGCAGGTCGCCGTATCCAACGGTTCCACCGCTCCTTACGTGGTTCGGCCAGAAGACTTTTATTACGTGAGAAACGCTGGCGATCCCGTGGAGGCCGCGCATGCCGAATCCGTGGTCGCGACTCTCATGCAGAAGGGCACCGGCGGCGATGTCGTCAAGCTCATCAGTACCTACGAAATGGCTCTGTACGGCATCCCGCACATGCGATCCACCAACGGCTACGAATCCCGGCGTCAGGCAGCCCTCGCCTTCGGCTCTTCGAAAATTCGCGCCGCCGCCACCGCCGCCGCCGTAGCGTTTGTCCAGGCGAAACTCGCCCCCGGCGAAACCACGGACGGCGCGATCTTCCTCCCGACCGAAGGCAAACAGCTAGGCTCCGGCCACCTCGAGGTGCGCACCAACACCGACATCTTCGATTTCAACCCGGAATGATGTGGAGCCAGGGCTTCAGCCCGGCACGTTACTGCAGCGGATACCCGTGAATCAACTTGAACTCTCGCGACCATCTGGTCTTTGTGAAGAAATGCGTCACGATGTCGACCAAATGATCTACGCCTATGTTGGGATTCGTCAAGTCTTCCGTCGGCGCTTCGAACGACCAGTAGATAATCAACGGCGTACCTACGATATTCTCGCGCGGCACGAATCCCCAGTACCTACTGTCCGAGGAGTTGTCACGGTTGTCCCCCATGGCGAAAATCGTATCGGGCGGCACCACCACTTCTCCGTTCACCACGTGGTGCTCCAGCATGTCTACCGCGGTCGGCATCAGCGGCGTGTTCGGCTCCGAGGGAAAGTTGTCGCGATAACTGTCCAGGTAACTCGTCTTATGCACCACGTACGGCTCATTTACTGGATGCCCATTCAAGACCAGTTGCTTGTTCACCAGCTTGATCCGGTCTCCAGGTACGCCGATCGCCCGCTTCACGTAATCTTCGCGAATGTCCAGAGGATACCGGAACACGATCACGTCTCCGCGGCGTACCTCCCGGTACGGCAGCAGGTGCTTCGATACCGCGCCCGCCGGCGCGTACGTCATTTTGTCCACAAGCACGTGGTCGCCGATCAGCAGAGTGTCTTCCATCGAAGCGCTGGGAATCACGAACGCCTGCACCAAAGTCGTGGTGCCGAACAGTAGCAGAATGATCGTGACGGTCCACTCGGCGATGAACCCGCGGTTCACATTGCTGGTCACCTCCGAGTACCGCGTTATTATGCGCTGCGCTTGAGTTGGTGCCTGTGTCTCCACACGGACATTGTATCGGATACGACGGGAGCGCATGCTGCTTGGTCTGGTACAATCGCGGCAGAGGGGGGTTTGCTTGAAGGCCACTCTGGAATTACCCCGATCATTAGGCGCTTTACGCCAAAGCCACTTTTCCGAGTCCGAGTTTGGGGACCGGTCCGTTAAAGACGAACTTCGAAAAAACTTAATCTGTAAGATCCAACGCGGCGAATCACTTTTCCCCGGTATCCTCGGCTACGAAGACACCGTCGTGCCGCAAATTATTAACGCCATTCTTTCGCGTCATAATTTCATCCTGCTTGGACTCCGCGGCCAGGCCAAAACCCGTCTGATCCGCATGCTTACCGCTCTGCTCGACGAAGCTGTGCCGTACGTCGAAGGTTGCGAGATACACGATAATCCTTACCGGCCGATCTGCCGCCGCTGTCTTGATCTAATCGCCGCCAAAGGCGCTGACACACCCATCGCCTGGTTGCACCGCGACCACAGATACGTGGAAAAACTCGCGACTCCCGATGTCACCATCGCCGACATGATCGGTGACATCGATCCCATCAAGGCCGCCCGCCGCGGCCAGGATATCTCGGATGAACTCACGGTTCACTATGGCCTTCTCCCGCGCGCCAATCGCGGCATCTTCGCCATCAACGAACTTCCCGATCTCGCCGGCAAAATTCAGGTCGGCCTGTTCAACATCATGCAGGAAGGCGATGTCCAGATCAAAGGCTATCCCGTCCGCCTCCCGCTCGATCTGATGCTCGTCTTCACCGCCAATCCCGAGGATTACACCGCGCGCGGAAAAATCATCACCCCGCTTAAGGACCGCATCGGCAGCGAGATTCGCACCCACTATCCCGCCACGCTCGATCAGGGTATCGCCATCACCGAGCAGGAAGCCTGGCTCGAGCGCGATACCGCCCTCCAGGTTCGCGTCCCCGATTACATCCGCCAGGTCGTCGAGCAGCTCGCATTTCTCGCGCGCGAAGACAAACGGGTCGATAAACGTTCCGGTGTCTCGCAGCGGCTCCCGATCTCGGTACTGGAGAACGTGGTCTCCAACGCCGAGCGGCGCGCCCTCAAATCCCACGAGTCCCTCGCCGTTCCTCGCATCCTCGATGTCTATTCCGCGCTGCCCGCCGTCACCGGTAAACTCGAGCTTGAGTACGAGGGTGAACTGAAAGGCGGCGACGCCGTCGCCCGCGAGCTCATTCGCAGCGCCGTCGGCAAGATTTACGATCAGTACTTCGAAGGCGCTAACGTCGGACAGATCATTCAGTGGTTTGATCTCGGCGGCAGTTTGAAACTGGATGAGAATGTGGACTCGTCCACTATGGTGAAGCAGTTAGCCGGAATCCAGGGTCTTATGGAAAAGACCAAAGCCCTGGGCCTGACTGCCAACGAGCCCGATGCCCTGCGCGCCTCGGCCGCTGAATTCATCCTGGAAGGGCTGCATGCGCATCGCCGCATCAGCCGCAACGAAGAACGAGGCTTCGCCGCCGAAGAGAAACAGCGCCGCGAACAGCGCGAGGAAGGCGGGCGCGGCGAGCGGCCCAACTTCCGCCGGCAGTATAACTAGTTGCCGCGAGCCATCGGCATCGGCGCTCGCCTAAACGGGCGCCGCGCCGAAAGCTGACGGCTGAAAGCCGAGAGCGATATGAAATGGGTCCACTACTCCCGCTATACCGGTGAAGATCTCGGCGTCAGCGCCGAAGACCTCCTCCAGGCTCTCTCCGACTTCCTTCTCGAGAGCGGCTTCAACACCCAGTACATGCCCTTCAGTGAGTGGAACCAGCACACTCTCGAGGACCTCAAAAAGGCCATTCAGCAAGCACTCGAACAGGGCAAGCTGTTCAATGACGAGAACCTCCAGGAGATGATGGAGCGTCTCCAGAACCTCAGCCCCGAGCAGATGGATAAGCTGCTCGAGAACCTCGTCCAGAAAATGGTCGATGAGGGCCAGATCACCATCGAAGAACCCGGCGACCAGAAGGCCTCCGCCCCCGGTGTCGGCAAAGGCCGCGACTCCAAGGTCAAGTTCGAAGTCACGGACAAGTCTCTCGATTTCCTGGGTTTCAAAACACTCAAAGACCTGCTCGGCTCTCTGGGCAAGTCCAGCTTCGGCCGTCACGATACCCGCGATCTCGCCACCGGCATCGAAACCTCCGGCTCTGCCAAGCAGTATGAGTTCGGCGACATGCTCAACCTCGATGTCAGCGAGACTCTCTTCTCCGCCATCCGCCGCGAAGGCGCCAAAGTCCCCTTGGACATGGACTATTCGGATCTTCATGTGCACCAGTGCGAATATCAAAGCTCCTGCGCCACTGTCCTCATGCTCGATTGCAGCCACAGCATGATTCTCTATGGTGAGGACCGCTTCACTCCCGCCAAGAAGGTCGCCCTGGCTCTGGCTCACCTGATCCGCACCCAGTACCCCGGCGACAGCCTCCGTTGCGTCCTGTTCCATGACAGCGCCGAAGAGCTCGCGATCAGCCAGCTCGCCCGCGTCCAGGTCGGACCCTACTACACCAACACCCGCGACGGCTTAATCCTCGCCCAGCGCCTTCTCAGTCAGGAGAAGAAGGACATGCGGCAGATCGTCATGATCACCGACGGCAAGCCAAGCTGCCTTACACTCGAAGACGGCCGCATGTACAAGAACGCTTTCGGCCTCGACCCGCTGGTAATCAGCCGCACCCTTGAAGAAGTGAACCGCTGCAAGAAACAGGGCATCCTGATCAACACCTTCATGCTGGCGAGCGACTACGGCCTGGTGAATTTCGTCCAAAAGGTAACCGAGATCTGCCGCGGCAAAGCCTACTTCACCACCCCATTCACGCTCGGCCAGTACCTGCTGATGGACTACATGAACCGCAAAACCCGGACCATTCACTGAGGCCCACCTGCGGGCGAATAACGCTGTGGTCCGCTCGAGAGCTAAAGGATATTCACCGCTCGCGCCGCTATGATCACGACCGTGCCGAGCGAAATGGAGGACTGCACCATCATCAACACCTTCGCCCATCGCGACAACACCGGAACGTCGGTAGGCGAAAAGGCCGTGCTGCTGTTGAATGCGAGGAACAGGTAATCGACAAACCCGGGCTTCCAGCTCGAAACTTTCATCTGCATCTGCGGGAACAGAAAGGCCCCGGAGTTATGGCTCTTCTGGCGGTCGCGCGCATTCGGTCCGCCGCCGTCGAGCCGCCAATACCACGAGGCAAAGACCAGCACGTTCGTGATCCAAAGCCCCGATGCCGCAATGAGCAGCTCGCGCGGTGACTCCTTGTGCGCGGGCAGCCTCGTGATCAACAGCGCCAGGGAAGTGATCATATCGCCCGTGATGGTCGCTAGTAGAGCGTAACCCAGAATCTGATTAAGGCGATGGATACCCATGCGGTGCGCCACCACGGCTGGGATGAGCAGCGCGGCCGCAACCGGCGCCATTACCCAATCGGGACCCGCGCTCAAGGCCGGCGGCAATGCAAAGCGTAGCCCTACGAGCGCAGCAACGGTTACGGTCGCGGGCCAGCGCGGCTCAATTTCGAAATTGCGATCGGGAGGAGCGCTCAACCCAGAAACTTTCTGGACGTCGGGCGGCATTTCCGCAGTCTATCATTTCAAAATTACATTGACAGTCAGGAGCATCGGAGAGATCACTAAGTCATGATCGAAACAGGTTTGCGGGAGAAAGTCGTCGTCGTGACTGGCGCGGCTGGAGGGATCGGCCGCGCGGCGGCGCGACGGTTTGCCGAAGAAGGCTGCCGCGTCGCCTCGTGGGACATCGTCGAGGCGGAACCGGAGAAGGGCGGCATCTTTCAAAAAGTGGACGTCACCACTGCGGCCTCGGTAGAAGCAGCCGCGCGGGAGGTGATCGAGCGGTGGAGCGCGATCCACGTACTCATCAACAATGCGGGCGTATTGCGCGATGGACAACTGGTCAGATTCAAAGAAGGCGCGCTTACCGGGTCGATGAGCGACGAACAGTTCGACTCCGTCATCAACGTAAATCTGCGCGGCGTGTTTCTCGTGACGCGCGCGGTCGCCGCTCACATGATCCTAAACGGCGGCGGGGTGATTTTGAATGCCTCTTCCGTCGTGGGTCTCTACGGCAATTTCGGCCAGACGAACTATGTGGCGACGAAAGCCGGGGTCATCGGCATGACTCGTGTGTGGGCGCGCGAACTCGGCAAGTACAACATCCGGGTCAACGCCGTGGCTCCCGGTTTCATTGCCACCGAGATGGTGAAATCGATTCCGGAAAAGATCCTGCAAGGCATGCGCGAGCGCACTCCTTTGGGGCGCATGGGACAGCCGGAAGACATCGCTAACGCATATCTATGGCTGGCTTCAGACGCAGCCTCCTTCATCAGCGGCGCGGTACTCAGTGTAGACGGAGGTGTAGTTACCGGAACCTGAGTGACTTGCTCTTCAACAGGCTATCGACTGAATCCGTCCATCGCGCAGATGAATCCGGTTACTCGCAATCGCGGCGGCTTCTTCACTGTGCGT
>JAFAWA010000229.1 GCA_019242155.1 Terriglobia bacterium | reverse complement strand
GCGTGCGGCAGGATTATCCTCTTCGCGATCGATGTCTCGGCGCGCCGCGAATAGGAACTGGGCTATGGCGTGAAACCGGCCGGGCCGATCGGGATAGGTGTCCACCGGGGGATTATCTACCACGTCTTTTCCATCCCATAAGGCGGCAGCGTCCATCTCACGAATGGCTTCCCGCGCCTCATGAGCGGCAGCCGCCAAATCGCGCCTGACGTTCGGCTCTTCGGGCATTCCCATCAGCCGTTCGGCGCGGCGCAGATCCGTGCGCGCGTGCAAATAGGCAGGGTGTCTTCCGGGCGTATCCGCGAACCCACTCACAGCCGCGAAAAGCAACGTGACGCCAATCGTTCGAGCAGCAATCAGTTTTGTGTTCATGCTCTCCTCTACTCGAAAAAACCGGGACCCGGCGCGGAGTTGCGCCGGTGGGTCCCGTTGGCGTGAGATTTAATCGAAGGCTAATGTTCGGCGGGCTTACTGTTGAATGGTTCAACAGCGCCCTGCTATCGCGAGTGGTAGAACCCCGAGAGCGCCGGGTAGAGTGACTTATAGACAAGATGGCGCTCGGCGTACATGCGGGCTGCGCGCGGGTCCGGCTCGAGCGATTCGACGGCGCGAATCGCCTCCCGGCACAGGTCGCGCATGGAGCCGAAAGCTCCGGTGCCGATCATGGCGAGCAGAGCGGCGCCGTACGCGGAGCCCTCCTGCGTTTCGAGAACCACCACTTTTTTTCCGAATACATCGGCCAGCATCCGGCGCCAGAAGGCGCTGCGCGCTCCGCCGCCCGAGAGGCGTACCGACTTTACGGGAATGCCCATCTGCTCGATAATTTCCAGACCATCACGCTGGCTGTAAGAGACGCCCTCGAGGAGCGACCGAATGAGATCGGGGCGGGTGTGGCCGGCGGTGAGTCCGATCCAGCCGCCTCGCGCCCGTGAGTCCAAGTGGGGAGTACGCTCGCCCATCAGGTACGGCAGCCAAAACAGGCCATGAGACCCGCTGGGCGCGCGGGCGGCTTCCGCGGTAAGGTCGTCGTAACTCATGGACGGAGCCAGGGTATCGCGGAACCATTTGAGACTGAGACCCGCGCCCTGAGTCACGCCCATCACGTGCCACGCGCCTGCGATGGCATGACAAAACGTGTGCACACGGCCGGCGGGGTCGTATGTGGGCGAGTCGGTGTACGCGAAGACGACACCCGAGGTGCCGATCGTGCAGGACACATCGCCGGGGTCAAGAATGCCGCTGCCGATCGCGCCGCCCGCCTGATCGCCGGCTCCCGCGACCACGGGAGTCCCCGCTTGTAAACCGGTGGCCTTTGCGGCGGCCTCGGAAACCTGTGCGGTGACACAGGCGGACTCCGCAGCGGAAGGAAGAATGGAACGGTCGAGACCTAAAATTCTGATCAACTCCTCCGACCATCTGCGGCCGGCGACATCAAACAGTCCGGTGCCGGAGGCGTCTGATACATCGGTGGCGTATTCACCGGTCAGGCGGAACCGAACATAGTCTTTGGGAAGCAGAACCTTGCAAATGCGGGCGAAGGCGGCGGGCTCATGGTCGCGCACCCAGAGAAGTTTGGGAAGCGTGAAGCCGGTGAGCATTGGGTTCGCCGTGCAGGCCAACACGGTCTGCTCGCCCGCGATTCGATTGATCGCATCCACCTGGGGCTGGCTGCGCTGGTCGCACCAGATCAGCGCCGGACGGATCACCGCATCTTCGCGATCGAGCAAAACCAGGCCGTGCATCTGCCCGGAGAGTCCGACGCCATGAACATCACTTCCCGATGCACCGGCCTGTGCCAGTACCCCGCGAATGGCCGCTTGGGCCGCGTCCCACCAGTTCTCCGGCCGCTGCTCCGCCCAAAGCGGCTGCGCGATGGATATCTCTTCGTGCGTGGCCGTCACGGCGTAGCGTACCTTGCCGCGCTCGTCGGTAAGCAAGGCGCGCGTGCCGCCGGTGCCCACATCGATGCCCAGATGGTACATGGCGTTTTCTCAGAAGCGGCACGTCACTTGGTTTTTCGGGGTTGAAAGCGCCGGCAATAAAAACAGCCTAGCGCCAGGATCACCAGGCCCCACCAGATGCCTGCATGCAGACTCGCGAGCACAGGAGGAGCCGCGGGCGGCACGAAATATTGATAGATGCCGGCGGCGGTAATGATGAACCCGTATACGGTGAGCAGCATTCCAATTAGAAACCAGATTGATACCATTCCCGGCTTGTGCATCGGCGATCACCAGAAAATAACGTTCAGCAAAACGAAGACCGCGCACGCGAGAGCAGCCCAAAAGACCGGCCTTCGTGTCAACGGCACACCTTTTTCCGAAGGAACCTCGGTGCAGCCATAGACCAGACCCGTGAGTTCCGCATCGGGCTTGGGCTTCGTAGCAAGGCTGACCGCCACAGTCACAACCACACAGATGATCCACGACCAGAGCCCGCGGTACATGTTCTCAGCCATGTCCTTGGCATTCGAGGACAGGGCAATGATGCTCAAAGCCGAAGGGTTCACCTTCACCCAGGCCCACATTCCGACCGAAGACAGAGTGCCCGCCACGAGTCCCCAGACGCCGCCGGCAGCGGTAGCCCGCTTCCAAAGCATTCCCAGAAGCACCGTGCCGAACAGCGGCGCGATGAAGAAGCTGAACAGCGCCTGAACATAGTCCATGATGCTTTTGAACTGCATCACCAGGTACGCGGTTCCGATGCTTACGAGGACGCCGAGCAGCGTGCACCAACGGCCCATCGCAAGATAATGGGGGTCGCCGGCATTCTTGCGGATCAGAGCCCGGTAGATGTCATAAGTCCAGACGGTGGCAAAAGCGCTTACATTACCCGCCATTCCCGACATAAACCCGGCGATCAGGGCGGTCACGCCGAGGCCCAAGAGGCCAGGCCCGGCGTAGCGGGCGAGCATGAGGGGCAGCACCTCGTTATAGCTGTGGCTGCCCTGTACCGCCGCCGATTCGGCCACCAGTCTCTCCGGCAGCACCGCGAGTGCCAGCAGGCCGGGCAGGATCACGATGAAGGGTACCAGCATCTTGAAGCCGGAACCGATAATCGGCGCCATACGGGCGGCGTTGAGGCTATTGGCGGAGAGTACGCGCTGCACTACCAGGAAATCGGTGGTCCAATAGCCGAACGAAATCACCCAGCCCAGGCCCAGCACGATGCCGGTCCAATGAATGCCCATGGGATTATCGCTAAAGGAGCCGAGTGTGCGCCACAGGTGGGTGTAATCCTGGCCGGGAAAGTTCTGATGGATGCGGGCGACCATGCCACCCCAGCCGCCGGTTTCGATAAGCCCAAGAATGGGAATCAACAGCGCTCCCAGCCAGATCAGGAAAAACTGCAAAACTTCGTTGAGAATGGCAGAGAGCAGCCCTCCCAGAAACACGTAAGCGGCTACGGTCAGAGACGAGACCCAGATGCTGAAGTTGATGTCCCACCCGAGCACCACCTTCATGACGAGCGCCATCGAGAACATATTGATGCCGCTCATCAGGACCGTCATGAAGGCGAAGGTAATGGCCGAGACGGCGCGCGCACCTTCGCCGTACCGAAGCCGCAGATATCCAGGCACGGAATGCGTCTTAGAGATGTAGTAAAACGGCATCATCACAATGCCCAGGAAGAGCATGGCGGGAATTGCGCCTACCCAATACCAGTGTGTCGCCAGGATGGCGTATTGATAAGCTGCCGACGCCCAGCCCATCAACTCGAGCGCTCCCAGATTGGCGGCGACAAAGCTAAGACCGGCGACCCAGGCCGTCATACTGCGTCCGGCTAAGAAGAAATCTTCGCCGGTGTTCGTGTACCGTTTCAGGTACAGTCCAATGCCGATCACCATCGCGAAGTAGAGCACGACGATAACGATATCGACGCTGCTCAGCGGGACTAGCCGGTCCGCCATGCGATGTACCCTCCGGAGTAAAGTGGAACCGTCGAACAGCCTACCATCATGAGGTCAGGACGCGCGTATCTTTTGTGCGGAGGGCAGGCCGATGTACTTCCCGGCCAGTGCGATCGGGCGAGGGGATAGAACCGAAACGGACGCGATGGAGCGTTTTTGCATGCAATGGTTATGGCGCAAAACTTAAACTAACACCTGAATTCTGTGCACCCAAATCCAGACCGCCCCCGGGAAGTCCCACGGGTTCTTTGCGGCACTTGCGTTTCGATCCGCCGGGGTCACCGCTGCTGCTTCGGGATTTGTGTTCGTTCTCGCGGAACTGAAGGGTAGCTGAATGTCCGAAGGGGTACAATCGCAGGAGTGAGGGTCGCAGCACTCCTGGCACTCGTTGCCTCCAGCTTGCCGGCCGCGCCGCCGATGACGCTGGTGACGGACGACGAGGCCGAGCCCCTGCGCAGCGCCATAACGCGGAATGAAGCGTGGACCCGGGACTCCGCGCGCCGCCTCCGAGCGGATGCTGACCGCCGCCTGACGCAAGGTCCGTGGACCATAACATCGGACCGCCCCGCCGGGCTCGCTCTAGACCCGCACGATTACTACAGCGAGGCCCCTTACTATTGGCCGAATCCCGATGATCCGGAGGGCCCTTACGTCCTGCGGGACGGCCATCTGAACCGGGACCGGTTCAGCGCCAACCGCAACTCGCTGACGATGATGTGTGACACTGTTTTCGCTCTCGGAACGGCGGCATTTTTGTTCGATGACGCGCGGTACGCGCAACGCGCCGGGCGCGTGATCCAGACCTGGTTCCTGAATCCCAAAACGCGCATGAACCCCAACCTGGAAAACGCGGGCGCTATCCGCAATCTCAACACCGGGCGTCCGGCGGGTATCGTGGAAGGCCGCGTTTTTATTCGGGCGATTCAGGGAATGCAGTTTCTGAGCCGTACCGGTAATTGGGATCCCAAAGAAGAAGCCGCGGTTCGTAAATGGTTCGAAGATTACCTACGCTGGTTGACGCAAAGCCGGAACGGCCAGGATGAAAAGAACAGCGGAAACAACCAGGCTTCATGGTGGACAGCGCAGGTGGCCGCGGTGGCCAGCTTCGTGCAAAATGACAGCCTGGAGAGGATGGCGTTCGCCTACTACCGGGAGCGCATCTTTCCGCGGCAGATCGGCCCGGACGGCAGCGCGCCGAGCGAAGAGGCGCGCACTTCCCCCTATTTCTCCGTTTTCAATTTGGAAGCCTTCACCATGATTTGCCGGATCGCGGAGGCTCAGGGCGCGAATCTCTGGAGTGTGCGCGGAAAGAACGGCTCTGATCTGAGTTCGGTAATCGATCACCTCGAGCCGTATCTGATCGATCCGCATAAATGGAGCCGCGAACAGGCGAACGATCTGGAAACCGACGCCTTGTACTTTCTCGCATTCGCCGGAATGGGCCTGAAAAAACCGGAGTACATTGCTCTGTATCAGAAGCTGGAACATCCCGAAAGAGCTTGGCTTAGTCTGGTAGACCTGCTGGCCGGGCGATGGGAAGCAGCGGGCCATCAGACCCGCCACTAACTGCTGTAAGTTACCTCCGGGACACTTCCGTTTTTGCGCCTAAGATACCCGCGACTTACGGCGTTTTCCGCTTATTAGAATCAGCCGCGGCCTAACATAAAGCCAGAGCTTGAGGATCTAAGCTTTTTCAATGCACTGCATAAAAATTATTATCTTGTTCATCCAAAACCGGCGATTTAAGATCCTGAGTAAAGCTCGCAACCCTTTGTGCACCACGGCGTGTACGAAGCCCGGTGCCCGTAACCCGGCCCGGACAATCCCAAACATATCTCAGGAGAATTATGCAAATTCTAAGTTCGAAGAGTATCGCCGCGCTTGCGCTCTGCACAGGGTTAGTGTCCGTTAGCCGGGCCCAGAATGCCACAGCGCCACAGACGGCGGCCGATCCGGCAGCAGCGGCTGCACCTGCTGCGCCCATGCCGCTCCCGACTCCTTCCGTTACAGGTCCCTTATCCAATCTACCTCCGGCTATGTTCGACGCCGGCCCGTTCGGTAAGATCGCGGTGAACGGTATTCTGGACGGCATGGGGATGTGGACCGGGAATCATGTTCCTGGTGACAACCCAACGCAGGCAGCCCTGAGCAACGGACAGATCTTCATTCAAAAGACCGATGGTTGGTTTCAGTTCTACCTGCAAGCCGGCGCGTATAACATCCCGGCTCTCGGAACTTCATTTCTTGCGACGGATAAAACCGTAAGTGACCTATTCGGTCCCGTACCCGTAGCTTTCCTGAAACTACAGGCCGGAAAAAACACCTCCATCGAGATCGGCTCATTGCCTACACTAATCGGCGCCGAGTATACATTTACGTTCGAGAACATGAACGTAGAGCGCGGCCTGTTGTGGAACCAGGAGAACGCCGTTACGCGCGGTATTCAGGTGAATCAGACAATGGGCAAATTCACCGCGTCATTAAGTTGGAACGACGGCTTCTACTCCAACCGTTATACGTGGATGAGCGGTTCTTTGGCGTATACCAACGGGCCTCACGCAGTCTCGTTTGTTGCCGGCGGAAATTTGGGGCAGACCGGATATCAGACCCTCGCCACACCGGTACAAAACAACGGCGCCATTTACAACCTGATCTACACCTACTCCAAGGGCGCCTGGATCGTGCAGCCTTATTACCAGTACACTTCCGTGCCTACCAACGCCAGGATTGGAGTCCTGAAAGGCAACACGACGCAAGGCGGCGCGATTCTGGTAAGCCACGCGTTTAAACACGGCTTTTCGTTGCCGCTTCGTTGGGAGTACATTACCAGCACGGGCAGCACCGCGCAGCAGGCAGTGAACTTGATGTACGGTCCCGGCAGCGCCGGCACTTCGGTAACCCTGACACCAACTTTTCAATATGGCGGATTTTTCTTCCGCGGCGACCTATCCTGGGTTCACGTCAGCCATTACACGCCGGGTTACGTATTCGGACCCAATGGCGTGAATGCCGACCAGCCGCGCGCGGCGGCAGAGATCGGTTTCATCTTCGGCAACAATATTGTCGAGAAAAAGCCTTAATTCCACGCTTTGAGGGGCAGCGCTGCCCTGCCCCTACCGCGGCGCTAAGATCGGTGCATGCAGACCATCATCGAACCGTTCCGCATCAAGAGCGTGGAACCACTCGAGCAGACCACGCCGGCGGAACGTGAGAGATATTTGGAGCAGGCCGGGTACAATCTCTTTCGCATCGAAGCCGGCAAAATTCTGATCGACCTTCTTACGGATTCGGGCACGAGCGCCATGTCCACCGAGCAGTGGGCCGCAGTGATGCGGGGCGATGAGTCCTATGCGGGCAGCAACAGTTTCTTCCGGCTGAAGCGGGCGGTCGACGAACTTACAGGCTTCCGCCACATGGTTCCCACCCACCAGGGCCGCGCCGCCGAGCGGATTCTCTTCACCGTGACGTGCAAGCCGGGCGACCTGATACCCTCGAATACGCACTTCGACACAACCCGGGCGAACATCGAATTCGTGGGGGCCCGCGCAGTAGATCTCCCGCTCCCGGAAGCGGCCGACACACAGGCCCGGCTCGATTTCAAGGGCAATATGGACGTGGCCGCGCTCGAGGCCTTAGTCCGCAAAGAGGGGCCGCAGAAGATTCCGCTCGTGATGCTGACGGTCACAAACAATTCCGGCGGCGGCCAACCGGTCTCTCTTGCCAATATCGAGGCCGTGCGCGGCGTGTGCGCAAATTACGGTATTCCGCTCTATTTGGATGCGTGCCGGTTCGCCGAAAACGCCTGGTTCATCCACCAGCGGGAGCTGGGATATCAAGCGTGGGCGCCAAAACAGATCGCGCAGCGCATGTTTTCCTTAGCGGACGGCTGTACCTTCTCCGCCAAGAAGGATGCGTTCGCAAACATCGGTGGGTTCCTGTGTACAAACGACGACCGCCTGGCGCAGCAAGAGACCAATTTGCTGATTCTTACCGAGGGCTTCCCAACTTATGGCGGCCTTGCGGGCCGGGACCTTGAGGCGATCGCCGTCGGCCTGGAGGAAGTGCTCGAGCCGGACTATTTGCAGTACCGCATCACGTCGACGGGCTATTTAGGCAGGCACATTGCGGACCGCGGGGTACCGATCGTCGAGCCGCCCGGCGGACACGCCATCTATATCGACGCGGCAAAAATGTTGCCGCACATACCGGCCGACCAGTTCCCGGGCCAGGCGCTCGCGGTAGAATTATATCGCCATGCCGGGATTCGCTCGGTCGAAATCGGCTCGGTGATGTTCGGAGCCGCGGCCCGGCACGAACTGTTGCGGCTGGCCATTCCGCGCCGCGTCTATACGCAAAGCCACATTGATTATGTTGTCGAGGCGATTCTGGAAGTGAACGAACGCAAGCGAAACATCTGCGGTATGGAAATAGTTAAGGAGCCGCCGTTCCTAAGGCACTTCAGCGCACGATTCCGGCCGCTGGCCTGCTGACAATGGCCTTATGCTATCAGTAGAGACACGTGGACCGAATCGGTCGGTATAAAATAGTCCGGGAACTCGGCCGGGGGGCTATGGGTGTGGTGTACCACGCCATCGACCCCAACATCGGCCGCCCGGTCGCCATAAAAACCATTCGCGTCGGCGACTCTCACAAGCCGGGCGAACAGGAACGGATGCGGGAACGCCTGCTGCGCGAGGCGCGCTCCGCGGGAATGCTGTCGCATCCTGGAATCGTCACCATTTACGATGTCGAGCAGCAGGACGACCTGGCGTACATCGCGATGGAGTATGTAGACGGGCCGACGCTCGAACAACTCCTTTCGCACGACCGGGCCCTCTCCGCCGAACAGATTTCGAGAATTCTTCGTCAAACCGCGGCTGCGCTGGACTACGCTCACCAGAGGGGCATCGTGCATCGCGACATCAAGCCCGCGAACATCATGATCGCAGCCGACGCCGCGGCCAAGATCACCGACTTCGGGATTGCCAAGATCAGCACCACGGACCAGTTCACGATGACCGGCACAATCGTGGGCACGCCGCACTACATGTCCCCGGAGCAGGTGCAGGGGCAGGCCGTAGACGGCCGCTCCGACCAGTTCTCGCTCGCGGTGATTGCGTATGAAATGCTGACCGGCGAGAAGCCGTACACGGGCGACCATCTAACCACCGTGGTTTACAAGATTGTGGCGGAAGATCCGGTGGCGCCTCATCGCCTCAATCCTACGATCGCCGGCGGGATCGAAAACGCGTTGCGGAAGGGGCTCTCGAAAAAGCCCGAGAACCGGTATCGCACCTGCCAGGAATTTACGGAAGCGCTCGAAAAGGCGTGCCTGGCGAATCGCGGATGGAAGCCGCTGGTGCGCGGCGGCAGCCTGAACGCGGCGACCATTGCGGATGAGTCACGCCCGGTCATCCTCCCTCCGGCACGGAACCCGCGGCCCGAAGAGACGCTCGAACGAAAGCCGCAGCGCAAAGCCAACTTCACTGCCTACCTGATGGCGATTCTGGGCGCGACCGGGTTGCTCGCCGCGGTGGCATGGGTGGCCGGACCCCAATTGAGCGACGTAGCGAAACGGCAGAACCCGGTGGCAACGTCCGCGCCAACCTCGGCCAGACCGCCGTCGGCGTCCAAGCCACAGGGACAACCTCTGCCGGGAACCATATCGCGCACGCGGCCGGGACCCGCCGGGGAAGCCAAACCCAGTCCCATGCCGCCTGCCGCCACGACTGAAACCGCCAAGACGCAAGGTACCGGAACGGTGCCTGTAGGCCCAGTGCAGGAGCCCGAAAAACGCGCGCCATTGCACATATCCGCCATAGTGCAGCCCCAGGCTCTTACCGTCTTAACCAGCCCTTCCGGCGCGACTGCGATTTTAGATGCGCGTCAGGAGACGGCATGTACCACGCCTTGCTCTATCGAAGCTCTGCCGGGCCGCCATAATGTAGCCATTACGATGGCCGGTTACCAGATCGAGCATCAAGAGGTGGACATCGGCGCCGGGCCTAAGGAACTGCAGATCGTGTTACAGGCGCCTACCGGAACTCTGTTACTCCAGAGCGACCCGGCCGGTGCCTCCATTTCGGTAAATGGAGAAAAGATACCGCAGGTAACACCCGCCCAGATCCCGCTTGCGCCGGGAACTTACAAGATCACCCTGGAGAAGAACGGGAAGCAGGGCAGCGGATCCGTCGATGTCACGAACGGATTTAACTACATGAAAATCCCGCTCCAGTAGCGTGAGTTCTTGGTAGGCAGCGCGGAAACGCACCTACGCCGATGCCGCCCAGAAGAGGGATTAATCGAACGCTTCTGAAGGAGTGATGCTCAACGCTGGCCTCCATACATGTGTTTGGCGTCCCGATTATTATCCTGGCAGACGTACTCGTACATTTCCTGGTCGGGCTGCCAACGGATAAGCCACCCGCCGGTCCACTCTTTTGTGTAGGCGCCGGGATCGTCTATGGTCGCTTCATATGTCAGCGTGTCATAGTCGGTTCGAGTGAATCGCTCTGTGAGGTGCAGGAATTCGGTGTGCGGGATGCCTTCGCGCGTCAGCCAGAATTTTTCGTTGAACCCCACCGTGTCGACGACTAAGGTGTCACCATCCCAATGACCGGCGGAATGGCCGAAGTAACTCGGCTCCAGGTTCTTCGGATGTTTGCGGCCATCCATGTAGATAGTGCGCCATGTGTGCGGGCCGCCCACCTCGATCATGTAAATACGGTGAAACTCCGGCATATCCACAAACTCGAAGCCGTAGGGAGTATGAAAAAGCCGGGGACCTCCGGAAGGCTTACAACGGACGTGCGGATCATCCTTGGTGGTGTTGGACTGGCGGTAGTCGTACAATGCCCGCGCCCACGGTTGAAACGGCACTTCGCTGATTTTGATATTGGTGGGCAGGTTCATGCGCGGATTATCGATTCCGCCGCGAATATTTGTGGCAAGAGTCGAGCCGGCGTTGCCCTCCCATACACCGGTCTCTCCGGGGAGAGGACCCAGGTTTACACGCCCATCGGGCCAGTGCGGGGTGGGCTTGGCCGGACCTCGTGCTCGATTGCGGTCCAGCCGCCCTCCGTTAAGAGGGGAGCCCTGGGTAGCGTCGCCCTGCTGTGCCGATAGCAGCGGCGCGGCGTACATGATCAGAACTGCTGCGGCGGTTTTGTAAAGGGAGCGCATTCGCGGTTAGGGATTGGTGGTTTCGCTCGAGTTTGCGCCCAAGCGTTTTCCGGTACTTGCCAGGGTTACGGAGCGCGCATTCGCCTGTTTACTGCCGTCTTTGGCCAGGGTACCTTCAACAATCACTTCATCGCCCACTTTCATTGTGTTCCTGGTCCAGCCGTTACGCTGCAGCCCGTTCGGCGGCCCCATTTCGAGCGCCCAATTGGTGATGTCGCCGCCGTCATCCTTCACGTCCAGATAAAAGTAGACGTGAGGATTCATCCAATCCACTTTAGTGACGATACCTTTGAGCGAGACTTTTTTGCTGCTGTCGTACTCGGCCGAAAACGAGTGGTGGGCCTTCACGGGGGCTACTGCAAGCAGCAATCCCGCGGCGGCCACGCACAATGCGGTCTTTCTCATGCGCCGTTCCTTTCAGGAATCAATTATATACGAGGACAATTTCGGGGATGGAAAAGCTCCGGCCGCATGCGGATTAAGCCACCCGTTCGAAGAACGCGAGCGAACGCAAAGCACATTCATTCCAGTTAAAATCACGGGCTCTGCGCCGGCCTCGCGCCGCAAGCTGCGAGCGAAGCTCTGGTGCAAACAGCAGACGGGACAGGGCATCCCGAAGCTCGCTAGTGCTTCGTGGATCCACCAGCAGCGCCGCGTCTCCTGCAATCTCGGGCAGCGACGACACGTTTGAAGTAACTACGGGCACGCCCGCAGCCATCGCCTGCGCTACCGGGAAGCCGAAGCCCTCATACAGGGACGGGTACGCAAATACAGTGGCCGCCGCTGTGAGCGGAGCAATGTCGCGCTCGGGAATGTAGCCGAGGTACCGCGCCTGTTTCAGGCGGGCGAGGGTGCCGGCGGCCGCCCACCCGGCCGGCCCTGCGATAACCAGCTCGAATTCGTGTTGGAGCGAAGGCGACAAAGCTTGATAGGCATCGAAAAGAAGGTCCAGGTTCTTCCGCGGTTCCAGAGTTCCGACGAATAGGACGAAAGGGCGGTTCAGCGCATAACGCTCCCGTACGGTCTGGATGGATGCTTCGGGAACGTTGAAGAACGCGGAGGAGATGCCGGAGTGAATTACCTCGATCTTTTCAGGAGCGAGCCCCAGAACGCGCACGGCATCGTCTTTGGTACTCTGCGATACCGCGATCAAGCCATCGGCGCGCTTCAGAGTCTCTGCGAAACTTCGTTCGGCGCGCAGGTTGGCCGAGGGGTGCAACTCCGGCATGAGCCAGCAGGTCATATCGTGAATGGTCGCGGTGAGGCGCACAAGGCGCGGCGGGTGATGCAACAGTTGCGTGGTATGAAAAATATCTGCGCGCCGGGCCATCCATTCGGCCGCGGGCAAGCGAGTATGATTGGCCAGCGCCAAAGCGGCGAGGCCCCAGAAGGTGGGCCACGCCCCGGCCACGGATCGCTCATGGCTCAGAGAACCTAGGTCGCCTATGGCGGGGGAGGTGTGAATCGTCTGCGGTCCGGCAACGCGGCGCAGCTCGCGAACCCAGTGGTAGAGATAATTCTTCACTCCCGCGCTGCGAATCAGCAGGGGAGTGGCATCGATTACGAGCCGCATCTATCCCAGAGTTAACAAGACAATGTTGGCGCGAGTTCTCTCGATTATGAGAGTGAGCCTGGCCCTTCTCAAACTGTGAGAATCTCGATTGCCTGCGCCAGCGATTTCAACGGATCTCGTCCCGGTGAGGGCCGGTATTCGTGAGCGATGTAACCGGTGAACCCAAGCTCGGCTATGGTTTTCGCCACGAAACGATAATTGATCTCCTGGGTGTCGTCGAGCTCGTGGCGGCCGGGAACCCCGCCCGTATGGAAGTGGGCGATCCACTGGAAGTTGTCGCGTATATGGTGGGCAATGTCGCCGTCCATGGTTTGCACGTGGTAGATATCGAACAGCAGCTTCACACGCGGCGAATTGACACGCTTGCAGACATCCACCGCCCACGCTATATGGTTGCAGATCTGATCCGTGCGGCCTAATAGCGGATCGGTGAACTTATTGTTCATGATCTCGAGACAGATGGTTACGTTCTTATCTTCGGCGTAGCTCTTTACGCGGTTGAAAAACGCGGCGCAGTTCTCGGCGCCCTCCTCGTCGGACATGCCTTTGCGCTGGCCGCCCACCGTGATCATGTTCGGGCATCCGCCCTTGACGCACTGATCGATATTGGCACGTACCGATTTTTCGAGGCTGTCGTGGAGTTCTTTATGAATTAAGCCGCTCTCAAAGCTTACGCCCCCGGTCGGGCCCATGGTGGGCATCAGGCCATACTTGCGCAGCGTCGGCCAATCCTCGACGCTGATGAGGTCGAAGCCATGAACTCCCAGGCGAGCGGCTTCCCGGCACATATCCTCGAGCGGCATGTTCGGCGGGAAATTCGCCCGCATGGCGCACTGTTTCAGGCGGCCGGTATGCGGACCCGGCGTCTGGGTTTGAGCCGCGGCCACACCGGCGGCGCTTAGAGCAGCTAGGAAATGTCGGCGTTGCATTGGTGGCATTATACAGAGTGGCCGCCCGAGATTCCAAGCAGGCTCTCCGTGGTTTCCGTTCACGAGTGCGGCCGCAGCGCGCGGCTTTTCAATCCGAACCGGTATACCAGGCCTCCCGCGCCGGCAGTAGCGAAGGCGGTCAACGACGCCTTCGGGTGCAGGAACACGCCGTAGCCCATCATTATCAAACCCACCGCAATATACGCCACCGGAATCAACGGCCAGGCGAAATTCACGGGAGCCAGGCGCTGCCAGCCGGGCCTGCGGCGGCGAAATACGAACAAAGAGGCCACCGAAAGCACCGAAAAAAGAGTCAGGCTCATGCCGATGTATACCAGTAGTTCGAGGAACGGAGTTAACGTCAGCAGCATCGCGCAAAGGCCTTGGCTGAGAATCGCCACCACCGGCGTATGCCAGCGGGGATGCACCAACGCGGCAGTGCCGAAGAAGGCGCGGTTCTTTGCCATAGCGTAGTACACCCGCGGGCCGATCGTCACTTCAGCGTTCACGGTGGACACGATGGATAAGGCCATCAGCGCAGAGAACAGGCCGGCGACACCCGGCCCGAAAAGATTCGAAGCCGCGAGCGAGCCGACCGCAATCACTCCTTTCATCGATTCGAGCGGCGCGGCGTAAATGAACAACAGATTGAGCCCCAAGTACAACGCCGCCACGATCGCGGTGCCGGTCGCCAACGCGGCCGGCAAGGTGCGCTCGGGACGCCGAATCTCCTCCGCCACATAAGTCGCCGCGTTCCAACCGCTATACCCGACCATTACATAAATCAGGCTGACGATGAATTGCGCCGGCAGACTTACGGTCGAAGTACGCGCGGCGGCCTCGGAAAAATGCGCCCAACTTCCCGTGCCCGCGGCGAAACCGGCGATGACCAGTCCCATGATCACGAGAAGCTTGGTCGAAGTCAGAACATTTTGGACCTTGGCGACTCGTCCTACGCCAAAGCAGTTCAGGATGGTGAACGTGGCAATCAAGGCGGAAGCCAGCAGTTGCCCGCGGCCAATCCGCAAAGCCAACGTGCCCGATCCGATCACCAGGGAGGCATTGGCCTGTTTGAGGCTTGGGTAGAAGTAACCCAGGTAGTCGGAAAAGGCCAGGGCGGCGGTGGCGATGGGCGCGGAAAAGCCCGCGAAGAACGATACCCATCCGGTCATGAAGCCCCACTCCGGCCCATAGGCATGCGTCAGATAGACGTACTCTCCGCCGGAACTGGGAAAATTGATGCCTAACTCCGAGTAACTGAGCGCGCCCGCAATAGCAAAGAGCGCCCCGACGGTCCAGCAGATCAATATGAGCCTGGCGCTCCCCAGGTCACCGGCCATGAATCCCGTGGTGGCAAAGATACCGGTGCCCACCATGTTTGAGATCACCAGCGCCGTCGAACTGAAGAAACCGAGTTGCCGAACCAGTTCGGCGCGCGGCGCTCGAGTGCGCGGGATGGACATCCGAGAACTCTATTGTGTCACGCCGGCTCTGTTTCGCGAAGTTCGCGAGCCTTATCTTCGGCCACGGTGTCGTTGAGAAAAGTTCCTGCGCCGCTTTCGACGCCGGCTAGGTATTTGATTTTGGTGGCGCTTCGTTGAATGGGAAAAAAATCGATGTGGAAATGAAAGTACGGGTGTTCGCCCTTGGCGGGCGGATGCCGCAGGATCATCATCAGCGGCATGGGAAACCCGAAAAGGTTGTCGTACTTCATCCGCACCGATTTGATCATGACCGCCAGATCCTGCGCTTCTTTCTCCCGAAGATCCGGCAGCGCCGGTATATGGCGGCGCGCGCAGATCTGCATCTCCGCGGGATAGCGTCCGGCAAACGGCAGGAAGGCCACGAAACTCTCGTTCTCCTTCACAATCCTGCGGCCGTCAGAAAGTTCGTCCGTGAGCAGCCGGCAGTAAATGCACGCATGTTCGCGCTCGAAATACTCCGAAGCCGAAGCCAACTCCCGCTCGACCTGTGGCGGAATAAATGGGAACGAGTAAATCTGGCCGTGCGGGTGCGGCATCGTAACACCGATCGCGACCCCGGTATTTTCGAACATGTGCAGATATCGAATATCCGGATTGGCTGCAAGTTCCTGGTACCGGGTAGTCCAAAGATGGATGACTTTCAACCAGTGGTCCGCGGACATCTGCGCGGGCGTTAAGTTGTGATTGGGGTGGTAGAGAACTACATCCGTCGACCCGCGCGCGCCCGCTGTCGCAAACAGGCCGGGATGCGGCTCAAACGGCGGATTATCGAGGCGCAAAGCTGCGAAATCATTGGCGTAAAGAAACACGTCGTAGTTCTCGGGGACCCGTCCCGAACCGGGACAGAATGGACACCAATGCGTAGGCATCTGGGGCCGGTCCTGCCGATTATCCGCAACCACAACCCATTCCCGCAGTAAAGGGTGCCAGCGTAGCTCGTTCACACTTTCATTCTAGGAAGTCCTCTACCGCGGCGGTCCAGCGCAGCGGGTTTCCCCGCACGGTGGTTGGAGAATTGCGTACTTGCGGCACTTAGGGATTCGCTAGACTTTGGAGAAATATGCAGACCAGCCTGGAACGGGAGTTGGCGGACGCGCGGTGCCGGACGGATGAATTGTTTCAAATCGTTGACCCGCGCGCAATATACGAACGGCCGATCGCTGAACGCCACCGCATCATTTTCTACCTGGGACATCTGGAAGCGTTCGACTGGAATCTGCTGGGCCGATATGCGTTGGATCTGCCGCAATTTCACAGTTCCTTTGATCGGCTCTTCGCGTTCGGCATCGATCCCGAAGCAGGCGGCCTCCCATCGGATCAACCGTCGGATTGGCCGGGCGTTGCGGAAGTAGAGCAGTACGGGCGACGTACTCGCGAAGTCCTGGACGAGTCGATCGCGAACATCCCGGACAAATTGCTGCATGCCGCGATCGAGCATCGTTTGATGCACGCGGAGACGCTGGCTTACATCCTTCACCACCTTCCCTCTGACAGTAAACTCGCTCCCCTCATTCCGCCCCTGCCTCGGGCCCAGCAGCCGGAATCGCGCTTTGTGGACATACCTGCGGGCGTGGCGAAGCTTGGCCGAACAGAGGAAGAGGGCTTCGGGTGGGACAACGAATATCAGGCAAACAGCGCGTTGGTACCGGCTTTTACCATCAGCAAATACAAGGTCACCAACGGGGAGTATCTCGAGTTCGTGCGCGAAGGGGGCTTGGTGCCGTACTTCTGGATTCACCGTGATAGCCAGTGGTTTTATCGCGGGATGTTTGGCGACATTCCGCTGCCGGATGACTGGCCGGTATACGTTACTAAGTGCCAGGCCGAAGAGTATGCCCGCTGGCGCGGCGGGACTTTGCCCACTGAAGCACAATTTCATAGAGCCGCGGCCGGTGTTGCTGCATCTACTAATACGGACTTTCGCTTCTGGGATCCGATTCCAGTGACCGGCGATCACTCTATGACACATCAGCCCGCGCAACTGACCGGCAACGGGTGGGAATGGACCAGCACGGTTTTTGGTCCGTTCCCCGGCTTTGAGCCTTTCCCGTTTTACGAAAACTATTCCGCGCCGTTCTTCGACGGAGCGCATTATGTGCTTAAAGGCGGCTCGCCGCGCACCGCAGCGCGTCTGCTGCGGCCGTCGTTCCGCAACTGGTTCCGGCCTTCATACCCCTATATCTATGCCACCTTCCGGCTGGTTGGTTCCTGATGTACGCCCTGGCGTTTGACAACGAGTTTGCGCGCGACGTGAGAGCGGGTCTTACGTGCGCACAGAAGACTTTACCTTGCCGCTACCTTTACGATGACGTCGGGTCGGCGCTATTTGAGGCCATCACTTTTCTGCCGGAATATGGCCTCACGCGCGCGGACGCCCGCATCCTTCAAACTAATGCCGCGGAAATTACCGGCCTGCTCGGCGGGTGCCTGGTGGTGGCGGAGCTAGGAAGTGGAACGGGCGCGAAGACCCGTCCGATTCTAGAACAGATCGGATTGCGGCAGGACGTGCTTTACTATCCCATCGATGTCTCTAGCGTGGCGTTAGAACATTGCGAACGCGAATTGGCGCCGCTCGGCGAAATTGTGCCGCTGCAAATGAGTTACCTCGAGGGCCTGCGTGATGTTGTAGAAAAGCGGCAGCGCGGTGAACGCCTTCTGGTTTTGTTTCTGGGAAGCACGATCGGCAACTTCGAGCCCGACGCCGCGATCGATTTTCTTACCTCTGTGCGGCAACTGCTCGCCCGGGGTGACGCGCTCCTCTTAGGGACAGACCTTGTCAAGCCATGGGCTCAAATGATTCCCGCTTACGACGATCCGGCCGGAGTCACGGCCGCATTCAATATGAATTTACTCAGCCGAATCAATCGCGAACTGTGCGCCGATTTCGATTTGCGCCAATTCCGCCACGTGGCCCGATATGATGCGGAAGCGCAACGCATCGAGATGCACCTGCTCTCACGCCGTAACCAGGTCGTCAGCATACAGCGCGCCGCCCTGGACGTGGAGTTCCTTGCGGGGGAAAGCATCTGGACCGAATCCAGCCACAAGTTTCGTCCCGATCAACTTACGGCCATGAGCCGCATGACCGGCTTTCGGCTCGAGCGCCAATGGATTGACGAGGAGTGGCCCTTCGCAGAATCGCTCTTATTTGCGGACTGAAGTGCACGCTCATCAAAACGCGGCTTGAAGCGTTGTAGAGGGAAATCCGTTGCCCGAGTTCCGGCCCGAACAGCAAAGTTTGTAAGCGGATGAGATAGAATCAATCCGGCACGCGGGCATTTGCCACCACCATGAATCGACGGAGTTTTTTTCGTTATTCGGCCGGACTAGCGGCAGCATTTGGAGGGGTTGGAGTGGCACAAGAGCCACGAGTTGTGAACGGCAAGTCCGGTTCGGGCTCCATGAGCCGTCAGTTCGCGCAGTGGGTAGCGCGCTTACGCTATGAGGATTTGCCGCCTGCCGTCGTTGATCGAGCCAAGGGCCTCACCCTGCACGCCCTCGCTTCCGCGCTCCAGGGGTTTCAGTTGCCCGCCGGACAGGAGGCGATAAAGCTCGTCAGCCAGGAAGCCGGAGAGGTGCGCGGCGGCGCTACGGTTCTGGTGAGCGGACTCCAAACCACCAAAGGGGACGCGGCCTTCGCCAATGCCGAACTGATCCTCGCGGGTGGTAAATGGGATACCTTCCGCATGCTCACCCATCCCGGCTGCAGTATCGTTCCGGCCGCTTTAGCGGCTGCGGAAAGCACCCATGCCTCCGGGCGAGACTTCCTCACTGGTCTCGCGGCAGGCTACGAGGTCATGGAGCGAATGGCGGGCGACTTCATTCCCACCATTATGGCCCGCGGCTTCCACGCTGGTCCCGTATTCGGGATCTTTGGGGCCGCCGTGGCGGCGGCGAAGGTTATGCGCTCGACTGAGGACCAGGTCAACGATGCCATCGCCCTGTGCGTCAATATGGCGGCGGGCAATCTGGAGAGCCTCGGACTCCGCGAAGGTCCCGCGTCTCGCAACGCGATGCTGGCCGTCGCGCTGGCCAGGTTGGGTCACCATGGCGGCGAGACTGCGCTCGAAGGTAGAGCGGGACTGTACCAAGCCTACGCCGGCAACAATGAGGGCCACCTCACCTATAGCTTCACCGGCGATACCCGGACCAATCTGGATAAAGTTACCGCTGATCTTGGCGCGCGCTGGATGTTTCTTGAAACCCTTTACCGGATCTATTCGATAACCGGTTACAACCTGGCGCACGTTGACGTAACGGCGAAGCTTTGCGAGGAGCATAACATCCGGTACGAAGATGTCGATCACGTCGAAGCCGTGGTGAACTGGCTCGAAACCCAATATCCCAGCCCGGCTTTTCCAAATCGCAGAGAAGATATAGGCGAGCCGGACCGCACCAGCACGCGTTATTATGCCGCATATGGCGTGGTAACACGCGGCTTCCCCATGGTGCCGGTGACTTCCGATCCGCCGGAAGTGTTGGAATTGATGAAACGGGTGACCATCATCCCATCGCACCAGATGACCCTATTCGGTCCGCGCATTACAATCTTCACCAAAGACGGAAGAAGTTACACCAAGCAGGCCACCGGGCGCGAGTTCATTTGGGATTTCAAGGAAGAGGCTCGCCGCATCCGCGGAGTGATTCCCGGCATTCCAATCCCCGCGGCCCAGTTCGAAGAACTGATCACCACCTGCGAGGGCCTTAAGACGCAAAGCCAAGTCACCAAATTGGTCGAGCTGACTCTAAAAAGGAGCTGACATCTACACGACTCAGGTGTCTGTTGCGAAAACTGCCCAAGCAGAAGGCCCCCGAATCCCTTTTTTCTGGAAGCGCCACGTACTCGCCCTGGTACTGTTCGGCTGCGCCTTCGGTTACCTGGAAGCTGCCGTGGTCAGCTATCTGCGCTACCTGCACGAGCCCTTACGGCTTCGCTTTTACCCGAGCCGTTCCATGGGCGACCTGTTCCCGTTGCTGACGCCAGAGCAGACGGCGACAGGGGGTGCGCAAGCACGCAAAGTGTTTGCCACGGAGGTAGGACGCGAGTCAGCGACTATCATCATGCTGGCTGGAATCGCCTTGGCAATCTCGACCAACCTGGGGCAGTGGACGGCTGCGTTTGCGATTGCATTCGGTGTTTGGGACATTACCTTCTACTTGTTCTTGAGGGTCCTTCTCGGTTGGCCGGAGTCTCTTTTCACCTGGGATATTCTGTTTGTCGTACCGGTGGCGTGGGTCGGCCCTGTATTGGCTCCGGTTCTGGTTTCCGCCGCGATGATCGCTGCGGGTATCTGGCATTTACGCCGCGAAGCCTTTTCTAACCCGGTACGGCTGAGTGCGCGCAATTGGTTATGTCTAATTGCGGGAGCGGCCGTAATCATACTTTCGTTCACTCTCGACTATGCGCACGTGACCGCGGGCGGCATGCCCCAAAGATTTTCATGGGCGATTTTCGGTTTGGGCATGGCCATCGGCGCACTCGGATACGTGGAAGCTGCGGTCCGTAAGGAAAGGATACCGGTGGAAGCCGCCGTCAGGTGAGAAGCTCGCAAGATTCGTTGCGGTGGCGTGGCCCAAAAAAGGGCAGGCGCTAAAATTAAGCCCGGCGGGCACACGCGAACGTGCGCCACACCGGGCGATTTGTCCTAATCTGGCGGTTACGGCGACGGCTTTATCGGTAGCCTATCTCATGACGATCGTAAGCTTCCCGCATCTGCCTGAGGCTCTGGACGTCTCTCCACAGGTCGTCCCGCTCACGGCCATTCAGGTGGTTGTTATCAAGCACGTGCTGGATGGCGGCAATCGAATCATCGAGATCGCCTTTATCGAACTTGCCATGACCCCAGTCATTGGCAAAGTTACGCAGTTGATGTTCGGCGTGAGTCAAACGGTCGCGGTCGCCGTCGCGCAGGTGCCACGCCGAATAACCGCGATTGAGATCCTCGTGCACGCGGTCGACCAGAGCGGAAACGGCTTCCGGCCGGTACGGACCGCCGCGAGGACCGTACTGGGCTAAAAGCAGCGTCCCAGCCGACGCAACCGAAAGAACCGCAAAAAGCCGCAAAATAGTTGATTTCACCTTGGTGCTCTCCTCTCCTGACCATGATGACGTAACCGACCTGGCGTGAGTTGCCGCATCAAGGCGACTCAGGTATCACTCATCACCTAAATGCGGGCCCAAAACTACGGCGCGATACCATACGTTTGCATTTATTGGTTAACACGCACAGGTGCTAGAGGCGGAGGCGCGAGCATACCGTTTTTTGGTGGTGTGAGTGCAGCGTTTCGCCCGAACAAGACGCATACGAGCGACTTGATAACCGTGTTGGAGGATTTTACATGGCCGATACTTCTAAAACGACGAGCACAGTTGCGGGTGTATTCGACGACTACAGCACCGCGGACAAAGCTGCGCAAGACCTCGTGAACGCAGGAATACCGTCGAGCGCAATTGAAGTCGAGTCCAATTTCAGAACGGGGGCTGCGGGGCGATCCGGCACGTCGGAAGAACGCCAATCCGGAGGCATCTCGGGCTTTTTCCGACGTCTGTTCGGTGACGATGAAGAAGAATACAGCGGGCACTATGCGGAGGCAGTGCGCCGGGGCGGTGCGGTCGTTTGCGTGAATGCGCTCCCCGATCAGGTGGATCAGGTTGTTCGCATCATGAACGCCAGCGGGGCAGTCGATATTGACCGGCGAGTCGAGGGATATCGCGAAGCGGGGTACCAGGATTACGATCCCGCTGCCGCGCCGTATACATACGATGAGGCAGTTCGGGAACGCGATCGTAATCGTGAAGTGGATCAGCGTACAGCTATACCGGTTGTAGAAGAAGAACTCCAGGTCGGGAAAAGAACCGTACGCCGCGGAGGCGTTCGCGTCTATAGCCGTATTGTGGAACAACCGGTGGAAGAAACGATCGATTTGCGGGAGGAGCATGTGCGCGTCGAGCGCCGGCCCGTGAATCGCGACGTCGAACCGGGAGACACCGCGCGGCTCCGCGACCAAAGCGTGGAAGTTGTCGAAATGTCGGAAGAACCGGTGGTTCAAAAGCGGGCGCGTATTCGGGAAGAGGTGGTGGTCAGCAAGGAAACAACGCAGCGCACCGAGCAGATCCGCGATAACGTGCGGCATACTGAAGTGGAGGTGGAACCGCTAAGTCAGTCTTCCGTAGGCACGCCTGACTTCCGGCGTGACTTCGAATCCAGATACGCCGATTCCGG
>JAFAWA010000496.1 GCA_019242155.1 Terriglobia bacterium | reverse complement strand
CGTCTGGAAAGGCCATCTCACTTTCGGCTTGGTCTCTTTTCCCATACGGCTGTTCAGCGCTGCGCGTAGCGAAACCATCAGCTTCAATTTACTGCACAAAGACGACCACTCGCGCATTCGTCAGGTCACTTTCTGCCAGTCGGAGGATAAGCCCGTTTCGCGCAACGAACTGGTTAAGGGCTACGAATATGAGAAAGACCACTACGTGGTGATCGACGATGAGGATATAAAGAAAGTCGCGCCCAAAACGGCGAAGGTAATGGAGATTCTTGAATTCGTCAAAGCCGATCAGGTCGATCCGGTGTACCTCGAAAGCTCCTATTATGTGGCGCCTGATGAAGGGGGCGAGAAACCCTATGCTCTTCTGTTCGAGGCCCTGCGTCAATCCAAATACTATGCGCTGGCGAAGGTAGCCATGCATAACCGCGAGCATATTATTGTCCTGCGGCCCGGTTCCAAGGGTATTCTCTCCCACACTATGTACTATCAGGACGAAATCCGGCAAGTTGAGGAGTTTCGCACCGATACCAGCCTCGTCAAAGACAAGGAGCTGGATATGGCGAAAATGCTCATCTCTTCGCTGGAAGCAGATTTCGATCCGGCCAAATACCGGGACACCTATCGCGAAAACCTCCAAAAGATGATTGAGGACAAGGTGGAAGGCAAAAAGGTGGTGGCGACCCCGGAGACTCACGTTGCTCCGGTTATCGACATTATGGAAGCGCTGAAGCGAAGCCTGGCTGAAAAACGAAAGCCCGCTCAAGTCGCGACAGCGAGCGCGGGTTCCAGCATGGAGAGTGAAGAGGTTTCGGTCGAATCCACAGCTCCCAAGAAGCGGCCGCGCCGAACCAGAGCCGTATCCTAGACAATGCAAAAGGTACGTCGCGCCGCCTGCACTCAGTAACGAGACCTCCGGTTAAGGGGTTGCTATGCCGGTTGTCGACTGGAGGGTTGTCGTAGAGCAGATCCAGGCTGGAAATCCGGCCGGTGAGGAAGCTCTTTACCAGAATTTGGAACAGGGCGCCCGTTTCTTTCTCCAACGCCGCCTGGGGACGCGTGACGTAGGTGACATCGTCCACGACGTCTTTCTGATCGTCGTCGATGCCATACGCCGGGGAGCCATTCGGGAACCAGAGCGCCTAATGGGTTTCGTGCGTACCATTCTTTACCGCCAGCTTAGTTCTTCCATTTCTCAGATCGTGCGGAATCGAGGAACGTTCGAAAGCATCGAGTCTGCGGCGGAGGTCACCGCCGCCACCCCTACACCGGAACAGATGGCGGCAGAGCGGGAACAAGTGGAACTGATGAAACGATCCCTCCGAGACATGCGCCAGCGGGATTTCGAAATCCTGACCCGGTTCTATTTAAAAAATGAGCCGCCGGAGAGAATTCAAGAGGAGCTTGGGATCACGGAAAGGCAGTTTAACCTGTTCAAAACGCGCGCGAAAGCGCGCCTGACGGAGCTTCTCAAAAAAAAATTGAAGCCATCCAATTAAATTCGTTCATATCGGTTTCTGCTTTTTATTTTCTCAGCCCATCTGAAAATTTTCTTTCGGCGTACGCACTGCTGAATTAGTGGGAGAACGAGCGGCCCAACAATTAGAAAGCGTGGCAAGCCGCCAAACAGATCCGTGGAGCCGTTCGAAACAATTGAGATTCAAGGGAATCGAGTTCCTAGGGCAATTACGGCCATCCATTCTCGAGCAGAGGAGAGAGGAGTAGAGATGGGAGCACAAGTAATGCAAGTGGTCGGAGCCATAACAGGTGAAGTGTTCAATACACCTGATTTTCACTGCGGACTAAACTCAGTGGAAGTGGGGGAGGAGCGTCTTGCCGGGCAGGTTCGGCATACGCAGAGGTTGGAGCTGATCGGAAAATTAACCGCTGGATTGCTGCACGACATCAACAACCTCCTGACGATTATCAGTGGATGTACCACTTTGCTAATGGACGAGGGCGGGTCCTCCGGTTCCCAGCTCGAGTATGCAAAGGATGTTCACGAAGCAGCCGAGAGGGCGTGTGCCTTGACCAGCCAATTCCTGCGCTTCGGTCGTAGCCGCCGCAGTCAGAACAAGCCCGTCAACTTAAACCAGACGGTGATCGACGCCGTGAAATTGCTACGCCGCACGCTGGGCGGAAATATTGAAATCTTGACCGATCTCGAACCAATGCTCGGGTGGATTATGGCGGACCCAATTTACATCGAGCAAGTAATCATCAATTTGGCCGTTAATGCTCGCGATGCAATGGGCCGGGGCGGTACCTTAACGCTCAAAACAGAGACAGTCACTACGGCTGTGGATACGGATCAGGAGAAGCCTACCTTCGTCCAGTATTCCAGGCTCTCAATCCACGACACGGGTACGGGTATGGACCAGCAGACCAAAGCCAAGATTTTCGACCCGTTCTTTACGACTAAGGAACCCGGCAAGGGAACCGGCATGGGCCTGTCCATTGTTCGCGACATCGTACGCGAGGCGAAGGGCGAAATTCGCGTGGAAAGCGAATTGGGGAACGGAACGACGTTCGAGATTTACTTCCCAACCAGCGGCGTGTATGGACCGGCGACCGAAGGGCTTAACGACGCCATGGAACTCGGCCGGTCAGGTGATTATTGCAGTTCTGATGTGCCGCGAACACGGACCAATTCAGCATCCGTGCGGTAGCTCTGTTCAGTCCCACTCCTACAATTCCCCCTACGCGAGCTTCAGAGCTACCTCGCGTTCCGGCTTATCGAAACTCCAGTTGCGAAGGTCCTTCAGCAGCATCAACCGGAGGACCGTGTCTGCCTGCGTTTGGGCACCGCCCAGCGTGCTGATTGGCACCTGGCCTAGGCTTGGAAAATCACTCGATGAAAATCAGGGTCGTGCTGTATATGGGCCGCATATTCTCCCTTGGCCGTTTGAAAGTGGCGGGCTATTGGTGGAATCAGGTAGGCGTCATCGATGCGGACGTGCGCGCGTGGGAGCTATGGATGATCGAAGCTGACCAGAGGGATGTCCCGGTTTGATTCTTCTGGAATAACAGTCTTAGGTATTGAAATTTGGGGGGGAAGTGGGAGGGATGCCGCTTGGCTTGGTTAATTGAGGGCGCCCATAAGGAACTTCCCGGGGCGCCCTGAGGTGGCTGAACTAAACTACGCTGTTTCTGTCTGGTCCTTCGACTTCGGATTTCATTTGCATTTGGAGCAGTTTCAGGTAGTCAGCGAGCGCCCCCTGAATGTCCTCCGTTTTCAAACGCTCTTTGAGGTCTTCGGTCGCCTTTGTTAATAGCTGGGCGAACCGAATCCTCCGTCTGGCTTCCAGCAACCTTGGACAGTTCCCGCAAAGTTCGAGAATCATAATTGACCGACTATCCGGTCCTGAAAGACTTGGTTGGATCTCATTCAGCGCGAAGGGAATATTCCATGACGGGCTCAGAGTTTACCGACTCGGTATAGACTCGGACCCAATATAAACCCCGCCCGAGTTTCAGAACGGGAACGTTCAGCCGGCTTTGAGTAACATCAAGCCCAACGGCCCCGGCGAAAACCGTGTGCCCGCCCGAGGTGACGATCTGGACGGCATAGTCCTTGGCAGGAGGCAATTCCCGGGCTTCAATGGTCAACGCTACACGCTTGCCTGGAGACACATGCGCCTGTTGCTGTACGCCGCGATAGGACGTTAAAGCCACAGTAGCGGCGGGCAAGTTGGCGGAATGGTAGGTACTCGCCGAAAACCAGATAGCCATAGAGCCCGCCATTGTTGCCATGGCGAGCGAGAACCTGTGCCGGGGTGCAAAAAGGTTTTGCCAGATTGATTCGGGACGAAGCTCGACTTGAGCGGCTGCGTGCCGAAAAACGCGAAGAAAAGCATCCTCTTCGCGGAGCCGTTCCTGGCACCAGTTGCACTCGATTAAGTGCTCTTCTACGTGCGCCAGCCGATCTTCAAAGAGAGCGTTTCTAACGTATCTCTCCAAAATGTCTTGTCCGATATGTTCTTCGTTCATGCGAAATAGCCTAAACTGTAAGCGTTTCTGGAGCCCGTATCCGTCTCCGGACCGGCGCTTCTTGTCTAAGCAGTGGCAGCGTCACCCTCAAATTTTCAATTCGCCCAGAAATAACTTTGTCCTTTATCATCTACCAGATCCGGCGGGAGGCCCGGAGCCGTACTTGTCTATATTATTTCTACTGGATTATATTGAAATTACGAGGTTTATTGTCCCTTCGATTCAAAGCGCTGATGGCCTCTGCACTGGGCGCAGCCGTAGCGCTTTTTATCCTTGTGAGCGGGCCCGGCAAGGCGCGCCAAAATGTACCCGCGGCGCGCACTCAGGACGATCTTCGGGTCCGTGAACTGAAGCGGCAAGGGAAGGAACTGTATCGTTCCGGGCAATATCTCCAGGCAAGCGCGGCTTTCGAAAAGGGATACCAGTTGGCCCTCCGGGAAAACCGCTCTGACCTTGCGGTCTGGTTTCTTAACAATCAAGGTAGTGCCGAATACCAACTGTTCCATTACAGGAAGGCCATAGGAGTATACCTGAGGGCCAAGGATCTTGCGATGTCGCGCGGCAGCCGGGAGTTGCTGGGCGTGCTCTACATCAATATTTCTTCCTTGTATGAACAGATGGGCGAAACCGACGCGTCCTTTGAATCCGCGCAGGAAGGTCTGCGAGTGCTCGGTAGTCAAATCCCCGGTTTTCGCTCCAAACTTCTCATCGAGCTGGCCCTAATCCAATCCCGTCGCAAGCACTGGGACGAGGGCGTTCGCGAGCTTTACGAAGCTATCGAGGTTTCGCAAAGAGAACTCGACCTAGGCGCTGAGTCCGAAGCCTGGGCGGAACTGGGTGAGCTGCTTCTCGATCGCGGACAGTGCGCCGCCGCTGAGGGCCCGCTCCTTCAAGCGTTTCGGATTCGCAAACTGACCCACGACGAACGCATTTACTTTTCGTATGGATCGCTAGCCAAATTACGAACGCTTCAAGGAGATCCGGACGACGCCTTTTTTCTCTTCGGCAAGGGCATCGAGGCCGCTCGCGCCGTGAACCCCTGGGCGGCTTGGAAGCTTTACTATGAGCGGGGGAAAGCGGAGCAGCGTTTCGAAAACCCGCAAGCCGCATTCGAGGATTTCGGAACTGCCTTACACTTGGTTCGCGCCTGGCGCACCGAGGTTCTCCCGAGCGATGTAATGCGCGTTGCGAACGAAGTAGGGCTGCATCAGATCTACTCCGACTTTGTCTCAGTTGCTATCGGGCTTTATGAGCGAACCGGCGAAGAACGATTTGCGCGAGCGGCATTTGCCTCTGCGGAAGAAAGCCGGGCCGCTAGCATTCGGGCGCTTTGGACCGGACCGGATTTAACTCGAAAGCTTCCGCAAGAGTACTGGAAAGTAGTAGCCGACCTCCAGCGCGCAGAAGCAGCCGTCATCGAAGGTGAACACTTCGACGCCGCTTCATTGCAACGGCTCCGCGTCAGAGCGCAGGAAATGGAAATCCAGGCTGGGCTTGACCTCACCGGGACGTCCCCAGTTCTTGACACGGACCAGAGCAGCATTCTTGAGCGCACCGAACGGGCTCTCGCATCCACTGATACCTATTTCGGTTTTCATATCGGAGAGTCAGACTCCTTTTTGTGGGCCGTGACCAGTCGGGGATTTCAGCTTCGGCGTCTCCCTACACGCGAGCAGCTCGCAAGCGATGTGAACGAATTTGTTAAGGCTATTCAAGAGAATACTCCCGAAGTGAAATCTTTCGGGCGAAAGCTCTACACAGAGATATTTGGGAGCTTCGGTTCGGAATTCACGAACAAAACACGGTGGATTCTTGCGCCCGACGGGCCCCTATTCGATTTGCCGTTTGCCGCATTGGTGACCGGTTCCCCGGATAACAGTGCGGCGACTTATGCGATTGAAGAGCATTCGATCGAAATGGTCCCTAGTGCTTCGGCCGCCCTTCACTCCTCCGGTTTCGAGTTTCGGGGAACGTTCGTGGGTCTGGCTGATCCGATCTATAACCGGGCCGATGCCCGTTTCCGGGGCTCGACCGGCCAACGCGACACAACGGCTCTTCATGTCCCCCTAGAACTCAATAGACTTGTCGGTAGCGGCCGTGAGATCGAAAATTGGGCCAGGATTTGGGAAAACAGGGGTCATGAAACGGTTGTATTGAAGGGCGCAACTGCCACAAGCAAGAATCTTGTCCAAGCCATTGGCCATGAAGGTTCGGTGCTCCACATCGCAACTCACGTCTTGGTCCCGCCGCGCGAGGACACTCAGGCCGCGATTGCGCTTTCGCTCCAACCCGAGGGCCAGCTTGACCTGCTAAGCGCAACCGAAATCGCCGGAATTCGGGCCAGGATCGGCTTGGTTGTATTGAACGGATGCGGCTCCGGTAACGGCACTGTCCTTCCCGGGGCCGGCCTGATGGGTTTGACGCGCGCTTGGCTGGCTGCCGGCGCACACGCCATCGTGGCAACGCGTTGGGAAGTGGCGGACCCGCGTGCCGGCGAATTCTTTCAATCCTTCTACCGGCATTTCACCATCTCGGACAGGCAGCCCCTTCGGCGTCTGGTAGCGGAGTCGTTACAACAAGCTCAAATGGACGCGCTACATTCGACGGGCGTCTACGCCACCCCGGCTTACTGGTCGGGTTACTTTCTGGTGGCTAGAGACTAACCGCACGTTCTTAACTGCTCTGTATCTTGCGATTTTCCGGGACTAACTAAGATAGTTGCTAACAGCAGTAACTTTAGATCTAAGTTGATCACTGAGTTATCCGAGTTAGTAACCTCATGGTTACTTGAGCGCGCACTTGAGTTACTCTACTCTTCCCCTCTGACAGACGTCCTTGATCGCACGGCAAAAAGCGCGGGGCAATCTTAGTCAACGATTATAATGACAGGCTCGTTACTTGCGGTAGCGAAAAAAATGGAGGCGAAAAACGTAGATAGACCAGTCATGTTTGAATTCCTTTTGATTTTGGTGATTTTTGAAAACTCTGGGCGGCTCGAGTTTCTCAACGGCGTGAGGCTTTTTTATCAGCAGCCTACAGTGTGTTTCCGATAATAATGTTCGCAAACGTACAATTTAATTTCATCCATATATTTTTTCTTATCTATGAAAATTCCCGTATTTACTTCCCACACGCAGCAATGATTTCTAATTAATAAAGGCCGCGTAGGAGATGCGGAAATGCAACAGCAAAGCACCCCCAAAAGAGGTGCCCTCTACCGGATATGTGGAAGGGAAGGGGCGTTCGCGCGGTGTGTAGTAACGCATGCGGGCGCGGTCGACGCGCAATTGCGCAACTCACATCGTGTGCGCAATTGCTTTCCCTACACGTGCGGGTGGGGCCGTGCACAAGGGCGCGAGAGAAGGAGTTTTGCTCGGCGAAAAAAAAGATTTGTTCTAATTACCGGAGGTTATTTTCCCTCGGGGCTCTCACACTATCCTCAGCCGCTTCCTCAATTGTCATTGGATGATACGCGTCAGCGTTTTTCCGAGAAGGCGCCCATGTGGTATGGGAGGGGGATGCGCCGGCGCGGCGGTTTATGCATCCGAAGCGAAATAGTGCGCCTCGGGACGCAGCTAACTCGCGAAGCTATAAGGATTGCGGCGGCGCGGGCTTCACGCTTGAGGCGCTCGACCAGATCGGGGAGTGGGGGTGTGTGATTGTGCGTGATTACCGGGAATTTCGCACGCCCGCGGAGCAAGGCTTCGAAGCCATCAGTGCGCTAGCGCGACTAATAAAATCCCGAGTCGCCGATGCGCGTGCCTGTGGGCGACCCGGGTCTCTTGCTTAGAGAGGCAGCTTTAGCGGCGACGTGAGAGAGACAGCAGTTCCGAAGCGCTGAATACCGTGCCTCCAGTCAACACTGTTTGGACCCGGCGAATGTCGCTGATTCGAACATGCGGCGCGCCGTCAACAATGATGAGGTCTGCAATTTTGCCGACTTCTAATGTCCCCAGTTCTCCGCTTTTTCCCAAGAACTCTGCCGCTGTTTTGGTAGCGGCCTGTAAAGCCTGCATGGGACTTAAGCCCGCTTGCACCAGCAACTCGAGCTCACGATGCAACGAGAAACCCGGCACAAGTCCCGGAGACGGCGTATCGGTGCCGGCTACAATGTGCCCGCCCGCGCGGGACAGTTTGGCGACAAACTGTTGAGAGTAGATGAAGTGCGTTAGAAACGCTAAATCTGCTTCGGTGTTATCCGGAAGGCCTCGCATCCAGTTCCATAAGCTCCGCAGTCCATCTGACATGGCGTCGGTCGCCGGCTCGTTTGGAGCGGGTATTCCCGATTGAGTCTCAAGCACCGATAGAGTCGGGACAACATACGTACCTCGCTTTACGATGCTGTCAATGAGAGCGGTCTCTTTTCGCGAATCCGCGTAGAGCCAGCCAAACAAGGCCTTGAAGCTGATGGGCTCGGAAAACTCTAATGGCGAATGATCGACAACGATCGCCTGCGGCACGCCGCTCACATGCTCCAAACCATCCACCCCCAGACTGATCGCTCGTTCCGCGGTAACCAGCCGATTCCCCAGAATGTCGGCGGTCACGGGGATTCGTGACCGATGCGCTTCATCAACAATGGTTTGAACTAGCTCCGGCGTTATGTCATTGACGATCTTGATTACCGAAGCCCCTGACGCAATACGCTTGCGTACTTCTTCCCGCGCTTCCGTAACGTCTCTGGTGGGACGCTGCCAGGGCGAGAAGCCATATTGATGGACAAAGGATTCACCGCTGAAGAAGATCCGGGGGCCAATGATCTCTTGGGAACGGGTCTCGCGCTCAAGCGGGACGATCTGGCTCGTGAAATTGCCCACGTCACGCACTGTCGTTACCCCGGCCGCTAGAAACAGATGCAGATCGTGCCCTTGATTGAGGTGGACATGCATGTCGATAAGACCTGGCAGGACGGTCTCGCCGTCTGCACGGATTCGCATGGCGTCAGGCGGAATCGCGATCTCACCCTCTTTGCCGACCTTAACAATGCGGTTTCCTCGGATGACTATGGCAGACTCGTCGACCGGGGGACTTCCTGTGCCATCGACCAGCGTTCCACCCAAAATGGCGATAACGTTTGCGCGAGCGGCGTGTTGGAGTTCTTCCGAGCGATAAAGCTCGGGCGGAGGTAATTCAGGCAGGCCTTCTTGACGATTTTGAGCTGCCATACCCGAGGCCAACAGCACCGCAGATACCGCTAGCTGGAACGAGGTCCTCACCAGGCACCTCCTCTGTACTTCAGTTCTTGCAGCATCCTGAGAAGGTCGAGCACCCGATTCCATTTCCAAATCAGAACGGCCGGCACCATAATCCATGGGAGGATTCCGAGGACAAGACCCGCCTTGGCCCACCCACGGTGCTCGCGGAGCACCGGCGCAGGATTTGCCCTTAGCGCGAGCCAGGCGAATAGGATCGCCAAGGCCGCCTTCTCAAGCCCTAGAAAGTTCACGTAGCAAGCGATTCCCAGGAACAGCGCCGCGGTCGCGAACGCATACTTCTGTCCAAGTACGGCGCCGGTCCCCGGATCGCGATTAGTTGGATTCATAGTTCAGCCTCCTTAAGAGCGAGCTCGGTTTCTATCCGAAATGGATTTTGTCGAAGGGCCGCGAAGGCGGCTGCCGCCATTAGCACCGGCACTAGTTGTACCCATAACGCCAGGCTTCTGTCCGTGGCCAGGTCAGCCAGCCTGAAGGTGACCAGCAGGACAACCAACATGGGCAGCCAATGGCGCTTCGGAGATCGGAGGCGGCCGTGGATCGCCGGCCAGAGGTCGACACTGTAGTCCGGATGCCGCTGTCCTTCCCACGTACGGGCGAGTTCTTGAAGCTCCTCAATGACGCGCCGGCAAGCTTCACAGCTTGCCAAATGCGTCTCAATCTCTGTAGGCGAGATGGCGGGCACCTCGCCGTCCGCCAATGCCATCGCTGCCACTCGCCATTCTTCACAATTCATCGCTTTCCTCCCAAATTCGCCTGTAACTGTTTCCGCGCGTAGAACAATCGGCTCATCACGGTGCCGATTGGAATTCCGAGCCGGATGGATATTCCTCATAGGACAAACCATCTAGATGCCGTAGCGTGAGGATTTCCCGGCCTTCCGCCTCAAGTCTTGCGAGCGCCTCGCCAAGACTTAGTGTCTGGTCAAGATTGCCGCCGCTAGCGGCGAGGAGTTCCACGTCTGCAGCGGCTCTATCCTGTCTATTCCGGCTGCCCACCAGCTTCCAACACCGATTCCTGAGAATGGTGTAGAACCAGGAGTAAAAGCTGCGCCCTTCGTCAAAGCGGTCAAGAGCCCGGTAAGCATCGAGAAAGGCTTCCTGTAGAGCGTCCTCGGCATCCGTACGGTTCCCCAAGATGGCCACCGCGTGAGCCATGGCATGTTTCTGATAGCGCTCCACCAGATATCGAAACGCGTCTGCATCACCAGCCCTGCAACTCCGGATTGCTGCGGCATCGTCCAATGCTTCCTCTCACTTGAACGTATACTCGTACTCAGCAATCTATTCAAACGGCCAGGCTATATTTTTGCAACGCCGTCTCGCGCGTTCGCGGCAACTCCAGGCGGCGGGCGCCGGTTAGATTAGCGGGGCAGGCAGCCGCATAGAACCGGTGGATTGATCGGAGTCGACGTGCTACATCTCCGCTGGAAGTTTAACCAGTTCCCATTGCTGGGCAGGCCGGCACAAGATTCACGTTGTGCGGTTTACGAAATAACCGCGCTTTTATCGAGAGAAACTGAATGTAGGCGCGCCCTCAGAGCGCGTCAAGCTCAGCCTGTTAACGGCTTATTTAGCGAACCCTAACTTACTAACATTGCCGAAGCTAACGCCTGCCGCACGCCACACTAAGCGTTTCGCTCGTAAAGAACCTTGCCGCCTATGATCGTCATGTCGACCTTCATACTAAGCAGCTTTTCCGGAGCCACAGCCAGCAGATCTTCCGGAAGCACGACCATGTCGGCCAGTTTGCCGGCTTCCAGGGCGCCCTTGAGATTCTCTTCTCGAGTGAGGAATGCGCCGTTGCGGGTGTACATTTTGAGGGCGTCCCTCATGCTGACCGCTTCTTCAGGCCCGTACACCTTTCCGCTCTCACCTTTGCGCGTAGTGGCCGCATACAGGCCCACCAGCGGCCCAATCGGCAGATTGTCGCTGCCGAAAGCCATAAACAGGCCGTACTTTTTGATTGGAGTCGTGATCGCATTGTTCGTCGCCAACCGTTTGCCTTCGAGCGTCTCGACATAGCGGCCTTCCAGGTTATAGGTGAAATTCGGTTGCTGGGCGATATGGATCTTATCCTTTGCCATGATTTGCATCGTGCGGTCGGGCGGGAGCACGGTAAAGTGGCAAAGATAGTGCCGGTGATCATCGCGGGGATATTTTTCGAGCACCTGGTCGTAGGCATCCACAGTCATAGCAATGGCAGCGTCCCCAATGGCGTGAATCCCGAACTGCCAGCCGAGCTTGTGCCCTTCCTCAATGTTGGCGTGGATCTGCTCCGGGTTAAAGAAGGCCCGTCCACGGAAACCGGGCTGGCCTTTGTAGTCCTCAAGCGACCACGCAGTCGGTCCGGTAAAACCGCCATCCGCAGCCATCTCGCCGATCGAGCCGACGCGCAAGCGGTCATTGCCGTCACCTGTTTTCTTGCCGAACTCTTTGAGCTTGGCTGCCCCATTTTTCGCCTGCCCCGCCGGTGATGGATACCCGACCTGTACCGAAGCGCGAGGCAGTTCCGTACCATGTTTCTCATAAAGAAGTTCCCATTCCGCATAAGAACCCACCACGTCCGGTTGGACCGAAGATCCCGCTTCAATCACACTGGTAATGCCGAGTTTCAATTGATCGCGCACATTCTGGAGCAGGCTGTCGCGAACGTCCGCGGGCTTGTCTCTGGGGACCAGCCGGGTATACAGATCGGACCGCTCCCGTATGATGCCGTTTGGTTCCCCGTGCGCATCACGCTCGATAAGTCCTCTCTCCGGATCAGGCGTAGCTTTATTGATATCGGCTAACTGAAGAGCCTTGCTGTTACCTACCGAACTGTGGCCGCCGGCCCTCGTGAGAACGACCGGGTTATTCGGGGCAGCCGCATCCAGATCGCCTCGCAGCGGCTTCCTGAGCTCTTTGAAGTGATACTCATCCCAACCCGCACCTGTGATCCATTCGCCGGGACCTAGGTCCTTTGCCTTCTCCGAAACCTGCTGCTTGAGTTGCGCGAGCGACGTCGTGTCGTTGAGATCGATGTAGCGGCGGGAGTGGCCGCCCAGATGGATGTGAGTATCGTGGAAGCCTGGAATCACCGTTCGCCCACGCAGGTCGATCATGCGTGCCGCTGCGTAGCGGTTTCGCAGATCGTTTCCGCCCACGGCCACGATCCGGCCGTCTTTGATTACGATGGCCTCCCGGATCGAAAATGCATCGTCAACGGTAACAATTCTGCCGTTAAAGAGCACGAGGTCGGCGGGTTGACCTTGTGCGTGCAAGCTCCACATGCTGCCG
>JAFAWA010000256.1 GCA_019242155.1 Terriglobia bacterium | reverse complement strand
CTCCCGGCGTGCCCGCTCCAGCGGCTGCGCTGCCGCTGATGACATACAACGGCCCGATTACGTTTCACATGGATGGCGAAGACGTGCAGTTGATTCCCATTCCGAATGCTCATACGGACGGCGATACAATGGTGCGTTTTGTGAAGGCGGACGTCATCATGGCCGGCGATTTTTACCGCTCGATCCAGTACCCGAATATCGACCGGTTGAATGGCGGTTCGCTCAGTGGAATGATAGACGGCCTGGGCCAAATCGTTGCCCGCTCCGGACCCAATACTAAGATCATCCCCGGGCACGGCCCCACCGTGGACCGTATGGCCGTAATGGCTCACCGCGACATGATTCTGACGGTGCGTGACCGCGTAACCAAGTTAATCGAGCAAGGCAAGTCTCAAGACGAAGTTTTGGCCGCCAAGCCGACGTCCGACTTCGATGCAAAAGTCCCCAACTCGAGCGAGACCACGCAACGGTTCGTGACGCAGTTGTATGCGGAGTTGAAGCCCGCGAAGTAAAGTGCGGCGATATCAGCCGTTATATAAACCCGGATAGCCGGCACGCATCTCCGCGGCTTCCGCGCGTGCAGCCTCAATTTGGATTAGCGGCCCTTTGCCGATTCCCGGGCAGTAGCTTCCGGTTTTGTTCCATTCGCGCCGGCTGTCCACCAGTTCCGGCCAGAACGGAAACGCGCGGCACTGGGTTGGCTTGGCCGGATGAATCGAGCAGCCATCTTCATTCAGAAAGTGGCAGCGGCCCGCGCGCGGTGTTCGTAAGCGCAGCAGGCGGCGCGTTCGGTAGACGTACCGCCGCTCAAAGTCTGCTGCACGCATTCGGAGAAACTCCGCGGCCCGAATCAGGTCCTGCTCCGTCAGGTAAACGAAACCTTGCTGCCGGCAGCATTGGGTGCACCCGGGCTGGCACGCAAACCGCATTCCTTGCGCCATGCCCTATTGTAGAGCGCTCATTTCTTGCCGGAGCCCCAAATACGTCCACGAAGTGAGTGTGGAAGAAACCTGTTCGAAAGCTATTCCCGGGTTCCCGATCTCCGGCGATCCAAAGCCTCTTTGAATACTCGTTTCAAACGGGCCGCACGGTCAATAAGTCCGGCGCAGATATCATCGGCTTGCAATACCCGAAGCTCCTCATCGGCCAGTTCAGCGAAATGGTTTCGCCAGGTCTCTTCCATCTCCTCGTTGAACCATTCGCGGTCGAGAACGCTGGAGGCCTTCAGGCTGAGCGCGCCGGGAACCATTACGCTGATCGAAGTGGCTGCCTCGCCTGCGTCGGCATCGCTGATCACCTGGCTCGGAATACCGGCACGGCGTAGAATTGCGCAGGCTCGTGCCGCCTCCTCCGAATACCGCGGAGTCGGGCCGATCGAGAAGGAGCAGGCGGTAGCTGCCGCCGGCAGCCAGTCGGACTGTATGTCATAAGTCGCATCGATCGCGGGCGAAGGATCATCCGGCTCCACCTCCTCGGAGAGATTGGCGGCTTGGTCAGGCAAGTTCCTGCGCGCTAGCTCACGGTCGTAGCACTGCTGGGCCGCCTCTGTCAGTTCGCTCGGATCAATGGCTAATAGTTCCGTATCCGAAAGGGAGGCGTAGTGTTTGGACAAGGCTTCGGAGGAGATCTGCACCCGTTCATTCTCTCTCACTGGCGGACTTAGGAGCGGGCGCAGTGTGGCCGAAACAGGTCTAGCAGGTCATTCCCACTCGATGGTTCCCGGGGGCTTGTGGGTGAGATCGTAAAACACGCCGCTGATTCCATCTTGCGCAAGCAATTCGCCGCAGATTTCTTCCAACAGTGCTGAGGGCATGGTAACGGATTGCGCAGTCATCCCATCGACGGAATCGACGGGGCGCAGCACGATGGACTCGGGAGCGGCGGCCGTACCCAAGGGGATCAGGACCACGGGGAATTGCCAGATGCGGTGGTCGAAACCACTGGCATGGGAGAGGCGGCGAACTATGGCGTCCGCCGCGCGCAAGCGTTCGACACGCTCGGGGGTGAGGGAACACGCCCGGACTTCCAGCTTTGCAAGGGGCTTTGTCGCTTGGATCTTCGCGATCACGCGGTTCACACCGGTCAAGCGGTTGATCAGATTCGTGGCGGTGGCGTGGTCGAACTGCTCGATCGCGAGCACGGGAGCGTAACTTCGCTCATCGCCCTGCACCCCCACCGAGTGCACGGGAATGATCCACCCGTCCGGCGTCCAGCGGAGAGGTGCGTCAAACTCCGAGCATAGGCAGCGAATCGCCAGGCCCGGGCCGGGAAACGGGTGCCGGTCCAGTAATTCGGCGGGTAATCCAATCTCACGGCCCAGTTCGCGCACCTCGTCTTTATAAAGCGAAGTCAAAGGCTCCACGATGCGACCCGCTGTAATCAGCTTATGGATGCCGGCAACGCGATTGTGATGCGTCTTGATGAGAGAGGCCTTGGCCGTGCCGCCGGATTCGATGGTGTCGGGGTAGATCGTTCCCTGCCCCAGAATCCAATCTTCATCGAGCAAGCGGCGCGCCTCGATTACCTGCTCCTGCACTCGAACGAACTGTTCGCCGATGATATGGCGTTTCTCTTCCGGGTCCGTCACTCCGGCCAAAGCTTCAAGGAAATGCTGTTGGGCATGTTCCACCGACACGCCTTTCATTTGGCTGACGAATTCGGTCTCTCCGGCGCGCATCAGCCCGGTATCGACGTAAACCCCGCGAACGCGATCTTCGCCAAGGGCGCGAGTGCACAAGGTGAAGGCGACCGTGGAATCCACGCCGCCGCTCACAAAGAAGAAGACCTTGCGGTTTCCCACAGACCGGCGGATCTCTTCTTCCAGAATGGGGGCGCGGTGACTGGGATCCCAGTCGGGTTGGGCGCAACAGATACGAAACACGAAGTTGGCCAGCAGTTCCCTGCCCCGGGTGGTCTGAACGACTTCAGGATGGAACTGCACGCCATAAAGCTTACGGCGCGGCGCGGCTACAGCAGCCACGGCGCAGGTGGCGGTCCGGCCCACGACGGAGAAGCCTTCGGGAACTTCGGCCACCACGTCGCGATGGCTCATCCAGATCTGCTGTGGGCCGCCGAGACCGGAGAATAAGGGATCGCTGGTGCAATCCAAATCGAGAGTGGCAAGACCATACTCGCCCTTTTCCCCCTTGCGGACGGAGCCGCCCAGGACATAAGCCATCAACTGCTGGCCGTAGCAGATACCCAGGACCGGGAGACCTCGCGAAAAAATACCCGGGTCTACAGTGGGGCTTCCGGGATCATAGACGCTGTTAGGCCCGCCGGAAATAATGAGGCCCTTGACGGAGGCAACCTCGGCTGCCGGAATCTCGCTGGGCCGGACCTCGGAATAGACGCCGAGTTCGCGCACTTTGCGAGCGATCAGGTGACAGTATTGACCACCCGCGTCCAGAACCAGTATCTGGGGTAACGGCCGCTCAGGCTGTCCTTCGGCGATCAATATGGGGCAGTCACCTCAATGCGTAGCGAGCGAGGCGGCTTGCGGCTGCTGCGAAGACATGCGCTGCACGATGATCTTCTTGGCCGTTTCGAGAAGAGCGCGCGCCTTCGGCATGGAGTCTATGGCGCGCTCCACTTCTGGATCGGTCTGCGCGGCGACGCGGTCGCTCTCGTCCTTGTTGAAGCCCGTAATGTACATCTCGATCGCGAGACTGCGCTTAACCCAGTCGCGGTCGGTCGTGAACTGGGCTTCGGTGAACGAATAGGAATGCTGCAGAAGGTAGTCGTGAAAATCATTCAGCGTCACGTCATCCGGCATCCAACCTTTGGGCAAGTTAGTGTCGTGCGAGGCGAAGTAGTGGCGCGTGAAATTGAAGAAGGCGCTCTTGCGGACTAAATCGAGTTCGAAGGCGTCGAGTGTCGCCGGTTCAAACTTTTCGTCGGGGGTGATGCCGCCGCCGCCGTACACAGTGCGGCCGGAATCCGTCATTTTGACATCGGACAGATTGCGCGCGTTCTCGTCTTTGTGATTGTAGTAGTCGTAGAAGGAGAGATTGGAGTAGTCGCGCTGAATGAGCCGGCCGCTGGGGGTGTAGTAGTGAGCCGTGGTCAGCGCCAGCCCTGTGTTTTCGGACAAGGGATAAACGGTCTGAACTAAGCCTTTGCCGAAGGTGGTTTCGCCTAGGATCCAGGCGCGGTCGTGATCCTGGAGCGCGCCGGAAACGATTTCGGCTGCGGAAGCGGAATACTTATTTACGAGGACCACAATCGGATAGTCGTGCCCTTTGTTGCCGACCCGCGCGATGTAGGCCTTTTCCGGTGAATTGCGGCCCTTGCTGGATACGACGGTCTGTCCTTTCTGGAGGAAGTGATCGGCCACGGCGATTCCTTCCATCAGCAGGCCGCCGGGGTTCTCCCGCAGATCGAGCACCAGCCCTTTAACGTTGTTTTCACCCAGGCGCTTCAGGTTGTCGTCGAGCTCGCGGCCCGTGGTCTCGTTAAAACTGGTGACCTTAACAAACGCAATTCCGGGCTTTACCCAGAAGGCATCCGGCACGCTGGGCCGCTTCACCTCGTCACGAATCACGAGGAAACTGAGCGGCTCGGCCGACCCCTCGCGAACGACCCCAATTTTCACCTGAGTGCCGCGCGGGCCTTTCAGCAGATCGGCGATTTCGGTGCTGTTCAAGTTGTCGGTCGGCTTGTCGTTCACGAATGCGATGGTGTCGCCCGGCCGCAGTCCCGCTTTGTACGCCGGCGAGCCCGGGAAGGGGGCCATTACAACGGTCTTGCCGCTGCGCGTGCCGACCAGCATGCCCACTCCATAATAGTGGCCGCGCTGATCATCCCGCAGCGACTGGTATTCTTTGGGATCGAAGAAATTAGAATGCGGATCGAGGGTGCGCAACATTTCCGGGATTGCGCCCTTATAGACGGCCTTGTCGGAGCTTACGGGGTCCGCGAAATTCTGCTCCACCAGCGCATAGGCCTTAGTGAAGTTTTGAACATCACTCGAAAGCCCGTCGGCTGTTGAGGCAGCGGAGGCCACCTGAATTCTGGAACCATAGATTCCACCCAAAACCGAACAAACCAACAGAATGAGGGGTAAAACCAACAGCGAACGCCGCTTCAGGGGCATCGGCAAAACCATCCTTCTTCCGAGTATAGCGTACCTAAAAACCTAGACGTTTCAGAGAAGAAGAGCGATTCAAATAGCCGGCGAACCGGAGGACGACGCCGAGGGAAGCTCCCGGTGGACCGCATCGAGGACCCCGTTGACGAACTGCACGGATTCTTCGTTGGAGAATTTGCGCGCCAGCTCGAGCGCCTCGTCAATGACGACGGCGGCCGGCGTCTCGCTGTGCATCATTTCGTACACTGCCAAGCGCAGAATGTTCCGGTCTACCGCCGGCATACGCTCCAGGCGCCAGTGCTCGGCGTGGCGGCTGATGCGATCATCCACTTCACGCAGGTGCTCGATCGTTCCGTGAACCAGATCCGTGACGAAGGGATCGCGGTTCGGCTGCTCTTCGGAGAACAGCGTATTGTAGTAAGCGTTCACCGCGTCATCGACCGGCTGTTTCCGCGCGTCCCAAAGAAAAAGGATCTGGAGTGCTCTCTGCCGGGACCTGCGCCGCGAAGACATTACGAATTCTGGCGCAACCGGCGCAGTAGATTGACCATTTCGATAGCGGTCATAGCTGCATCGAATCCTTTATTCCCGCCTTTGGCGCCGGCGCGGTCGATGGCCTGTTCCAGCGTGTTCGTGGTCAGCACTCCGAATGCGATGGGGACGCCGGTAGCCACGGCAGCTTGCGCGATTCCTTTCGCGGCTTCGCCCGCCACGTAGTCGAAATGCGGTGTCTCGCCTCGGATTATGGCGCTCAGACAGATGATTGCGTCATAGCGCTGGTGCTTCGCCGCCTCGGCAGCCACTACCGGTATTTCCCAGGAACCGGGGACTTTGATTACGTGAATCGTCTCCGGGTCAGTGCCGGCGCGTGTAAGAGCGTCCAGTGCGCCCGCGAGCAGACGATCGGTGATGAAGCTGTTGAAACGGCTGACGACGATGGCAAAACGCAAGCCCTCCGCCGCGAGCCGCCCTTCGATGAATAGCGGCATGGATCCCTGTTGTGCCGTAACATCGCCAGTGTAGCACTCGCCGCGTTTGGGAGCTGAACAGAACCGTGTGGGATAATCGGTTACAGAAAACCCCACCTGAATGGACCGCCAATTCATCCGGAATTTCTCTATCATTGCGCACATCGACCACGGCAAATCGACGCTTGCGGACCGCCTGCTCGAGGTGACCGGCGCACTCTCGCAGCGCGAAATGATGGAGCAGGTTCTCGATTCGATGGACCTGGAACGGGAGCGCGGAATTACCATCAAAGCTCACGCCGTGCGTTTGAATTACGAAGCCGAGGACGGCAACCAATACCAGCTGAACCTGATCGATACGCCCGGCCACGTTGACTTTTCTTACGAGGTTTCCCGCAGTCTGCAGGCCTGCGAGGGCGCTCTCCTCGTAGTGGATGCATCGCAGGGAGTCGAGGCCCAAACGCTCGCGAATACGTACCTGGCGCTGCATCATAACCTCGAAATCATTCCGGTTATCAATAAAATCGACCTGCCCGCGGCCGATCCGGAGCGGATTCGCGAACAGATTGAAACCATCATCGGTCTGGACGCGAGGGATGCCATTCTCGCGAGCGCCAAGCAGGGCACGGGAGTACACGAAATTCTGGAAGCCATCGTTCACCTGGTGCCTCCCCCGCGCGGCTCGCTCGAAGCTCCCCTTCGCGCATTGATTTTTGACTCCTGGTTCGATGCGTACCGCGGCGTCATTATTCTGGTTCGCGTGGTGGATGGAAAGCTCCGAAAAGGCCAGAAGATTCGTTTGTGGTCGAATCAACAATCGTTCGACGTGGAAGGGCTAGGTTACCAGGCCCCCAAAGCTACTCCTTGCGACGAACTCACGGCCGGCGAGGCCGGTTTCCTTTACGCGAATATCAAGACCGTTTCGGACGCCAAGATCGGGGACACCGTTACCGATCACGAGAGTCCCGCAGCCGAGCCGCTGCCCGGATTCGAAGAGATCAAGCCGATGGTGTTCGCCGGACTGTATCCGGTGGAATCGCACGAGCACGGCCTGCTTCGCGACGCGCTCGAAAAGCTGCGGCTCAACGACAGTGCGTTCAACTTCGAGCCGGAGAATTCGGTCGCGCTCGGTTTCGGGTTTCGCTGCGGCTTCCTGGGGCTTCTGCACCTCGAGATCGTTCAGGAACGGCTCGAACGCGAGTTCAATATCGACCTGATCACCACCGCGCCGGGTGTCCGTTATCGCATTACCAGCACCGATGGCAGTGTGTTCGAGGTGGATAACCCTACCAAGTTTCCCGATCCGTCATCAATCAAGCAGATCGAGGAGCCGATCATCGACGCTACCGTCATCACGCGCGAGGAGTATCTCGGCGGCATCCTGAAACTGCTCGAGGACAAACGTGGTGTACAGAAAAAGTTTGAATACATCGGCGGCGGACGCGTTCTGCTGGTGTATGAGCTGCCGTTGAATGAGATTGTGCTGGACTTTTATGACCGGCTGAAATCGGTATCGCGCGGTTATGCTTCGCTCGACTATCACCTGGCGGGTTATCGTGTTTCGCCCATGGTGAAGCTGGATGTACTTGTCGCGGGCGAACCCGTGGACGCGCTTACGATCATTGTGCATCGCGATTTCGCGTACGAGCGCGGCAAGGAACTGATCGCGCGTTTGCGGAAGCTGATCCCGCGCCAGATGTTCGAGGTGGCGCTACAAGCGGCGATCGGCAATAAGATTGTCTCCCGCGAGACGATCAGCGCTCTGCGCAAGAACGTGCTGGCCAAGTGTTACGGCGGGGATATTTCGCGAAAGCGCAAGCTGCTCGAAAAGCAGAAAGAAGGCAAAAAGCGCATGAAGCGCGTGGGCCGGGTGGAGATTCCGCAGGAGGCTTTCCTGGCCGTGCTGAAGGTAGGGCAGGGCGACGAAGGGGAGTGAGGGCGGAGTCCTCCCATAGTACGCCGGTTCTGCCGGTCTCACAAACCCTGCGCTGCAAGGGTAGAGCGATGCCGCCCCGATGAACAGGGGTGGATCGCTCGCCTTAGTAAATAAACCTGACGCAGGCCTTACGCTTCTCTAACGACGTGTACCGTCACCTCGGTCGTCACGTCCCTGTGCAGTCGCACCGGCACTTTGTATTCGCCTAACTGTTTAATAGCTTCGTCGAGCTGCACTCTCCGGCGCTCAATGGTGAAATTCTTGGCCGCGAGAGCATTGGCGATGTCTTGAGCCGTTACAGAGCCGAAAAGCTGATCGTTCTCGCCGGCCTTCTGCGCGATGCTCACGCTGATTCCACTCATCAGCTTTGCCAGGTCCTCGGCCTCTGTTTTTTGTTTGGCTTCTTTGCGAAGGTGCGCCTGCCGCTCCTGCTCCACAATCTTGCGGTTCGACTCCGTAGCTTCTACGGCGAGGCGCTTCGGCAGCAGAAAATTGCGCGCATAGCCCGCGGCGACTTTCACCACCTCTCCGCGGGAGCCGACCTTGTCGATATCTTCTCTGAGTATCACTTCCATAA
>JAFAWA010000415.1 GCA_019242155.1 Terriglobia bacterium | reverse complement strand
CCAGGCTTCGAGGAATTCTCGCATTCGCGACTCGGCGAGCGGATCTCGTAGCGGCTTGGGATCGGGAATCCAAACGTTGAGTTGCAGAGGGCCGCTGCTTAAAGAATGGAACTCCTGGACCCATGCGCGAATTCCCTCCGGCGGAGCGAGTAACGCACCCATGGAGCCCATTCCACCCGCATTCGCAACCGCGGCTGACAGACTCGGCGGGCACGCGCCTGCCATGGGAGCGAGCAGGACCGGCAGCTTCAATCCGAAACGTTGGGCGAAGGCGTTCGCCCGATCCAGGGGGCGCGAACCGCTCGAGGCGCGAGCATTCGCATCCGGTTCGCTGTTCGGCTCGCTCGGCATGTACCTATCCTAATCGACTCGCCCCGCGCGCTTAGCGCTGGCTGAGTCCGCCATCGACTGCGAGAACCTGGCCGGTAATGAATTCCGAGGCGTTCAGGAAATAAACGACTGCATCGGCCACCTCGGCCGGTGTTCCGCCGCGTTTTGCGGGAGTGACTTCGATCAATCGCTTGCCCGCGCTGTCGATATCTTCAAACGGGATGACGCCGGGAGCTACGGAGTTCACGGTAATGGCGGGAGCCAACGCTTTGGACAAGGCGCGTGTGAGCATGATTACGCCCGCTTTGGAAGCGCAGTAGTGCGCGTGATCCGCCCAGGGCCGAATGCCGCCCAGAGAGCTGATGTTCACGATGCGGCCGCCACCGGATTCGAGCATCAATCGCGCGCCCAGTTGACAGCAGAAGAACACGGCTTTGAGATTTACCGAGTGAATAAAATCCCAATCCTGTTCGGTGATGTCTAAGGGGTTGAAGCGAGTGAAACGCGCGGCGTTGTTCACGAGGCCGTCCAAGCGTCCGAAGCGCTCGGCGACATCGTTGAACAGGCGATCGATCTCCGCTACCTTCTCCAGATCGGCTTGAAAGAGTTCGGCGTTGCCACAGTCGCGAGCGGTCTGCCGCGCCTCAAGCTCTGAATGATGATAGTGAATCGCTACCCGGGCTCCTTCCGCGGCTAAGCGCAGCGCGATTCCACGGCCAATGCGTTTTGCGGCGCCGGTAACCAGGATCACTTTGCCGTCGAGACTCAAACCAGCACCTCCTGGCGCACGGTGAGGTGCTCTATGAACTCATGATCGATCGCGTAGCCGAAACCCGGAGCATCCGGAACCTGGATGGTGCCCCGATCGGTAACTTCAATGGGAGGGTCCACGATGTCGCGCGCCCAATAACGGCTGCCGGCGGAAACATCGCCGGGGAGCACGAAGTTGGGCAGGGTGGACAGAGCGATATTGTGAGCGCGGCCGATTCCGGATTCCAACATGCCGCCGCACCACACCGGTATCCCGGCAGCCTGCGCCACATCGTGGACCAGCCTTGCTTCCCGAAAACCGCCGACACGGCCCAGTTTGATGTTCATGATGCCGCAGGCGCGCAACTGGACGGCATGTTCCGCATGACGGGCGCTGCGGATGCACTCGTCAAGACAAAGCGGCGTCGCGAGTCGCGCTTGCAGAGCGGCATGGTCGATGATGTCGTCGTGGCCGAGCGGCTGCTCAATCATCATCAGCCCGTACTTATCCAGGCAGGCCAAATGGTCCTGATCGGCCAAAGTATAAGCGGAATTGGCGTCGGCCATAAGCTGGATGGTTGGAAAGCTCTCGCGCACCCGGCGCACAACGTCTACATCCCAACCGGGTTTGATTTTGATTTTAATTCGCTGATAACCGGCGGCCAGTTCGCGTGCGATGAGCGCCAACAGTTCCGGGATGCTTTCCTGAATACCGATCGAAACGCCGCAGGGGATTTCGGTTCGCGCGCCACCGCCGATCTTGCGAAACAGGGGGACGTTATCGAGCCGTGCTTCAAGATCCCATACGGCCGCTTCCAAACCGCCTCGCGCCATCAAGTGGCCTCGGATATGCGCGGTGAGCGGCGCGAAATCGGCGGCCGTTACCAGATTTCTGCCGAGCACACATGGCGCAACATAGTCGCGTAAAATCGGCCAGGCGGAGGCGGTCCACTCTTCGTTGTAAAACGGATGCTCGCCCGCGGTGACCTCACCCCATCCGGAGACGCCTTCGGCCTGAACCTCCACCAGGATGATGTCGCGCTCGGTGGTTCGTCCGAAGCTCGTCTCGAAGAAATGTACGAGCGGCATGCGGATCTGGCGGAGCGTGATGCGTTCCAGCTTCATGGCAGCGTCCCCAGAAGGTAGACGCCGTTTTTTTCGGTGTACTCGAAGCCGATCACCGCCAGGCCCGCTTGAAAGGAACTCTGAAAACGAGCGGCATTGGCGCGCTGGATCTCACGCGCGCGCCGCGGGTCCTCGCGGCGAATGCGGTGGAGATCGGCGGGTACGGCGATGCGCTCCTGAATCGACGCACGCCCCACCTCGCGCCCGTGCGCGAGAGCATCAACAGAAGACGACGCGATCCACCATTCCGCGATGCAGCGGTCGGTAGGCAGGCCGCCTTGTAGCGGGCTCGAGGAGGTTCCGTACTCGTTCTCCGCATACCGCCGGACGATGGCGCCTAAACGCTCGATATTGAAGAAAGCGTTCTTGAGTTCGAGCGGATCGAAAGTCCACTCAATCAGATCCAGCCTTCGCGCGATGGCGTCTTCGCGCTGCCGCATCTTAAGCTGCATTCCAACACCCTGGTTCCGGTATTCTTCGAGCACCGCGAGCATGTGACTGTGCAGATACGGCTTGCCATCCGGCTTGATCGCAGGGAACGCCAAGCAGAAGCCCGTCATTTGTGCACCGCAATAGGCGCCCAGAACCTGGCCTCCGGTTTGGCTTGCGACGACAAAGGGAGGCAGAGGCAGTAGCTCGATATCGGAGAATCCCCAAACGGTCTGTTGCAGCTTCACGCAATCGGCGAGTTCGGCAAGCGCGGATAACGGCCGGATCTGGGTTACCGCTTGGCTTCCTGCCACAAGTGCTGCATCTCCTCCACGCCCGTATCCTCCAGCTTTTTTCCCAGGGCGGCCAGCTTACCTTCCATATAAGCGAAACGCTTCCGGAATTTCGCATTGGTGCGCCGGAGGGCCTGCTCGGGATCGACTTTCACAAACCGCGCGAGGTTCACAAGCACGAACAACAGATCGCCGATCTCGTCTTCGATTTCCGATTGCGACGCACCGCGGCGCGCCTCTTCGAGTTCCGCCAGTTCCTCATGCAGCTTGTCGACCACCTGCCCGGCATTGCTCCAATCGAATCCGACAGCGGCGGCGCGTGAAGAGATCTGTTGCGCTTCTACCAAGGCAGGCATGGCTCTCGGGACAGAATCGAGCAGGCCGGCCGCGGGTCTGCCCTTACTCTTCTTCTCTTCGGTTTTGATTTCGCCCCAGATGCGCTTCACGTCTTCAGGCGAGTGCGCGCTTTGATCTCCAAACACGTGGGGATGGCGGCGGATCAACTTCTGGTTGATGGCGTCGAGTGAATCGCCGATACTGAAGAGGCCTTGCTCCTGCGCCATTTGGGCATAGAACACGGATTGTAATAGCAGGTCTCCCAACTCCTCGGAGACTTCTTGCCAATCGCGGCGGTCGATCGCGTCGAGAACCTCATAGGTCTCTTCGAGGGTGTAGGGTTTAATGCTGTCGAAGGTCTGTTCGCGATCCCAGGGGCATCCGCCGGGCGCGCGCAAGCGGGCCATCAATTCGACCAATTGCTGAAATTTTTCGCCGGTTGTAGCCATGGTGCGGAGATTTCACCAGCGTAGCAGACGGCCAAATTGCGGTCAGGCGATACTGAGTTTATGAGAGACATTGCGGAACAGGAGGATCTGTACCTCATGTCCGATGTCTCGCCGAGGCGCACGGGTCTTCCCTTCGTGGTGTGGATTTCACCGCGCGGCAATGCGCGGCACGACGTGCGGGTGAAGGTATCGGCAGGGCCGAAGGAGAAGCCCGGCGAATTCGCGAGCGTAACCGTGCGGCCCATGGTGGAAGTGGTGGAGGGCGAGGTATCCGGTTCCGACTTGCGGTTGCTCGAGCGGTGCGTGGATCTGAATCGGGACGCTCTGGTGAAGTTCTGGGACGGAGATATCGAATACACAGAGGACGTGCTGCCGCTACTCAAGCGGCTTGGGGAAGTGAAAGAATAACGGCCTTACGAGTACAGCAGCACTTTGAGCGCGCCCTTTTGCGCGGCATGGGCAAAGGCAGCCGGTGCTTCGGCCAGCGGATATCGGGCCGTGATCATCTCATCGACGCGGATTAGCCCGTGGTCCAACAAAGGTAGCGAAGCCTCGAAGCGCCCGCAGCGCGAGCCCACTAACGTTAGTTCATTCACGATGATGGGCGCGGTATCGATGCCTACGAGGCCGTGCACCGTGGATTTGAGAATCAGCGTGCCTAAAGGCCGAGTCATGGCGACGGCTTGCCGAAGGCCTTCGGGGTTGCCGGTCGATTCCACCACCCAATCGTAAGCGGCTGTAGGTGGATTTTCTTTGGCCGATTCGGTCGCGACACCGCTAGCGGCGCTGATACGCAACTTGTCCGCGTGACGGCCGAACTGATGGACCTTATAGCCGTTGGCTTGGAGCACCTGGGCGATGAGGAGACCCAACTTGCCGTCCCCCAGCACGGCGATCGTAGAACCGTGAGGAATCGAAACCTGATCGAGAATTTCACAGGCCGCGGCAAGGGGCTCCGTGAATACGGCGCGCTCGGTAGGAATGCCATCCGGGAGCACGTGTAAATTGCGTTCGGGAAGAACGAAAAACTCTTCGAACGCACCTGGTTGATTGACGATGCCGAGTACGGTGCGATTAGGGCAATGACGGCCGAGATCGCGCCGGCACCACTCGCAGTGATGACACGCGAGATTGATCTCGCCGACGACGCGCTTGCCGGTTAGAGAGGCGGTATCGGCCTCCACCACTTCCGCAACGAACTCGTGGCCCGGGACCCCGCAGAATCCGTAATAGCCGCGCTGCAACTCGAGATCGGTATTGCAGATTCCGCCGCAGAGTAAGCGCAACAACGCGAAGCCAGGGGGCCGGAACGGCGGCGGCAGCTCCGCAACGCGCACCAAGCCCCCTTCCAGCAGAACGCCCAACATACTACTGAAGAGTGTTCGCGCAAAAACCGGCGTTTTTGTTTTCCCAGATGGTCTGGATAAGATAGTCGCGGTTACCTAAATGGGCGTTGGCGATCGCGCCGTTGGGCGCAGTATAGGTCGTGCCGTACTTGAAGTTGCAGAGATCGGCGACCTCTTCCCCGAGCCGGGTATACCAGGCATTGATATCGGGATCGGTGACGGTTTCGGAGAGTTCGTGCATGATCGAATCGGTCATTTCATCGGCGCCGATATCGCCATTGGGCGTGACGTTCTGGTTATAAATGCTTACGTTGCCGTCGCAGCCGTAGCATGC
>JAFAWA010000407.1 GCA_019242155.1 Terriglobia bacterium | reverse complement strand
CCGGCTTCGAACCGGTCCATTAAGAAATAGTTGTGGCCGGCCTGCCGGTTGTCGCTCAAAATTCGGAGATTCGCACCCTTGTCCGCCAACTTTTCATCTCAACGGCAAGCCGGATACCGTCGTCATCCATACAGATATCGGTCCGCCGCGCCAGGTGTTTCTAATCTTAGCACGGGGTCTTCAAACGGCCGCAAATGCACGGAACATGCTCTTTTTGAATCGTTTTTTAGCAGTGTTGATGACAGCAGCCCTGGTGCTGCCGGTGGTTCCGCTGGAAGCCAGAACCCGCAAAGGAGACAAATTCTTTGCGGAGGGCGCCCGTCACGAGGAGAAAAAAGAGTGGGATGCTGCTCTCGAGTCTTATGAGAAAGCGCTCTCCGAGGATCCTTCCGACGTAGCCTATACGATATCCGCTCAGAAGGCGCGGGCCGAGGCGTCCCAACTGCATTTGGACAACGGCCTGAAGGTGCGGTCGAAAGGCCAACTGGCGGAAGCGTTTCAGGAATTTCAGCGGGCTTATGGACTGAATCCCGCGTCGAGCGTCGCGGCGCAAGAGATCCAGCGCACGCAGGAGATGATCGACCGGGAGCGCCGGCGTGTTCAGGAGACCGGAAAAGAGGCCCCCGCCGAAGAACGCGCGCTGACCCCGGCCGATGAAGCCAAAAAAGAGATCAGGGAAAAGATCGACCGGATGCTCCCGGTCGCGGAGCTGAAGCCTCTCAATCCGGAAAAGATTAACCTGAAACTGAACAATCAGCCGCCCAGGGTCCTGTTCGAAACGGTGGCCAAGGTAGCGGGCATCAACGTCATCTGGGACCCCGACTATCAGGCCGGAAGGAATCTGTCGCTCGAGTTGAACAACTCCACTTTAGAAGAGGCGCTCGACGACGTCGCCATTCTGACCAAATCGTTTTGGCAGGCGCTCTCGCCCAATACGATTTTCGTTACCAACGACAACCGCAACAAGCGGAATGACTACGAGCAGCAGGTGCTCAAGGTCTTCTATCTATCGAATGTGAACACGCCGCAAGAGCTGCAGGAGATCGTGAACGCCGTTCGCGCCGTGACGGAACTGACGCGCTTGATGCCTTACAACTCGCAGAACGCGATCATCGCGCGCGGCGAAGCGGACCGGATCGCGCTCGCGGAAAAGATTATCAACGATCTCGACAAGCCCAAGGCGGAAGTGGTCGTGGATGTCATGGTTATGCAGGTGAGCCGCGCGTACAGCCGGACCATCACGGCGGCGCTGGCCAACGGGACCGGGCTGAATGTGCCCGTGAACTTCACTCCCCGGTCGGGCCTGGTGGTGCCCAACAACTCGACCAGTAGTTCCACCAGCACAACCAACACGACCGCGAATACTACGAGCACAACCAACACCACCAGCAACACGCCCACCGCCAGCCCCATTCCGCTTTCGAATCTCGGCCGCCTTTCGAGCGCCGATTTTTCGATTACTCTGCCGGGCGCTCTGCTGCAGGCCACGCTGAGCGACGCTAATACGAAGATTCTGCAATCGCCCGAAGTCCGGTCGGTGGACAACCAGAAGGCTTCGCTCAAGATCGGCGAGCGCCAGCCGACGGCCACTGGCAGCTTTCAGCCGGGCATCGGCGGGGTGGGTATCAATCCGCTGGTGAACACGCAGTTCACCTACATCGATGTGGGCGTAAACCTGGATCTGACGCCGCGCGTGCACGATAATGCCGAAGTCTCGATGCACGTGGAGCTGGATATTTCGAGCGTGGCAACCTATGTCAACCTGGGAGGCATCAACCAGCCGGTAATTCAGCAGAACAAAGTAGTTCATGACTTACGGGTGCGCGAGGGAGAGGTGAGCCTGCTGGCCGGGCTGACACAGATGCAGGAGAGCAAGACCGTGACCGGGATTCCGGGGCTTTCGAGCATTCCTTTACTGGGACGCTTATTCAGCGGCGACACCGTGGACCGCAACAAGAGCGAGCTGATGATTGCGCTGGTCCCGCACATCGTGCGGCGTCCCGAAATCTCGGCCGAGAATCTGCGGACCGTAGGCGTGGGCAATGCTACGTCGGTGAAGATCAGCTACGCACCGCGCGCGGCGGATGCAGTTTCGGCGAAGCCGGGAACGGCACCGGCCACGACGGCGGCTCCGGGAGCAGCAGCGGCCGCTCCGCCCCCAACCGCGCCACCAGCCACCGCGCCACCCGCCACAGCTCCACCGGCAGCCGCTCCACCGGCAACTGCTCCACCGGCAGCGGCTCCGGCCGTACCGGCGGCCGCGGCTCCCAATCCGGCGGCTCCCGCGGGGGCGCGCGTCTTCTTCCAACCGGGCCAGGTGGATACGACGTTGTCCTCGAATCTCACGGTGGCGGTCGCGGTTGCGGGGACGACCGACGCCGCGAGCGCGCCTCTGCAGATCCAGTTCGATCCCAAAATTCTGCGCCTCAACGACATTACGCTGGGAGATTTTCTGACACAGGGCGGGCAGCAACCGGCGTTTACCAAGAACATCCAGAACGATGCGGGAACCGCTACGGTGCAGTTGACGCGGCTTCCCGGCACCGCGGGCGTCTCGGGCGGCGGCGTTCTCGTAAATCTCAGTTTTCAGGCGGTCGGGCGCGGTGCTTCGACGGTCACGATTCCCAACCTTGCTGTCCAGAATTCGCAGGGGCAGCCGGCAGTTAGCGGAAGCCCGCAATTGTCCGTGAACGTCAAATAGTGTATGCGGCGGCGGAAGCAAAGGGGATTGACACTGGTGGAGCTGATCGTGGCTTTCACGATCATGCTGATTCTCACTACCATGGCGGTTCCCTTGGCGCGATCGCGTGTGCGGGCGGAACGGGAGCGTGAGTTACGCAGGTCGCTTTCGGAGATTCGCTATGCCATCGACCGTTATAAAGACTACGCGGACGCCAATGCGTTTGGCCCTATCAAGCAAGGCACCAACGGCTACCCGGAGTCTCTGCAGCAGCTTGTGGATGGGGTGAAGCTGGCGGGCCCGAAAGATCAGAAGGTGCATTTCCTGCGGCGCATTCCCAAGGATCCTTTCACCAACAGCAACGAGTGGGGATTGCGCAGCGATCAGGACGATCCCAAGTCCACCAGCTGGGGCGGCCAAAATGTGTT
>JAFAWA010000355.1 GCA_019242155.1 Terriglobia bacterium | reverse complement strand
AGCGACCTCAACGGCACCACCAACGAAGACCGCACCAATTACTTCGAAACCGTTCCCTCCTCCGCTCTCGATTACGTCCTCTGGTTGGAATCCGACCGCATGGGTTACATGGTCGGTGCCATCGATCAGCAGACGCTCGACCTCCAGCGCGGCGTAGTCCAAAACGAAAAACGGCAAGGTGAAAATCAGCCCTACGGCCTCGTGGATGAACTCGAGCAGCGCGACACCTACCCCACCGGCCATCCCTACTCCTGGAGCACCATCGGCTCCATGGAAGACCTCAACGCCGCTTCTCTGAACGACGTCAAAGAGTGGTTCAAAACCTATTACGGTCCTTCCAACGCTGTTCTGATCGTGGCCGGAGATGTGGATGCGCAGACTGCCCGCCAGAAGGTCGAGAAATATTTCGGTGAAATTCCTCCCGGCCCGCCCATCGAACGCCCGCGAGTCTCCATCGCCAAAATGTCCGGAACGCGCCGCGACTCTATGCAGGACCGCGTTCCCCAAGCCCGCATCGACAAGCTCTGGAATATACCGGAGTTCGGCAGTGAAGATTCGGATCTCCTCGATCTCGTGAGCGATATCCTCGGCGCCGGAAAGACGTCGCGCCTCTATAAGCGCCTCGTCTATGACGATCAGATCGCAACCAGCGTAGGCGCCTTTGTCAATCCGCGCGAGATCGGCGGACAGTTCCAGCTTACGGCCACAGCTCGCGCCGGCGTGGATCTGGCCAAGGTCGAGAAAGCCCTCGATGAAGAACTGGCGCGCTTCTTGAAAGACGGTCCCACCGCCCAGGAGGTCGAGCGTGTGCGGACCCAGTATCAGGCGAATTTCGTTCGGGGCGTGGATCGTATCGGCGGCTTCGGCGGCAAGTCCGACGTGCTGGCGCAGAGCCAGGTCTACCTCGGCGATCCCGGCGCATACAAAACTAAGCTCGCCCGCGTGCGCGAAGCCACCCCGGCCAAGCTGCAGAGTGCGGCTCAGCGATGGCTCTCCGACGGCATGTACACGCTCGAGGTCCACCCATACGGCAACCCGCAGCCCACCGCCGTGAGCGCCGACCGCAATAATCCCCCCCAGGTCGGCACGCCGCCCGAAGCCAAGTTGCCCAAGCTCGAACGGACTACCTTATCGAATGGCCTCAAAATCATCCTGGCCGAGCGCCACGAAATTCCCTTGGTCAATGTCAGTCTGCTGGTCGATTCCGGATTTGCCGCCGATCAGTTCGCAGCTCCCGGAACTGCGCGTCTCGTAGCGTCGCTGCTCGATGGCGGAACCAAGCGCCACTCCTCACTTGAATTGAATGAGCAACTGGCCCAGCTTGGCGCGCGAGTAACCACCCAGAGTTCGGTCGACTACATTACCGCGCGCATCTCCACACTCAAAGCCAAACTCGACCCCGCGCTCGACCTCTACGCCGATATCATCCAAAATCCCGTCTTTCCGGAGTCGGATTTCCGCCGCCAGCAGCAGCTTCAGCTTGGCGCGATTCAACGCGAACAGGTCACTCCCGTGCAGATGGGCCTCCGTGTTTTGCCCGGGTTGATCTACGGTAAAGGCCACGCCTATGCCGAGCCCTTCACCGGCTCCGGCACCCCGGAGAGCGTTTCTAAACTAACTCGCGCCGACCTCGCCAAATTTCATGCCACCTGGTTCAAACCAAACCACGCCTCGCTGATCGTTGCGGGCGACACCACCATGGCCGAAATTAAGCCGAAGCTCGAAAAGTTTTTCGGCGCATGGAAGCCCGGCGATACGCCCCAGAAGAATGTGGCCGATGTCGCTCTGCCGCCCAAACCCGTGGTTTACCTTCTCGACCGGCCCGGTTCCGAGCAGTCTTTGATTCTCGCGGGCAACATAGCTCCCCCGAAAACCGCCGCCACCGAAATTCCGATTGAAGCCATGAATAACATCTTGGGCGGCGACTTCGGCGCCCGCGTCAACATGAACCTTCGCGAGGACAAACACTGGTCGTATGGAGCGCAAAGTACTCTGCTCGATACCAAGGGCCAGCGTCCGTTCCTCGTCTACGCACCCGTCCAGACCGACAAGACCAAAGAGTCGCTGACCGAAATCGCCAAGGAACTGCGCGGCATTCGCGCCGATCGGCCGCCTACCGAAGCCGAACTGAGCCGCGTGAAAACCACGGAAACACTTCGTCTGCCCGGCTCGCGCGAAACCATTGGCCAGGTGGGCGCCTCCGTCGAGGAGTTGGTCGGCTACAATCTACCCGATGATTACTACCAAACCTATGCTTCCCGCGTCCGGGAACTCAGCCTCGCGGATATAAATAAGGCCGCGGGCGAGGTCGTCGAGCCGGACCACCTGATATGGGTCGTGGTCGGAGATCGCGCCAAAATCGAAAAGAGTGTGCGTGAGCTTGGCCTCGGCGAGGTCAAAGTTTTGAACGCCGAATAGCACCCGGAGATACCGCAGTCACAAAGAACCGGCCGTGTGCGGCCTCCCCTCGCTTGACGCGGCATGTATGCTTAAAGCGGCGGGAAACATTCCTCGCAACCCGAATAAAGCACTCGCCGAATCGCCAAATTGGCTTTGCTCGTCAATTTTTTCCGAAAGCCGATTGGCGGGCGTAATTGGCCCATGTGCAACCGCTAATCCCGAGCCCGTCTGCCATACTAAGGGTTGCAGCGGACCGACCAGCAGCCGTCATTTCTCTTCCGGAGCGCGCAATGGCTGACTTTAGGTTCGGCCTTCAGCATCCTGTTTTCCATCGCCGTCTCGCAGGCGCTCTTGGCAATCGCTTTCGCCACTCTCCTCGCTTCCGGAGAAAAATTGCGGCTGCCGCCAGTGAAGCTCCCGCTGGCCCTCTTCCTTCTGGGCACCGTCGTATCCTTGATCTTTTCTTCAGACCCGGTCGCCGGGCTGCCCCAGATCCGCAAGTTCTATGTCTTCCTCGAGCTGCTCGTCGTCTTTTCTACCTTGCGCGATGCGGCCCTGCTCCGCGGCCTGTTCCTGGCCTGGGGAGCCGGCGGCGCTTTAATCGGAATGCGGGGCCTGGTGCAGTTCGCCGCCAGGGTTAGCGAAGCCCACGCGCTCGGCCGCGATTTCTACGACTATTACGCACCCGCCGAACGCATGACCGGATTTATGAGCCACTGGATGACCTTCTCCGGGCAGGAGATGGTCGCCCTCCTCATGCTCGCCGCCTTCCTGTTTTTTGCTCCTCCCTTGCGCAAAGGCAACTGGCTGTGGCCGGTCTGTTTAGGCTTGATGATGCTGGCGTTGCTCTTAGGCTTCACTCGCAGTATTTGGCTCGCCACCGCGGCCGGCGGTATCTATCTGCTCTGGTTCGTTCGCAAGTGGCTCGTGGCCGCCATTCCGGCGCTCGCCGTACTCGTCCTGTTGGTCTCACCGCCCGCCATTCACGAACGAGTCACTTCGCTCATCCATCCCAAGCAAGGCGTCGATTCCAATGAATTCCGCGTCGTCACCTGGCGCACCGGTATCCGTATGCTCGAACGGCATCCCTTACTAGGTCTTGGCCCGGAGGGCGTGAAGCTCCATTTTATGGAATACGTTCCAGCCGATGTGCCCCGGCCGCTGCCTTCCGGTTGGTACGGGCATCTTCACAATATTTACCTGCACTATGCCGCCGAGCGGGGCCTCCCGGCTATGCTGGTTTTGTTGTGGTTTCTCCTCCAGGCCCTTTGGGATTTTTGGAGGGAACTGCGCCGGCTCCCACCCGGCCGAAGCGATCAGCGTTTTCTCTTGCAGGGCGGTATCGCCGTGATCCTGGCCATCATGGTCGCGGGTTTCTTTGAACTCAATCTCGGCGACAGCGAAGTTCTTACCATGTTTCTTACCGTCGTGGCCGCGGGCTACCTGGCGCTCGACGGCCAACTCGCCCCTTTCCCGCAAAAACGTTAACAGCGGCCGGGTGTGTTTGTAACTGAACATCTGTTATATTCAGGCAATCAAGAGGTAAACGTGAAACTTCGTCTCGCTCTTTTCTTATCCCTATGTGTATCCGTTCCCGCCTTCGCGCAATCGGCGGGCGGCGTCGCAGGCATCTCCGGCATCGTACAGGACCCCGCCGGCTCCCCTGTTCCCAACGCCCGAGTGCTGATCTCGCGCGAAAACCAGGGGACAATCCGTACCGTCGATACCAACGATGCCGGTGTGTTTAGCGCGCCCTCTCTGGTTCCCGGTGCCGGTTATAAGCTCGCGGTTACCGCGACCGGCTTCTCGGAGTACGATGCGCAGCAACTGACTCTTGAAGTCGGCCAAAACCTGAACCTCACCATCATTCTGACCGTCGGAGCTACCATCACCACCGTGGACGTAACCGGTGCCGCGGCTTTGGTCGATGACACCAAGACCGATGTTTCTCAGGTCGTCGACACACAACAGATCCAGGAACTGCCGATCAATGGCCGCCGCGTCGATAACTTCGTTCTTCTTACGCCCGGCGTCACTAACGACGGTACCTTCGGCCTGCTTACCTTCCGCGGCATCGCCAACGGCAACTCCTTCTTGCTCGACGGCAACGATTCCACCGAACGGTTCTACATGGAAAACAATGGACGCACCCGCATCATCTCCCAGATCTCGCAAGATGCCGTGCAGGAGTTCCAGGTGGTATCGGCGGATTTCTCAGCCCAATACGGCCGCGCGAGCGGCGGTATCGTCAACACCGTAACCCGCAGCGGCACCAATGGGCTGCACGGCACCGGCTACTGGTTCTACCGCAATTCAGACTTCAACGCGCACGATCC
>JAFAWA010000277.1 GCA_019242155.1 Terriglobia bacterium | reverse complement strand
TTATGCGGGCCCGGGCGAGAAGATCTATCCCGGGCTGCTGCCGGGCGGCGAAGCCGGACCCGGCGGCTGGGCCAACTGGATCACGGGTGCGCAGCCGGGCGCGAGCGGGCATGCGAATCTCGGGCTGCCCTTCTTTAAGTACATCGTGTTCGAGAGCCCCGATTGGGACGTCCACTCCTTCAGATTCGAAACCACTCCGGGCTTCGATAATGATGTCGAGTTCACGGACTATAAGCTCGCGCCGATCTTTAACGCAACCAACCCCGACCTGAGTGCCTTCCGCGATAACGGCGGCAAACTGATCCAATACCACGGTTGGAGCGATCCCGATATCACACCGCTCAACAGCATCAACTATTACGAAAGCGTCGTCAATTCGACTACGGGCGCAGCCGAATTCTATAGGCTGTTTCTCGTGCCGGGCATGCAACATTGCGGCGGCGGTCCCGGCCCGTCGCGGTTCGATATGATCTCTCCGTTGGAACAGTGGGTCGAGCACGGCATCCCCCCGGACCGCGTCACTGCTTCGCACCTGATGGCGAACGGTATCGCGGACCGCACGCGGCCTCTCTGCCCTTATCCGCAGGAGGCCCAATGGAAGGGCACCGGAAGCACCGATCAGGCGGAGAACTTCGTATGCGCCATGCCAAAGTGAGACGCCGTTTGAGGACTCGACATTCATGACAAATCGTACCCGCTTCGCGTTATTTCTATCGTTAGCTTTGCTGCTGCCGGCGGCCGAACAGAAGCCTCCGAAGCCGCCCAAGTCCGTCCGCTTATATGTGTTCGATTGCGGTACTTTGAAAGGCCTCGATCCGGGCATCTTCCACTTCAAGAAAGAGGAACTGGCTAACGTCGACTTTGTCGCGGTCGCTTACTTAATCGTCCATCCCAAGGGAACACTCATGTGGGACACGGGCGTAATCCCCGACACCGCCTTCAAAGGTGACGGCGCTCCCGTGACGCAAGGAATCTCAACTGCGACGAAGCCGCTGCTGCCGCAACTGGCTGCGATCGGCTACACGCCGGCGGATATCAACTACCTTGGGCTCTCGCACTACCATTCCGACCACACCGCCAACGCGAACGCATTCCCCAACGCTACCTGGCTTGTGCACCCCACGGAGCGCGATGCCATGTTTGCGGAGAAGCCCGGCGGAATCATCCAGCAGGCCACGTTCAACAAACTGAAAGACGGCAAGACGAAGATCCTTACGGATATGGATTATGACGTGTTCGGGGATGGAACCGTCGTCATCAAGTACGCGCCCGGTCACACCCCGGGCTCTCAGGTGCTGTTTGTAAAGCTGAAGAAGACCGGCCCGATTCTCTTGGCAGGCGACCTCTACCATTACCCAGAGGAGCGCTTTACCGACAAGACCCCCACCTTCGAATTCAACCACGAGCAGTCGCTCGCGAGCCGCGCGGCCATCGAAGCGTTCCTGAAGCAGAGCAAAGCGAAGTTGTGGATCGAGCACGACGTGGCCACGTTTAACAAGCTCAAGAAGGCTCCCGAATTTTACGAATAGCCGCCAGAGACTCCGATGACCCTAGCGGAACGATGGCTCCGGCGGCCGCAAAACATATGGTTTCGCAGGGCGCTGTTTCAAGTGCACCTCTGGACGGGAATCGGCCTGGGTCTCTACATTCTGGCCATCAGCATATCGGGGAGCGCGATCGTTTTTCGAAACAATCTGTACAGATCGCTATCGCCGGGACCGAAACTTGTTCCCATTACCGGCGCGCCCCTTACACACGACGAATTGAAGCGGGCGGTCCAAAGCACGCATCCAGGCTACGTCGTGAGCTACATCTTTCCGGGTAAGAAGGTCAACCAGGAAGTCGAGGTCTGGATGCGCAGCGGTACGCGCCAGAAGCAGCGTTTTTTCAACCCGTACACGGGAGCCGACCTGGGGCCCGCCGTGCCTGCCGGCATCAGGGTGTTAGCGTGGCTGGGGGATTTGCACATCAACCTGCTGGCCGGCAAAACGGGCCGCGTGGTTAACGGGATCGGCGCGATACTTGTCACTCTGCTCTGCCTCACGGGCGCCGTAATCTGGTGGCCGGGAATCGAAAGCTGGCGCCGCAGCCTCACCGTTAACCGGCGCGCCAACTGGAAGCGTCTGAATTGGGACCTTCACAGTGCTACCGGCGCGTGGCTTTTCCTGTTCGTGTTCATGTGGGCGATCACCGGAATTGTGCTGGTGTTCCCGCAGCCGTATCAGGCGCTCATTGGCCGTTTTACACCGATCAATCAGCCCTTCCGGCGCGGCGGTCCGATGGCAATCGGCGATCAGATGCTGCGGTGGCCGGCCTGGGTACACTTCGGGAACCGATGGGGCTGGGGCGTGGAAGCGCTCTGGGTAATCCTTGGCCTGGTCCCTGTATTGCTGTTTGTGACCGGAGCCATCATGTGGTGGAACCGGGTTCTCAGCCCCGCCCTCAAGCGCTCTACACTGGAACCGGTGTCCACGCTTGCTCGACTAACTCCCTCATGACGTGATATACGGACGCCTGCACTTCCTGAATTCGCGGGGCGTACTCGCAGCGAACCACGATAGGCAGATCCGCGAGGCCGCGCCGAACGACTTCACCTCCGTCGTATCCGAGCAGGGCAATGGTGAACAGGTTACGTTTGCGCGCCTCTTCGAGAGCCGCGACTACGTTGCGCGATTCGCCGTCGGTAGAGATCGCGATTACGGTATCGCCCGGCTTTCCCTGGTACATAAGCTGCCGTAGAAAAATCGCTTCGGTCCCCTCATCATCGGCGATAGCGGTCAACAATGCGGGTTCGGATGCGATAGATACGGCGGGAATGGGACGCAGGGCCGTGGGGGGCGCGACACAATCGAGCGCCCAATCGCTCGCATCTCCGGCCGAACCGCCGTTGCCGAACAGAATCAGTTTGCCGCCCTCCTGCACGCACCGGCTGACCACATCGGCGCCGGTCATGATCGCGAAGGCCTCTTCCGATATGGCGCGGTCCCGCAGGAGCGCGTCATCGTTTACCTTCGCCCGAATGGATGCCGCGACGTTCTCAACTACATCGTTGTTTTCCGGGAGGTCTTCTCCGGCTCCCGAACCGGGTTCCCTATTTTCCAGAAATACATGCACCGTCTCCCAAAGGATGTGGTGCACGATTTCAATCATCTCCTGATGCTGGAACGGATCGTCAGAAAAATGTTGCACGTCGTACTCAGCGCCGCTACCCGGCAGTGCGACGGTCATTGCGCCGCACCGGCGCGCCCTGTCGAGCGCCTGGGCGACGGCCGGATCACCGCCGGGCGGGCCGAAGCCCACCACGATATCCTCGGGACCCACGATCGCCGCAACCGACGCTTCAAAGAGCAATGAGACATCGAGCGCCGGTAGCGCCCGCTTTTCGGCGATCACTGGGTGCATGAACTCGGCCGAAACCTGTTGCGCATCCGTGGCGTAGACTCCGCGGCCGAAGGCAATCAGCCGGCCTCCGCGGAGAAAACGCTCCGCCATCGCTTGACAGGCAACGGACAAGCGAAGGGACTCACGCTCGAAGAACTCCTCATAGGTGCGGTTACGATGATGGAATTGATTCTCGACGAAGTTAGGATCGCATGTGGACATGGTTTCAGCGGGTACACGGTAGTTGACGGCCGATCAGCATGGGTCGGGTGAACACCTAACGACGTAACTGGATCGTTTCACACATCACTTAAGTTAACCCTAAATTCGAATTGAAGTAAATACGTTCTATTACTGATGTCCTGAGGCTTAACAGGAGAACGTGTAAAAAAACGAAGCATCACCCGCGGGCCACTAGCTTGACCGGGGTCGGGCTTGCGCACCCCTACGCTGGTTCGGGCCAGAGGGCGAAGCCGGCAACGCTCTCGCGGTGCTCGTGTGCCGGCTGCGCAATTGGGAGGACGGGCTATTCGAAACGGATCGCCAAGCGCCGCAACACCAACTTGCGGGCGGACTCCGTGAGAGTCGGCTTGCCGACATTTTGCGGCGTCAGCGAAGGGTTCTGCCCGCTATTCGGCGTAGCCATAAACCCGTGGACGCTGTTATCGGCGGGGCTGAAAGCGAAGCCCACGATCTCGCCCGCGAAATTTATCGAAAACGCGGCGAGCAGTTGTAGCTTAGCCGGGTTTACGGTAATTAGCTGGTTGAGGTCGGTGATCGCGCCGTTCTGCCACAGAACAGCGGTCAAGGTGTTAAAGTCCGCGGAGATGGAAGCGCCCACCACCATACTTTGATCGTTGATACCAAGGGCCAGGCTCGCGAAGTCCCCGGGGAGCGTTTTGAGGTCAACCATACCGGCCGCCTCGGTCCACAGAAATGCATGGAATGGTCCGGAGGGGTCAGACGTAAGCTCCGAATGGCCTACTACCTGACCGTGATTGTTCAATGCACACGCATGGTTCCCAGCAAGGCCGCCCTCACCGCCGAGATTGCCGAGATCGTGGGGCGTCCCCTCACGATCCCAGAGTAGCGCGTGGTTCTCCACCAGATAGACTTCGCTGAGGGAGTCAAAAGGACCGCAAGTGCCCGACGCACCGACGATCTGACCGTTATCGTTGATCTGAGCCGCGAGTCCGTACGTATCGGACGAGCCGGGGACCGCAATCGAGAGTTGCCGGATGCCGTCGGATTGCCATAGGACCGGCTCGAATCGGGAAACGGGGCAGCCAGGGCCGGAAGTTGCGGTTTCGGCCCACCCGACAGCCTGACCGCGATTGTTGATCATGTTGGCGATGCCATTCGCGCCTCCCAGAGTGGGAAGGAGCTTGATAATGCCGTTGTGCCAGAGAAACGGAAGGCATGCGGTCGAAGACGGAAATCCGTCCGCGCTGAAACCACAGAAATCGTCAGCACCGGCCGGGTTCATCGTATCAGCCTCGCCTACGACCTGGCCCAGATCGTTGACACCAAGGGCCGCGCTGTTCGGGTGCCCGGCGCCCAGATCGAGCGTGTGCCCTTTGTAATACAAGACAGCCCGCATCGCGCTTCCATCGGCCGTGGCGGCCGCACCGGCGACCAATCCGTTGGCCGCGATAAAATTCGGTCCGCCGGGTGGATTGCCGACGGCTCCAAGGTCGATTACGGTATAGCCGGGCTTCCCCGGCTGTGCCCATGCAAATGCCGCGAGCAGGGTACCGGCGGCGATCGCAGTTGCTATTCGCTTCATGAGTGATTTACACCTTTCGCTGGTACAGGCGGAAGCGGATGGCGGAAGC
>JAFAWA010000006.1 GCA_019242155.1 Terriglobia bacterium | reverse complement strand
GGGTTTGTAGGCGTGGTGATTGTGTTGTCGTTGTATTTTGTGTTGATCATGCGCATCGTCCAGAATGCGCAGACCGCGGCCGACCGGTCCGGTATGTATATCTGCATGGGGGTGGCGGCGTTGCTGCTGTTCCACGTGCTGGTAAATGTCGGAATGGTTGTGGGGCGAATGCCGGTTACCGGGATTCCGCTTCCCTTCATGAGCGCGGGGGGATCGAGCATCTGGTCGAATTTCTTGGCACTGGGGCTGGTGAACAATGTCCGCCTCAGAAGGTTTGTGAATTAAAGAATTGATAGGGAGCCTGTAGAGATCCTCGGGGAAGTGGCCAAGGCGCCATTCCGAAAGAGGACGGTTCCCGGCCGGATTGTGTTCGAGGCCCCAGCAGGGCGGCTCCGCATACGGCCAGCGTGATTCTTCTAAGGATGGTTCGGGCGTCTCGATAAGAGCGGCTCGGACGCACGCAGGGTACCCACCTTTCTGCCCCTTTGGCTCTCCACGCTTCCGCGAGGAGGCAGTTGATGTCCAAAGAATTGATTATCTCGGCGAACCACCACGAGACGCGTGTGGCCTTGACCGAGGATGAGCAGGTAGTCGAAGTCTTCCACCAACGGGAAAACGAGTACTCGCTCGCCGGTAGTATTCACAAGGGACGAGTGACGCGCGTGCTGCCGGGCATGCAGTCCGCCTTTGTGGATATCGGCCTGGAACGGGACGCGTTCCTGTACGTATCCGATTTCTTCGAAGATAACGAAGAGTACGACAAAATCGTAACCAGTGTGGAGGAGAAGGTTCTTAAGCTCGACCGTGTGGCGCAAACCCCGGCAGCCGTAACAACGCCCGTACCGGAGGCCGAGCCACTGGTTCCCACGCCGGTTACGGCAACCCCGAACCCCGAGCCCGTTCCCGCGTCTGAGGCGCCCCGCGCGACGGAACCGGTTTCCACAGCCCCTGCTCCGCTTTCGGGCGATCGCCGGGATGACCGGGACCGCCGTGGCGGCCGCCGCGGACGTAGGCGGCGTGGAGGCAAGGGGCGTGGCCTGCCGGATTCTAAATTCTATTCCCCGGGTTCCCCAACAGCCGAGCCCCAGCCGCAAGCCTCGCAAACACCGCAAACCCCCGAAGCTGCCGAGCCCAAGGAAGCGCGCGTGCCCGCACCCGCGCAGCGGCAGCCGGAACCCGCAGTGGCCCAGCAGACCGAAGATGAGTTCTTTGTTCTGCCCGGAGAGTCTCTGGCGAAATATTCGCGCGGGGACGAGCCCGGCGGGGAGTTGGACGACCTAGATTCCGAATCGGGCGCTGAATCCTCCGCGGACCTGGCGGAAGAAACCCAGCGCGAGCCCCAATCGCCGGAAGCGCTAATACTGGCCGACGCGGAATTGGAAGCCATTGTGGAAGTGGATTTCGACGGAGACGAGGAGGTTCCGGAGAATCCGGAGGTCTCCGTCTCCGGTTTTGGCTTCGTTTCGGAAATACGTGCGGAACAGCGTGGGGCCGGGCAGGAAGTCGCCGAGCCGGAAGCAGAAGCCGCCGAAGATGTCGAGTTCGTTACTACCGACGCGGCGGAATTGGCCGATTTTGTGGAAAGCACCGCCGACGCACCGTCCGAAGCCGTTGCCGAGCTGGTAGAGCAAATAGCCGCTGAAGAGGTCGCCGAGGAAGCGGCGATGGAAACTGTGGTGGGCGCCGAGGAAGCGGTGCCGCAGGAGGCGGAAGGGCCGGAGCCTGCGCGCATCCCAACCAGCCTGACAGCTACTTTGCGGGAGCAGGGACCACGCTATCTGCATCGCGTCTCCCGCAGGACGCGGCGCAGGAATCGTGGAGGTGGGCCAGAGCCGTCTCGATCCGGGCAGCAATTTCCTGAGGCAGGGGAACAGGCCGTGAGGACTGCCCCGGAGCCGCGCGCCGCCGCCGGCAACGGAAGGCCTGAGCGGGCCGCCGCCCCTTCCATTAGCGATCTGCTTCGGGAAGGGCAGGAGATCATCGTCCAGATAGCCAAGGAGCCGCTCGGCCAGAAAGGCGCCCGCATTACTTCCCACATTGCCCTGCCGGGCCGGTTTCTGGTCTACATGCCGACCGTGGACCACATCGGCGTTTCGCGCAAGATACCGAGCGACGAAGAGCGCAGTCGCCTCAAACGCGTCCTGCAGGCCAACCGCGGGGGTATCCCCGGCGGCTTCATCGTACGCACCGCCGGCGAAGGCCATACCGAAGAGGAGCTTCGGACCGACATGATGTTCCTCTACAATTTGTGGCTCGACCTGCGCCAAAAAGCCGAGCGAAAGCCCGCTCCGGCCTTGATCCATCACGATCTGAATGTAGTCGAGCGTGTGCTTCGCGATCAGCTCACTTCGGCTTTCAAAAACATCTGGGTCGATAACGAAGAGCTTTACGAATCCGTCCTGCGGTTTGTGCAGCGGTTTCAACCTGCTCTGGTGAGCAGGGTCAAGATGTACACCCGGTCCACGCCGATCTTTGATGAATTCGGGGTCACGGCGGAACTCGAAAAAGCGCTGCGCCCCAAGGTCTGGCTGAAGTCCGGCGGCTACATCGTCATCAATCAGACCGAGGCGTTAGTAGCTATTGATGTGAACACCGGAAAATACGTGGGCAAGTCCAACCGCCTCGAAGACACCATAGTCAAAACCAATACGGACGCAATCAAAGAGATCGTGCGGCAGATCCGTCTCCGCGATCTGGGCGGCATTATCGTCGTAGACTTCATTGACATGGACGAGCGCAAGAATCGGCAAAAGGTCATGCAGGCGCTCGAAGAGTCCATGCACAGCGACCGCGCACCCTACAAGATTCTGCAGTTTAACGATTTCGGCTTGGTCGCGATTACTCGCAAACGAGTCAAGCAGAGCCTCGAGCGTACTTTGTGTACCCCGTGCCCTTACTGCGAAGGCGCCGGATATGTGAAGAGCCCGCAAACGGTTGTCGGCGAAATCCTGCAGGAGGCTCATAAGATCGCGAAGGCGGTCGAAGGTAAAGATGTGCTGCTGCGGGTATCGCCCGATGTAGCGAAGCTGCTGAAATCCAGCCACAACAGCTATCTTCAGGAGTTGGAAGAGATTCTGGGGCGGACGGTAATCGTCAAAACCGACAGCCAGTTGCACCAGGAGAAGTTCGACTTGGCGTAACCGCGCTAGTTCTCGTGAGCGGAGTACTGCTTCTGGGGAGGGTTCAGTTTGATTTCCACGGTGCGCTCCGCTTCTTCGATTTCGAAGGTCTGGCCGAACGTCTGATAGCCCTTCGCAATCACCTGGACGAGAATCATGCCTTGAGGAATCTCGGGGACCTTGGCCTCGCCTTCCTGGTTGGTGCGCAATTCGTAGGTCTCGCGGATCTTTTTTCCCAGTTTGAGATACGCCCGGCCGGCGACAAAGCGAACAATCACGCTCGCCCGGTCCACCGGCTTATCGCTGTCATTGACCACGTGGACCATCAGCTTGGTAATTGGTGGTAGCTGCGCGCGGCCAATGGCCGGCAGAAGCGGCGCGAGCAGGCACAACCAAAGGGCGGGTCTGCGCATACTCGATTATAAGCCAGTGGGTGTATCATAGAAGCGGAACCACCATGTGGTCTCTTTGACAAAGGGGGCGCAACGGATTCGACGGGATTGAATCGTGGTGGGGAGGCGTGCCGGGTTCCGAGCTCCCGTAAAACGATCGGAAAACCATAACTGCCAATAACACGCAGTTTGCATACGCTGCCTAATTAATTAGGTAGCCGCTCCAGCCGCTGAGCCCGCGCGGCGGTGAGTGAGCGTCATTTTGCGGGATAGGCCAAAGGCTTCGGTCCGGAGCCGGCGGCCGAGATACAATCGGGCTGGGCGGCCGCTAGTCTCGCCGGTTCTAAAGCGGCGGCCGAGATTTTTGAGCCGGCTACGCACGTAGGCTCTTCATTACGAGCTTTCTCGGACGGGGGTTCAACTCCCCCCGCCTCCACCATTTTGAAAACTTACGACTCCTGGTTCAAAACCGTTTGCGACACGCCGGTCAGCGTACAGCTCGCAACCTGCGGAGATCCCGACGCA
>JAFAWA010000469.1 GCA_019242155.1 Terriglobia bacterium | reverse complement strand
CTGCCGGAGGGGACGCAGGTCGTCATGCGCGGCCAGGTTGCCACGATGCAGTCTTCGTTTACGCGGCTCGGCATAGGCATGGTGTTTGCAGTGCTTCTGGTTTATCTGCTCATGACGGTAAATTTTCAGTCGTGGATCGACCCGTTCATCATCTTAATGGCGCTGCCCGGCGCGCTTGCCGGAATCCTTTGGATGCTGTTCCTGAGCCAGACCACGCTGAACGTGCCGTCCCTGATGGGGACCATTATGACGATCGGAGTAGCGACGGCAAACTCAATTCTGCTCGTGAACTTCGCCAATGATGAGCGCGCCGAAGGCAAGAATGCGCTCGAAGCGGCGCTAGCGGCGGGCAGCACGCGTATACGGCCCGTCATCATGACTGCGACCGCTATGATCATCGGGATGATGCCGATGGCTCTGGCGCTGGGGGAAGGCGGCGAGCAAAACGCCCCTCTCGGGCGTGCCGTCATCGGCGGTCTGATTGTGGCCACGATCACTACTCTGTTCTTCGTGCCTATTATGTATACCTTCCTTCGCAAGGCTGCTCCGCAAGATATGGATCGCGTAATCGAAGACGAGGCTCGCGAGGGCCTGCCAGAGGAGCGGCGCTGACCCATGGCCACCACATCGGAAAGGCTGCTTCCTCCGGCCGAAGAGCACAAGCTTCTCCCGCCGCCTTCGCCTCCGGCTCCGCCTCCGCGCCGCGGACGCTGGCTGCTGGGCATAGCCATCGCTCTCGTGCTCCTGGCGATATTGTTCCTGGTCGGCTATCTTCCACGGCACAACCGAAAAAAGGCGGTCGCCGCGGCGGCCCAGAATCAGGCTGAGAGTTTGCCTGTAGTCAACGTGACTAAGGCGCGGCGTTCCCCGGGAACCGCCCATATGCTGCTGCCCGGCGATATCACACCGCTTACCGAAGCCTACATATACGCAAGAGCCGCCGGGTACGTCCGAAAACGCTATGCCGATATCGGCGACCGCGTGCGCCAGGGCCAGGTGCTCGCGGATATAGAAGCGCCCGATCTGGATCAGCAGGTGGTGCAGGCCCGAGCCACGGTGGCGCAGGCCGAGCAACAACTACGACAGGCGCAGGCTGCTCTCCAGAATTCGCAGGCGCAGGAGGAACTCGCGCGTGTCACCTGGGAACGGTACCGCGTGCTGGTGATGGACGGCGCCGTTTCACGGCAGGAAGCTGACCAGCAACTGGCCAATTACAAGAGCGCCACGGCGGCGGTGAATCTGCAGCAGGCAGCGATTGCCACAGCGGAAGAGAACATCCGCGCCAATCGCGCCGACCTGGAGCGGCTGCTCGCGCTACAGGGTTTTGAACACGTGGTCGCGCCGTTCACCGGCATCATTACTGCGCGGAATTTCGATATAGGAGCACTGGTCTCGTCGAACGGAGCGAGTTTGGGCGCGTCCACTACTCCGGGCGGCGGTACCCAGCAGAGTTCGGCGGTCGGCACTCAGGGAACGAATGCCACCAGTATTCCCGCCACGCCATCCAGCCTTTCAAGCGGCGGCGGTGTGGGCGAACTTTACCGCGAAGCGCAGATCGGCGTGCTCCGTATTCTGGTGAATGTTCCGCAGGGCAGCGCGTCCACGGTTCGCACCGGCCAACCGGCTTCGGTTTTTGTCCAGGAGTACACCAGCCGCGCTTTTCAGGGCAAAGTAACGCGCACCTCGAACGCGCTCGACCCGGCCTCGCGGACTCTGCTGGTTGAGGTGCAGGTGCCCAACCCCCAGTCTCTGCTCTTGCCGGGCATGTATGCCGAAGTGCAGTTTTCCGATATCCGCGCCAACCCGCCGCTGCTTGTTCCCGGTGACAGCATCATTCCGAATCCCGACGGGCTCGAGATCGGCGTGCTGCGTGATCTCACCCAGCAGCAGCGGCAGAATTTGAACCAGGTGCAAAAGGATCAGGAGCAGCAGGCACACACACAGGCGAAGCAGATTCACCTGCAAAAAATCGAAGTCGGCCGCGATTATGGTCCGGTAGTAGAGGTTCTTCGCGGCCTCGAGCCGAACGATTATACCGTCGTGAACCCCGGGGACTCCACGCAGGAGGGCTCGATCATTATTCCGCATGACGCTCCGGCGGCCGAAGGCGGGAACGCCGAAACGCAGGGCGGTCCCTTAAACCAGCGCACCGGCGGCATAGGGATCGCTCCGAGAATGGCGGCGCCTACGCAAAGCCCGCAGGAGGGACGCGGCGGGAAAAAGGGAGACGGCCGGTGAAGCGCGGTTTGCTTCTTGCGGGCTTCCCTTTGATGGCGCTGGCGCAGGTGACGGCGGACCAGGCGCCGCGCATCGAGCTCGATGCGGGCTCGCACTGGTATGATCGCGTCTTCAGCGCCTACCACCGGAGTTCCGCCGGTCCGGTCCGGTTCGAAAACTCTCGACGCATCGAAGAACTGCTGCGCGCCGGCAACCTGTATCTATCGCTCGCGGATGCGATCGCGCTGGCGCTCGAGAATAACCTGGATGTCGAGTTCCAGCGCTTCGAGCCACT
>JAFAWA010000333.1 GCA_019242155.1 Terriglobia bacterium | reverse complement strand
AGCAGGCGCGAGGCTTCAATGCGCGTAGCCATGTCGGCCAGCTTGTTTTGAATTGTCTGATATTCGGCGATCGGTTTGCCGAAAGTCACCCGCCTCTGGGCATAGCGGATGGCCTCCTCGAAGGCCGCGCGCGCAATTCCGAGCCCGCGGGCGGCTACATTGAGCCGTTCTGCTTCGAGGCCGGTCATAACCTGCTTAAAGCCCTGGCCCTCCGCGCCACCGATCAGATTCTCTGCCGGCACCGCAAAATCATCGAAATGCAGTTCGCAGGTCTCGACGCCCTTATAGCCGAGCTTCTCGATGTCGCGGCCCACGTTCATCCCCGGGCCTTTTTCGATGATGAAGGCACTCATACCCCGATGGGCCGGCTGCGCACGCGGCTCGGTCTTGGCGAGCAGCAGAAACGTATTACCGTGCCGGGCGTTCGTGATCCACATCTTTGACCCGTGGACACGGTAAGTGTCTCCCTGACGGATCGCCGTCGTGCTGATATTTTGCAGATCGGTGCCTGCATTCGATTCGGTCAGGCAGATCCCGCCTCGTTTTTCACCGGAGGCCATCCCCGGCAAGAATCGCCGCTTCTGGTCGCCGGTGCCGAAGCGCACCAGAACATCACACATCACGGAATTCGTTCCGATAACACCCGCCAGGCCCAGCCACCCTCGCGAAACCTCTTCAAAGACCCTGGCGAACGTTGTGGAATCGACGCCCGCCCCACCATATTCCTCGGGAATGTTTAGGCCAAACAGACCCATGTCCTGCATCTGCCGCACCAACGCATGCGGGTACTCGTTGCGGTGGTCCAACTCAGAAGCGCGCGGCATCACTTCCTTTTCCACAAACTTCCGTACGGTGGCGATCATGAGTTCCTGCTCGGCGTTCAGCCCTTGCAATCTGCCTCTCTCACTTCGCGAATTCGGCAAGCACTGCGGCGTGCGTGTGCATTGCCCACGCCCGGACCTCGGCGCTTGCTATTGTAGACCGATATGCGGATTATTTTCCAAGTTGCCTTGGTTGCTTGCTTCGCCGCAGCGGCACTTCAGGCGCAAGCCGGGAGGAGTTACGGCCGCTCCATGGTCATCAGCCAGGAAGGAATTGCCGCAACCAGCCAGGTGCTTGCATCGCAAGCAGGCGCTCAAATTCTCGCGCGCGACGGTTCCGCGGTGGACGCCGCAATCGCAGCTAACGCGGTACTCGGAGTGACCGAGCCCCTGATGACGGGACTCGGAGGCGACCTGTTCGTCCTCTATTGGGATGCAAAAACCGGCAAGCTAACCGGGCTCAACGGTTCTGGCCCCGCGCCAAAGGCATTGTCTCCGGAGTTTCTCGCCAAGCAAGGCATTAAGCGCATGCCCGGCGAAGGCATCCACAGCGTGACGGTGCCGGGAGCGGTTCGGGGCTGGTACCAGATGCACCAGCGCTTCGGCAAGCTGCCCTGGAAGGAGCTGTTCCAACCGGCCATAGCGTTCGCCGAAAAAGGCTACCCCGTGCATGAAGGGATGGAAGAGATTTGGGCCAGCCCGGGCATCGTTCGAGGTCTGCGCGCCAACAACGAATCCGCTCGCGTTTTCCTCCCGGGCGGCAAGCCGCCCGAGACGGGGCAGCTTTTCAAGAATCCCGATATGGGCCGCGCGTTCCGGCTGGTTGCCGAAAAAGGGCCGGACGCGTTCTATCGCGGCGAGATCGCAGCCGCCATTCTCAATACGTCGCAACACCTCGGCGGCACGATGACCGCGGAGGATCTGGCGTCCTTTGCCCCCGAATGGGTAGAGCCCATTTCGATCGATTATCGCGGTTGGCGCGTCTACGAACTTCCGCCGAACAGCCAAGGCATGGCCGCGCTCGAAATGCTGAACATCATGGAGACCAAGCCTCCGTCGGCCGGCGGAGCTTTCAGCCCGGAAGAACTGCACAAACGCATCGAAGCGATGAAGCTTGCGTATTCCGACGTGCACCGCTATGTCGCGGACCCGCGCACCTACGACGCGCCGGTGCCTCAGATCCTGTCCAAAGACTACGCCCGCCGGCGCGCGGCCCTCATGGATCCAACGCGCGCCAATTGCGATGTGGAAGCGGGCGAGCCGGGCGGAAGCAATACGACCTATCTGACGGTGGTGGATCGCGAAGGCAACGTGGCAAGCTGGATTCAGAGCGTGTTCGGCTATTTCGGCTCCCGAGTCACTGTCGAAGGGATGGGCTTTGTTTTGCAAAATCGCGGCGGCGGTTTCACCCTTGAACCAAATCATCCCGATGTGCTCGCGGGCGGCAAGCGTCCTTTCCACACCCTGATACCCGCGTTTATGGAGCGCGGCGACGAGCACATCGGCTTCGGCATCATGGGCGGGGCGGTTCAGCCGCTGGCACATGCGCAATTTGTCTCGAACTTCATCGATTACCACATGAACCTGCAAGAGGCCATGGAAGCGCCGCGGTTCTCCAAAAACAATGCGCCCGGATGCGATGTCTCGATCGAATTCCGCGTCCCTGCGGCGACTCTGCAGCAGCTTTCCGAACGCGGCCACATCATCCGGATACAACGCGAATATATCGAAAGCATGGGCCGGGGGCAGGCCATCCTGCACAACTCGAAAACAGGCATCAACTTCGCGGCATCCGACCCCAGAGCGGACGGCGCCGCCATCCCGGAACCGGTTCGGCCATAAGAGAAGGAGGCCTACGTGAAGATCATGCTTTTTTACGCTGCCGCAGCAGCGGTTTGCTGGGCCGAAACCTATCATTTCGAGCCGCAGCAGTTCTACAATACGTTCTCCGCGGAGCATAAGCCGGTGCTTCGTATACACCCGGGCGACCACGTGATTACGTACACCATAGATGCCGGCGGCTTCGATTCAAAAGGCGCCCAGCGGGGGCAAGGGCCCAACCCGGAGACCGGTCCCTTTTATATCGAAGGCGCCGAACCGGGGGACACACTCGCCGTTCACATCTTACGTCTCGAGACCAATCGCGCCAGTGGTTTTTCGGCATCGCTGCTTGCGCCCTATACCGCAGATCCCGGTTTCCTGCGCGCCGAAGCCCTCCGCGAACCGAAGCGCGCCAACTGGCATATAGATAAACAGAAAGGCGTCGCATATCTCGATCCCGCGGATTTCAAGGGTCCCCGTATCGAGTTGCCGCTCCGGCCGATGCTCGGTTGCGTGGGGACCGCGCCGGCCAACAAGGCCGCGATCCCAAGCACGTATCCCGACAGTTTCGGTGGAAACATGGATTACAACGGCATGGGTGCCGGCGCGACCGTGATGTTGCCGGTGTACGAGCCTGGTGCGCTGTTCTTTCTGGGTGATGGCCACGCCCGGCAGGGGGATGGAGAAGTCGTCGGCAGCGCCATCGAAACTTCGCTCGACGTCGAATTCTCGGTCGACCTGATTAAAGGCAAGAAGATCAATTGGCCTCGCCTGGAGAATCAGGACTTCATCATGGTACTGGGGAGTTCGCGCGCGCTGAACGAAGCTCTGCAGCACGCCACTACCGAACTGATGCGCTGGCTTATGGACGGCTACGGTTTCGACGAGCGCGGCGCCAGTCTCCTTCTCGGGCAGGCCATGGAATACGACATATCGAATGTCGTAGACCCGGAGTTCACGATCGTCTCAAAGATGCGCAAGAGCTACCTGCGCCGGCCTTGAACGCGTGAATTTCTCGCACGCCCCAGTCCTGCTATGGTCAAACAGCCTCGCGATGTACCGAGTTTTACTTCGAGCTCGAGAAGACCTGGACGGCGTGAATGATCCCGCCGCCGGGTTTTTCAGTGTCGGACTCCGATGTGAGCGTTTTGCCGCCATCGGAAACCGTCATGGTACCCGCGGTGGGCGGGTGGACCGGAGAACGGAGGATCAGGCGATATTGGGACCCGCCGTTCTTCGTGAGGCTCGCGGTGCCCAGCCGATTGGTCCCTGCATCTCTGATTTCAGCTTCGGTTCCGTCCAGGCGGACCGAGAATCTCATGATTACGGACGAGGTGCCGTTAACAATACGCGAGTACGTGAAGCGCAGTCCCTCAGAGACCGCGGTAATATCGAGAAGAAGTGCTTCCGCGGGCGCAGGTTGGCCTCCAACTTCCTGCCGCGTCATCCGCCACGTTCCTTCAATCCCTTCGGCAGCCCACGTCGGCAAAATTCCAATTAGTAGAAGAAAACCGATCATTCTGGCCAAAGTGACCATGGTCCTTCTTGCTCCCGTGCATGCAGAATAACACTCAGATAACCTGGTTCGGGCAATACCGGCGGGCGCTGCGCTTCGTGGCGCCGTATTTCCCGCAGTTGACGGTCGTAACCATGATCGGCGGGATCGCCACTGGGCTGGGACTTCTGCAGCCGTACTTCTCCAAACTCCTGATCGACTCGGCGTTGCTGCGCCGCGACCTGCACGCGCTGTTTTGGATTGCCGGGATGATGGCGGGATTCACCATTGCCGGATTTGCGCTGAACATCGTTTCGAGCTACCACTATGTCCGGATCTCGGCGAATCTGCTGTTCGATATGCGGCTCGCTCTCTATCGGCACTTGCAGGCGTGCTCTCCGCGATTCTGGACCAAAAACCGCTTGGGAGATGTCGTCTCACGAATTAACAACGATGTCGGCGAGGTGCAGCGGATCGCCGCGGACACCCTCCTCGCAGCCTGCTCGAACGTGGTGTTCCTCGCGGGAGCCGCCGCTATTATGGCCTGGTTTAGCCTTCCGGTTTTCCTTTGCAGCTTGGCCGCACTGCCCTTCAGCATCTGGGCTCTGCGGCACTTTCAGAATCGGCTATCGGAGCAGGCTCGAACCGTCAGAGAGCGCAGCGCGAACATCGGAAGCTTTCTCATCGAAACGCTTCTGGGTTTTCGTGTTGTCGCCACAAATAATGCCGAGGGTTCTGAGGTCCGCCGCTTTCGGGAACGCAACGGAGGCTTCATCGATGCTTTGCTCGCGATGCAGCGCACATCTTTTATGGCGGGCGCCGTTCCAGGAACGGTTCTGACCCTCACCACATCGGCGATCTTCCTCTACGGCGGCAAGATGGTGATTGACGGACGGCTGACCACCGGATCTTTGGTCGCGCTGATGGCGTACCATCTGCGTCTGCTCGCTCCGATTCAGAACCTTATGGGGCTCTACACGAGTTTGGTAGGCGGGAGCGCATCGCTGCGGCGTGTTTTCGAATTGCTCGATACGCCGATTGAGATCCGCGAAGCCGCCAATCCAACCTGCATCGAAAATGCCCGCGGGGAAATCGAGTTCGACAACGTGAGTTTTCGCTATGAAGACTCGCCCGTACTGGAGCGCCTCTCCTTCCGCATCGAGCCCGGCACAATCTGCGCAGTTCTTGGGCCGAGCGGCGTAGGAAAGTCTACGCTCGCCGACTTGCTCGTACGTTTCTATGATCCCGATGATGGAACTATTCGGCTGGATGGGCTGGACGTCCGAGATCTGCGTGTCAGCGATCTGCGGCGGGAGATCGTGCTCGTAGATCAGTCGTCATTTCTCTTCCAGGCCAGCGTCCGGGAGAATTTGGCGTACGGCAAACCCGATGCGACTTTAGAAGAGATCGCAACGGCCGCGCGGCGGGCCGCGATTCACGATCATATTGAGGCCATGCCCGCGGGCTATGACACAGTGCTCGGCGAGCGAGGCCTCACTCTTTCCGCCGGGGAGCGTCATCGGATGACCCTCGCGCGCGCGCTGCTGAGAGACCCGTCTGTGTTGGTACTGGATGAGCCCACGGCTGCGCTCGATGCCGAGACTGAGCGCGAAATCGTGGAATCGCTGGCGGCCGTGTTGCGCGGACGAACAGCCATTTTGATCACGCATCGCGCGTCTTTGGCCGCCATTGCCGACCAGGTAATCATGCTCAATCGCGGCATCCAAGAGCCAACCGCTGTGTCGAAATGAAAGTGCGGGTAGGGGTCGTCGATAGCGGAATCAATCCGGATCATCCACACGTCGGCGGCATCGCGGGCGGAGTGAACTGCCATCCGGACGGCGACAGCACCGATTTCATCGATCGCATCGGACACGGAACCGCCGTCGCCGGCGCCATTAGGGAGAAGGCTCCGGAGGCCGAATTATATGCCGTGCGAATCTTTGAGCGCCGGCTTTCGGCCAATATAGAGACGCTGCTGCAGGGCCTCGAATGGTGCCTGGATCATGCGATGAACATCGTAAATGTGAGCGTCGGAACCGCGAACCCCCACCACCGGGACAGGCTCGAAGATTTGGTGCGCCGCGCACGCGAGCGAGACATCTTTGTAGTCAGCGCAGCGAGCCTGTTGCCGGGGATGATCGACGGGGCGATCGCGGTTGCCGCCGATCCGGAATGTGATCGCAATCGCTGCCGGTTTCAGGACGGCATTTTTTGGGCAGCGCCATGGCCGCGTCCGATTCCGGGCGTGCCCCCGGAGCGAAACCTGAAAGGAGTAAGCTTCGCGATCGCGAATTGCACCGGACTGCTGGCTCGCTCCCTGGAGTCGCGCACGCCCGTGGATGCGTACGAGCATCTGCTGCAGTCAACTCGGCTCGTCCGTTAACACGATCTCTCTAAAAGTGTCGAGCCGGAGCGACAATTGGCCGGTTCGATTGCCCGCATTCTGTACGCTCAGCACGGTCTGGGTGACTCCAAAGGTGCTCGGCGACGATCCTGCCGCGCGTCGATGGTAACCGAGGGAATCGTCAGGGGAGCGAAACCCGCCTTATCCGTGGCAATCGAATATCGCCCTGGTTTCACACATTCAAGAACTCGTAGAGACCGCCGTCGGAGGCGGTCGTCTCCGGGCTGGTATTTTCATCGAGATTAGTCACCTTAACGGAGACTCCGGGGAGTGTGACATAGGAGGGAGCCGTGCGTCAAGATGCAAGCAGATCCCGGCATGGGTGGTTACCGTTACTTACTGAAACTTTCTAATCGGTACATGAGACACCGGTGCCTGACGCTGTTGCGCCACTTTGATAATGTCCCCTTAAGACCACATTAGAAATGTCCCCTTATGATGACCTCCTCTAGGGAGGTCAGGTGGGGAGGACAGCGTTGAGCAAGAGGGAATTGCAGCGGGGCGGGATTTTGGCTCGGGTGAAGTCC
>JAFAWA010000058.1 GCA_019242155.1 Terriglobia bacterium | reverse complement strand
GCAACCGAGGAATCCTTAAGAGGCCTATTCGAACGTTACGGGATTGTGAATAGCGCACGAATTATGACTGACCGTGACACTGGGCGGTCCCGTGGCTTTGGTTTTGTGGAAATGGCCAACGATTCGGAAGCGGACCAGGCCATCGCTGCCTTAAACGGTTTCAGCATGGAGGGCCGGGCATTAAACGTCAACGAGGCGCGCCCGAAACCCGAACGTAGCTTTACTGCAGGTATGGGGCGTAGCGGGGGCGGCGGCCGCCCCGGAGGCGGAGGTTCGCGGGCCGGTGGAGGCCGTCGCGAACCGCGGTTCTGATTAGAGGCCGCGAGTCCCGTTTTCGAGAAATGCTCGCAACCGATGGCTGCGGCTCGGATGCCGCAGCTTGCGGAGCGCTTTCGCTTCGATCTGCCGGATGCGTTCGCGGGTAACGGCGAAATTCTGGCCTACTTCTTCCAGAGTATGTTCGCTGCCATCTTCCAGTCCGAATCGCATCTTGATGATCTTTTCTTCCCGTGGCGTCAGTGTCTTTAGCACCTGCGCCGTCTGCTCGCGCAGATTTAAATTAATCACGGCATCGGAAGGCGAAATCCCGTTCTGGTCAACGATGAAATCTCCCAGATGCGATTCGTCCTCCTCCCCAATCGGCGTCTCCAGAGAGATCGGTTCCTGCGCCACACGCAGCACCTTTCGAACTTTGGACACGGGGAGTTGCAGGCGCTTGGCAAGCTCTTCGTTGCTCGGTTCGCGGCCGAGTTCCTGAACCATCTGCCGTGAGGTTCGGATCAGCTTATTGATGGTCTCGATCATGTGGACGGGGATGCGGATCGTGCGCGCCTGATCCGCAATGGCGCGCGTAATCGCTTGCCGCACCCACCATGTGGCGTACGTGGAAAATTTGTAGCCCCTGCGGTACTCGAATTTATCCACCGCCTTCATCAGGCCGATGTTGCCTTCCTGAATCAGATCGAGAAATTGCATTCCGCGGTTGGTATACCGCTTGGCGATGCTCACTACCAATCTCAGGTTCGCTTCGATCAGCTCTTTTTTTGCAGCCTCGGCCTCGAAGTGCGCCTTGCTGATGATCTCCAGCGTGCGCCGTAAATCGGCAGCCGAGCCACCGAACTGCTCTTCCAGTTGCTGCAGCTTCTGGGCATACGCCCGCTGCTCCTTACGTAAATCCTTAACCGCCTCGTTTCGCGCCGCCGGCCAAGTTTCGAGCTTGCGCTGCACTTTAGCCATCTCGCGCTCGAGCGGCTTCAACTCTTCGACCGCCGCCCGCACGCGATCGATTAAGTGGTGGATCACCGGCGATTGGAACTTTACCGCCCGGACCAGACGTGATGTCTTCACCACCAGCCGGCCGAGTTCCCACAACTGGTGCCGGTACTGCTTCGGTTTGATTCCCCGCGGAATAGCCTGCAGCCGCTGACGCGCCTGCAGCATTTTCTTGTACTGGCGCGCGAACTCCTCGGTAGCCTCCAGGAACTGCCGCCGGACTTCATCGACCAGTTCGTCGGTCAGAATCGGGTCCGAAATCTGGACAATGTCGCGTGCGGAAATGCAATCCCGCTGCACCTCATCCGCTAAAGCGAGGATTTCCTGAATGACTAAAGGCGCCCGCGAGAGCGATTTGAGAACCGTGCGCTGGCCCCGCTCAATGCGGCGGGCAATCTCCACTTCGCCTTCACGCGTGAGCAGCGGTACGGTGCCCATTTCGCGGAGGTACATGCGGACCGGGTCACTGACCTTCTCTCCGAACCCCGGGCCGAGTTCCAGATCGAGAAGCTCCTCGCCCTCTTCGATCCTTTGTCCATCGAAGTCTTTCGGTTCTTCGAGGATTTCGATTCCGGCGCCGTCCAAACCGGCAAGAACTTCGTCGAGTTCCGATCCGGCAGCCATGTCTCCCGGCAGGACCTGGCTGACCTCATCATAAAGAACGTACCCTTTGTCTTTGCCTATTTCAACGAGACGTTCCAACCCGTCGAATTTGTCCTCAAGTGTCACCGAGCCCCCGTCTTCGGCGAGATCAAATCCAGCCTATTGTACAATACGTCGCGATCGAAAAATCTTAATCGAATGTTCATGCGCGGGCTCCCCGCGGCCCTTCCAGCCGCGCCAACTCCTCCGCCAATCTAAGGGCCTCGCGCACATCGCCCGCGCGCTCCGCTTGCTTCACCTGCGCCTTCAATTCAGCGCGGCGCGCCTGCTGTTGCGATCGCTTCAGACTGTCTAAGCAGCGCCGTCCATGTTCCAGATCCTGCTGTGCTTCGATCTCCTCCGAAAACAGCACTTCGGCCAGCAACACCTGATCGGTGTCCTGCAACCGCGCATTGACCGTTTCGAAACTCAATTCCCCCCCGGCCGCGCAGATGGCGCGAATCGCCTCGAAGATCCGGCGCGTCGCGAGCTGTTCCAAAATACGGCAGTCTTCGAGTTCCGCCGCCAGTTCGTGCCGTTCCCGGATTGGAGACAAAAGAACATTGATAATTCCCTTTTCGTCGGCGCGGACCAACTCTTTAGGCGTCTCTACCGTTCTCTGCTGGCGATCGGCCACCGATCTCCGAAAACTATCCAGCACCACTCCCCGATCCACACCGATATATCCCGCGAGATTCTCCGCAACGGCCATTCGCTCCACAGGGTCGGAAATTCGCTGCACCGCGGGCAGCAGAGACTTCAAAACCGCTACCACGCCCTCCGGCGACCGAATGTCGTTCCGGGCCCGCGCGCGATCCGCCAGCCAATAAAAGTAACCCTGCGCGTTCTGCAGCCTCCCGCCATACGCCGCCGGTCCGCGCTGCTTGCAATACTCATCCGGATCGAGACCGCCATCCAGTTCCATGATGCGAACCACCATCGATTCCGTAAGCAGAAGATCGATGGAGCGTTGCGCAGCCGCCGCGCCCGGTGCGTCCGGATCGAAATTGACCACAATGTTCTGGGAATGGCGCTTCAAAGTCTGGACCTGCTGGGCCGTTAATGCCGTGCCGCAGCTTGCGACTACTGACCCAAAACCTGCTTCAGCGACGCCGATTGCGTCCATGTAGCCTTCCACCAGAATCGACCGGTCCTCTTTCCTTATCGCCTCCTTTGCGCGATGCAGATTGTAGAGCACATGACTCTTCTTGTATATCGGTGTTTCCGGGGAATTTAAATACTTAGGTTCGTCATCGCTCGCCAAAGCGCGGCCTCCGTACGCGATGATCTTGCCCTTTTCGTTGTGGATCGGAAACATCAGGCGGTTCCGGAAGCGGTCGTAGAGGCTGCCGTCGGGGCGCTTTCCGGCAAGGCCGCTCGCTTCTATGAGGTCGGCGGCGAATCCCTCGCGCTCGAGCAGGCGCACGAGCCCGCGGCCGGACCGGTCCGAATAGCCTAGGCCGAACTCTTCGGCCGTCTCGGGACCCACGCCGCGGCGTGCCAGATATTCGCGTGCCGTTTCGCCGGGAGCGCCGGCAAGATTCGACCGGAAATTCTCCTGGGCCACCACGTGCATTTGCAGAATGGCCTCTCTGCGGCGCGAGTCCTCATCGGTAAAATGCGAGCGCTTCGGCATGGAGATGCCGTAACGTTCCGCCAGGCTTTTGAGAGCCTCATAGAAGCTCACTCCCTCGATTTCCATGACAAACTTCAGTACGTCGCCATGCGCGTGGCAACCGAAGCAGTGATAGAACTGTTTGGAGGCATGGACCGAAAACGAGGGCGTTTTCTCGGAGTGAAAAGGGCAAAGGCCGGTATAGCTGAAGGCGCTGGCTTTGCGCAGCCGGACATAGTCTCCGATAACGGCAACGATGTCCACCGCGGATTTGAGCTGATCCTTGAAATCCATTGCCTAGGTGTCATGTCCAGAGTACACCGGCACACTCGCGACGCGGTAAACCTCGGGGGTACCTCGCAGTCGCACTGCGGCGTAGCCTCGCGCGGCCGCCGGCGCGTACCAGTGACAAGAATGTTTGCCTTTTCCCAAGGGTCCCCATTAGACTAAGGAAAAGTATCATGAACTTATACCTGAATCGCTAGGAGGGCGGCAAATGTGGAACAAACGGAGGGAAGAGGACATTCCCAAGCCTTTCAATCCGCCCAGCCCAGGGGGAGTGACGGTTCCCCTGAAGCCGAGTTTTGTGGAGACCAGGAAGGAGGCCACACCCGTGTCGAGTACTCCCGTGGGGAGAATGGATCATGAGCCGCTGCGTGGCGGCACGGCGTCAATTGGGAAGGCCGTTAAAATAGTCGGCCAGATCTATAGTAAGGAAGACCTTTTTGTCGATGGAGACCTCGAAGGGACAGTGGAGGCGATGGAGCACAAGCTGACCATCGGCCCCAACGGTAGAGTGCACGCGAGTGTCCGGGCCCGTGAAGTCGTTGCCCTCGGCACGATCCAAGGTAATGTCGAAGCCTCCGAGAAGATCGAGATTCGTAAAGATGCCAAACTCATCGGCGACATCAAAACGGCGCGAATCGTTATCGAAGATGGAGCCTACTTCAAGGGAAGCATCGATATCGTGAAGCCGGAACCGGCGAAGCCCGCAGCACCACCCAGGGCACAGCCTGCTGCAGCGGTGAGTCAGGCTCCTGCCGCCGCGGCGGAGGTGAAACGTTAGCCGGGGGCCCCGCCGTTGCTGCCGGACCGATTGAAGACCATGTGGCGCGGACCACGCGATTCACAAGGCTCTAAGGCCACCATGATGAGTGCGGAAACTTCGCTTCCGCTGTTTGCGGCGCGGCAAAAACAGGCGGCCGAAACGCTGCTCCGGCGGAGCCGCGGCCTCGACGAGTTCTTTTCCTACATCCGTGGGCAGTCCGGTCTCACGATTCTAGATCTGGGCGGTGCTACCCAACAGAACGTCACCTTCATCACGAGCCTCGGTCACCGCCTCTACTCCGAGAATTTTCTGCAGCTTTTAAGCGAGACCTTCGGCCCGAACGGCGAGGATCAGTCCAATGCCGGCCGCATCGAATACTTCCTTCGTCAGGCCCTCGATTATCCGGAAGGGCACTTCGACGGCGTTTTGATCTGGGACGTACTCGAGTATCTTGCGCCTGCTTTACTCACCGCGGTGATCGAGCGGCTGCAGAAAATCGTGCGCCCCAAAAGCTACATGCTCTCTTTTTTCCACTCCGAGAGCAAACTGGAGTCGGTGCCTCACTATATCTTCCGGATTCAGGAGATCAACCTCCTGCACGTCACCAAGCAGGGCTCCCGCCACCCCACGCAGCTCTTTAATAACCGAAGCCTCGAAAAGCTATTTGCCGGCTTCGCCTCCGTCAAGTTCTTCCTGACCCGCGAACGGCTTCGCGAAGTGATCGTCAAGGTCTGAGGGCGCTAACCCCGCCGGAGTTATTGGTACTTTCCGTTCGCGGCATTCCAACGCACGCGCAACAGGTCAACAAAGGCGTCGAACCCCCGCCCTAGGCTGACTTTACTGCCGGCCGCGTCGTTCCACTTTACCGGAATCTCCACACACGCGAAGCCCAGGCTCCGTGCGATGTACAGCACCTCCACGTCAAAGCCGAAGCCGTCCAGTAGCTGTCTCGAAAAGATCTCGTGCGCCGCCGTTGACGCAAAGAGCTTGAAGCCGCATTGCGTATCCCGGAACGGCAATCCGGTCGTCCTTCGCATTACCTGATTGAACAAGCGGCCGGCGCCATCCCTCAGAAGCGGCTGCCGCACCCCGATCAACGATCGATTGAGAGCGCGGGAACCGATTGCGATGGGCACGCCCTGCTGCTCGACGGCACTCCAGAGCTTTTCCAGTTCTTCCATAGGTGTCGAAAGGTCGGCATCCGAGAGAAGCGCCCAGTCGCCCTGCGCAGCCAACATTCCCTGCCGCACCGAATAGCCTTTCCCCCGGTTGCCGGGATGCGACAGAACGCGCGCACCGGCGTCCTCCGCGACCTTTCCGGTAGCATCGCGTGAACCGTCATCCACAACGATCACTTCCGCAAACTCCCATGAGGTGCGGCAGAGATACCGGCACACCCGTTCCAGCGTAGCGGGCAACCGGCTCTCTTCGTTGTAAGCGGGAATGATAATAGAAATAGACCGCCGCAAAACGAGCCTTATAATAGCCTATCCGACACAAGGAGACTTTTTTGTCGCTGGAAGACGAACTTCTTACACAACGACTGTGCCGCGCCCGTGAGATCGCCGCTCTCGGTTTCGAACCGTACGGCCGCCGTTTTGATTTCACCTCCACCCTTGCCGAAATCCTGACAGGCTACGCAGCGAAAACGGCCGAGGAACTGGTTCCTGAGATCCGCGTGCGCGTAGCAGGGCGTCTCATGACCAAGAGGCTCATGGGCAAGGCCGGCTTCGCTCATCTGCAGCAGGATGGTGAGCGCTTGCAGATTTATGTGAAGAAGGACGCGGCGGGCGAACGCGAGTTTACGCTCTTCCAATTGCTCGATATCGGCGACATCATCGGCGTGGAGGGATACCTGTTCCGCACCCGTACAGGCGAGCTGAGCGTGCACGTGGAGAAGATCGAGTTCCTATCCAAGACGCTGCTCTCTATGCCCGAAAAATGGCACGGCCTCGAAGACGTGGAGACCCGTTACCGCCAGCGCTATCTCGATCTCATCGCCAATCCCGAGGTGCGCAAGGTGTTTATCACTCGCGCCCGCATTGTGGCGTCGTTGCGCAGGCAGCTCGAAGCGCGCGGCTATATCGAAGTAGAGACGCCCATGATGCAGCCGCTCTACGGCGGAGCGGCCGCACGCCCGTTTGTTACGCATCACAACACGCTCGATATCGACCTCTACCTGCGCATCGCCCCCGAGTTATATTTGAAGCGTCTCGTGGTGGGCGGTCTCGAGCGGGTTTATGAGATCAATCGCAACTTCCGGAACGAAGGCCTCTCTACGCACCACAACCCCGAATTCACGATGCTCGAGTTTTATCAGGCCTACACCGATTACCGCGGGTTGATGGATCTCTCGGCCGAGCTGCTGAAGCAGGTTGCCGTAGATGCCACCGGTTCGGCCGAAGTCGAATACGAAGGCCGTCGCCTCGATTTTAGCCGCCTCGACCGCTACACCATGCGCGAGGCCGTGGTGCAATTCTGGGAAGCGCCGGACCGGCCGAGCCTTGCCGATGTTGCCGATCCTGACTGGCTGCGGCGTCATTCCGGCCAGGCAACCGCGGGCGAGGCGCTCACGGACGTCTTTGAACGCTCGGTAGAAGACAAGCTGATCCAACCTACGATCATCTACGATTACCCGGTCGAGACGTCGCCTCTATCGAAGAAGAAGCCGGAAGACCCCGCATTTGTGGAACGCTTCGAGATTTACGCCGCCGGCATGGAGATCGGCAATGCTTATACCGAGTTGAACGATCCGCAGGAGCAGCGCCGGCGCTTCGAGATGCAGCTTGCCATGCGTGAGGGGGGCAACGAAGAGGCGCATCAGATGGACGAGGACTACGTGCGTGCGCTCGCTTACGGCATGCCGCCCGCCGGCGGTGAAGGCATCGGAATCGACCGCTTGACCATGATTCTGACCGGCTCGCGTTCCATCCGCGACGTGATCCTGTTCCCTCTGCTGCGGCCAGAAGGTCCGCTCGAGTTGGTGAACTCGCTGCGCCAGCGCGATACTTTGTGACCTCCCGCTTTGAGCTGTTCATTGCCCGGCGGTATCTGCGCGCCCACCGCAAAGAGAAGGTCATTTCTGTCATCACGGTAATTTCGGTGGCCGGAGTCGCCGCCGGCGTAATGGCGTTGATAATCGCTTTGGCGGTGAACAACGGTTTTCGCAACACGCTCCAGCGGAACCTGTTGGGCGCCATGGCTGATATCAACGTGATGGAAAAACAGCCCCTATATGGAATCGAGAATTATGAGAACCTGGCCTCCCGGCTGCGCAAGCTGCCGCACATCACCGCCGTGGCTCCCGCTCTCTATTCGGAAGTCTATTTGACCGGCGGACCGCAATCCACAGGGGCAGTCCTTAAAGGCGTGGACATCGATGCCGAGTTGGGAATCAGTGCCGCTCTGGGTCATTTGAAAGAGGGTTCTCTGGCGCGCCTGCGCGATCCTCATTCCGATCCGCCTTGTCTTTTAATCGGCGTGCGCATGTTGGACGACACCGGGATGCTCCTCAACTCACGCGTGAACGTGATCAGCCCACAAGGCGAGCTGACGCCCTTTGGACCCCGCGAGAGAAGCCGGCCTTTTCACGTGTGCGGTATCTTCGAAACCGGCTTTTTCGATTTCGACGACAAATGGACTTACACCTCGCTAGCCGCGGCGCAGAAGGCGCTGTCGCTCGGAGACGTCATCAACCGCATCGAGATCAATATAGACGACCTCGACCGCGCGCCCGAGATTGCCAAAGAGATCGAGAAAGTCGCCGGACCAAAATATACGACGACAACCTGGCAGGAACAGAATAAACAACTGCTGGGCGCGCTGAATATGGAGCGCCGCGTCACCATGATCACCATTGGACTGATCGAATTAGTCGCGGCACTCAATATCTTCATCACTTTGGTCATGATGGTGATGGAGAAATACCGTGATATCGGAGTGCTGATGTCCATGGGGGCGCGCCGCGGCCAGATCCGGCGAATCTTCATGTTTCAAGGCATACTGATCGGCGTGGCAGGCAGCGCAATGGGCCTGGTGATCGGTTACACGTTCTCGTATCTGGCGAATAAATACCGCTGGATTTCACTGCCGGAATCGGTGTACTCCATGAGCTTCGTTCCTTTCGAGCCGCGCTGGATGGATGGGATCTGGGTCCCGGCGGCGGCGATTCTGGTGAGCTTCCTGGCCACTCTTTATCCGGCCCGCAACGCTACCAGAATCAGCCCCGCCGAAGTGCTGCGATACGAGTGAGGCGCTACTGACTGAGCGTATAGTTCACGTCGATTTCGGTCTCCACCTCCACCGGACTCCCGTTCAATAACGTGGGCTGGTAGACCCACTGCCGGGCGGCCTGTAGAGCAGATGCCGCGAGTATCGGGTCCCCGCTGATCACATTCAGATTTTGCACGGTGCCGTCTTTGCCGATAACCGCGAATAGCTTGACGACGCCTTGGATGTGCTGCTGCTTGGCTTCGAGTGGGTATTGGGGCCGGGGCTGATTGGCTAATTTAAGCGCCTGAACGTTGCCGCCCACGCGGATCCTGCCCGAGGCGCGCGCGGGTATCAGGTCGGAAGTGGCAATCGTAAGCGTGGTCTCGCCATTAATTGCGCGGCCTTGAATCACGTTCAAGTGCGAATCGAACTCTTTCACCACCTGATTGACCTCCATCAATTCTCTCGGACCCATGGTTGCGCCTTCGTGAATCGGCAGGCGCGCCAGCAGATCGGTTTGGGCCTGATCGGAAAGGCCCACGATCGTGATTGTCTTCAGAATTGCCGATGGCTGCTCTTTGGCGGGGATGCCGGACGCCCCGGCACTCACCGGTGCTTTCGCGTATCCCGGTTGAAACGTGATGCTCACCTGCCTGGTATTGCCGGCCTCCGGACTAAAATGCCAGTTCAGCACGGATGCGAGGGCGGGCCGGCGCAGTTCCTCCGGACCGCTCAACACCTGCGCATCGGTTACCGTTCCGGTCGCGTCCACTATGGCCTGGAGCACCACCGTCCCTTGCACACCCTGTTCGCGGGCGCCTTCGGGATAAAGCACGGGTGTGCGGTGCATGATGCGCGCGCCGCCTACCTCCACCGTCACGCCGGCGGAATCCGCCTGCGGAGCGGCGGATAACGGAAGAGCCGCCGTAATCATCCAGCCGGCCGCGGCCACGACTGCGAGCGCGGCTGCCAACGAAGAAATCAAGCGCGTTTTAGACATTCGAACCTCCCTCAATATGGAAACTACCCGCTGCTTCAAATGCCGCTTGCGTAAGAACAGCGGCGCGGGCGCAAGATCTAACTGCGAGCCGGCTCCCGCAATGGTCAGGAGCGCGTCCACATACTCCTCCCGGGCACGAGTCCCTTCCACCACCAACCGATCCACCTCCTGCTCGCGTGCGAGGCCGATCTCGCCGAGCACCCACCACACGGCGGGATGGAACCAAAAGGCCGCGCGCACGAGTTCCTCTCCAACCATGAATGCCCAGTCATGCCGGCGGACATGCAATAGCTCATGCCGAAGAACAGCTTCTTGAACGCGCGGCTCAAAGTCCGGAAACTGCGCGGGCAGCAGCACCACGGGCCGCATTGCGCCGAAAGTCACGGGACTGCGGACGCCTTCCGCCAGCAGCAGCGAAGCACCTTCGCGAGTGCCCCACAGCGTGGAGCAGCGCCTGTACCGATGCAAGCGCCAGAACCCGGCCCCCAGCCACAGCAAACGGGCCGCGATTCCCGCAGCCAGCAGCCAAAGAACGGCTTCGCCGGGCCGGATCGCGTGATGACCCGCAGCCTTCGGGCCTTGGCTCAGGATTACGATAGAAACAGAAACCTCCGCGTCAATGAATTCCTGACGCCATGGCCTTGCCAGCGGCAGCGCGAGACACGCCGCCAGCACCACTTGCCAATAGAAGAGCCGGGCCTTCGGCGCCCGCAAGCGCAGCACGGTGCCCGCGATTCCCGCCGTTGCCGCCAGTGCAGCGATCTGCGCGCTCCAGACCAGGACATTGTTGGCGATCATGACTTCCTCCGAAGCTTCGCGATCTCCTCCAGGTCTTTTTGAGTCAGGTGGTGTTCTTCCACCAGGTGCACCAGGAGCGGTTCGGCCGAGCCGTTGAACACGCGATTGATGAACTCCTTGACCATCGCGCCCACCACCTGCCGTTTGGGCTGCGCCGGGCGGTAGACGAAGGCGCGGTCTCCTTGCGGGGCCTTCTTCAGAAAACCCTTCTGCTCCAGGATCTTCATCATTGTCATTACGGTGGTGTAGGCCACTTTGCGCCGCTCGAGCAGCGCTTCGTAAACATCCCGGACGGTGCCGCGCTCACGGTCCCAAACGATCTTCATGATTTCCAGTTCCTGTTCGGTGAGGGTCTTGCTTCGAGGCCGCATACTAATTAATTAGTACTAATGGATTCGGTTGTCAAGCGAAAAAAGTACGGGGAGCCGTTTGCTGTTATACTCCGCGCATGAAGTGGACTCCCTTAGCCCCAATTGCGCTCGCACTGCTGATAGCTTCCGCCGGTTTTGCGCAGAACCGCTTTGCCGGTGACGCGCCGCGGAAACCCAAGCCGGCCTTCCCCGGTCAAACTGATGCGCCCAAGCCTTCGAAGCCTTCCGCGCCTGTGAAGGTCGAGAGCATCACGAACCGGCTCAATGGTCCGTGGTCGATGGCATTACTGCCGGACGGAAATTTTCTGGTAACTGAGAGCATCGGCCTGATGCGTGTCGTGCGCCGGGACGGCGTGGTCTCGGCCCCGCTCGCCGGAGTGCCGGGTGTCAAGGTGGTTGCGGCGCAGGGCCTCCACGACGTCGTTCTGGACCGAGGCTTCGCCCAGAACCGCGTCGTCTACTTTACGTATTTCGCACCTCCGCGCGACGAGAAGCCCGCCATATGGCCGGTCGAATTCTTCTACCAGAAAGTCTGGACCAAACCCCTTGCCGAGCGGCGTCTGACGGATATCGGCACGGAGCGAGTCGCGCGTGCCCGCCTAAGCCAGGACGAAACCAGCCTCGAAGCTGTCGAGACTCTTGCCGAGGGGGCAGAGCGCCGCATCGTATTCGCGCCCGATGGCACGCTCTACGTCACCGGCGCGGACCGCTTCCGCTTCTACGATTCGAAATATGACGGCGTCGAGCACGATTTCACCGAGAACCCCGATATCGGCCGCAACTTCTCCGGCCGCGTGCTGCGCATCAACCCCGATGGCTCCATCCCCAAGGACAACCCCTGGCTGAGCCGCGCGACCGTTGCCGCGGCTACCTTCGCGCACGGATTGCGCGACCCCGAAGGCGCTGCCATCAACCCCGCAACGGGCGAACTCTGGGTTACCGATCATGGTCCGCAAGGGGGCGATGAGATCAACATCATCCGGGCAGGCAAGAACTATGGTTGGCCGGATGTCTCCTATGGAACCCAATACGATTTCCAACGCACCGACGGCAGAAAAAACGTGCCCGTGGGCAATGGGAAGACTTCTATGCCAGGCGTTGAAGAGCCCGCGTACTTCTGGTTCCCGGACATCGCTCCTTCCGGCATGCTGTTCTACACGGGCGATCGCTTCCCGGAATGGAAGGGCAACTTATTCGTCGGCGGATTGGAGGCGCAGGCCCTCGTGCGCCTGGTGCTGAACGGCGACAAGATCGTTGCCGAAGAGCGGCTCCTCACCGACCGTCATCAGCGCGTACGTGATATCCGGCAGGGCCCGGACGGAGCCATTTATCTCCTGACCGGCTCCGAACTGGTACGCCTAACGCCGAAATGACGCCGATCGCTTGAAGAGGTTTATGCCTCGCCAAGCAGATGCAGCAGCACACTGCGCCGATGGGGCGACGCCCGGTGCTCAAAAAGGTAGACTCCCTGCCATGTACCGAGCGCCAGCCGCGAATTCAAAACCGGAATGGAGATCTGCGTTGCGGTAAGGGCGGCACGAATATGCGCCGGCATATCGTCCGCGCCCTCCACCGTGTGCCGGTATAACCGGTTGTCTTCAGGCACAAGCCGCCCCAGGAACGTGTTCAGGTCGTGAATCACGTCCGGGTCGGCATTCTCCTGAATCAGTAACGATGCCGAAGTATGTTGGACGAAAACGGTTAGCAACCCTGTGCTAACCGTGCGTCCGCGCTGCCACGCGGCAATCTCTCGCGTAATCTCGTATAAGCCTTTGCCGCGTGTTGCTACGGTGAACTGGTGAGTAAACTGGTTCACTCCACCGTGACGCTTTTCGCCAGGTTTCGCGGCTGGTCCACGTCACATCCACGGCGCACCGCGATGTGGTAGGCCAATAGCTGCAACGGTACGATCTCGAGAATCGGGCTCAGCAGATCCGAAGTCGGCGGCACTTCAATCACGTGATCGGCGGATTTGCGCGCCTCTTCGTCCCCCTGGGTCACTACCGCGATGACAATTCCCTCGCGCGCCTTGACCTCTTGGATGTTGGACACCGTTTTCTCATACAGCAGCCGGCTCTCGGGATCGCTGCGGTCGCAGGTGGCGATCACGACCACAGGCAATTTCTCGTCGATCAGAGCGTTCGGCCCATGCTTCATCTCACCCGCCGGATATCCCTCCGCGTGAATATATGAGATCTCTTTGAGTTTGAGCGCTCCCTCCAAGGCGATCGGGAAGTGGATGCCGCGGCCCAGAAACAGGGCGTCGGTTGCATGGTGCAGATCCTTGCCCAAAGCCTCGTACAAAGCATCGTGGGAAAGCACTGTCTCGAGCTTGCCCGGCAGCCGCAGCAGTTCTTGCACCAGGCAGCGGGAAGTGCTCTCTTCCAAACGTCCGTTAGCCTGCCCCAGGTGCATCGCCAGAATGAACAACGCAGTCAACTGGCACGTGAAGGCCTTGGTCGAGGCCACCCCGATCTCCGGACCGGCATGAGTGTAGATCGAGCCGGCCGCATCGCGCGTGATCATGGAACCTACGACGTTACAGATCGCGAGCGTCTTCGAGCCTTTGGACTTGGCTTCATGCTGCGCCGCCCTGGTGTCCGCGGTCTCGCCCGATTGCGAAATCACGACCGTGAGCGTATCCGGACCGACGATCGGATCCCGGTAGCGGAACTCGCTGCCGTAGTCGACTTCCACCGGAATGAGCGCCAGTTTCTCGATCATGAATTTTCCGGCGAGCCCCGCGTGCCAACTCGTGCCGCAGGCAATAATCTTCACCTGCCGGAACTTGGCGAAGTCGGCCGGAGCAATGTCCATTTCGTCCAGGAAGATGCGGCCCGTCTCCTGGCCCACGCGGCCCAGCGTGGTATCGCGTACCGCTCGCGGCTGCTCAAAGATCTCCTTGAGCATGAAATGCTTGTAGCCGCCCTTTTCGGCCATAATCGGATCCCACAAAATGTGGGATACCTGCCGGTTCACCGGCCGGCCGTTGAAGTCGCTGAGGCGCACGCCCTCCGCCGTCAATACCGCCATGTCCCCATCCGCCAGGAAGAACATGTCGCGCGTGTGGCTAAGGATCGCTGGAACGTCGGAGGCCACGAAGTATTCGTTATCCCCCAGCCCGATCACCACCGGCGGTCCGTTGCGCGCCGCCACAATCTTATTCGGATCCGAACGCGAAATGACGGCCAGCGCGAATACGCCTTGCAGTTGCCGTACCGACGCGCGAACCGCCTCTTCCAGATTGCCCTGGAAGTGCTTCTCCACCAGGTGGGCGATGATCTCGGTGTCGGTTTCGGTAGTGAACTCGTGCCCCTCGGCTTCAAGCTGGTGTTTGAGCGAAAGGTAGTTTTCGACGATACCGTTGTGCACTACAACGATGTCGCCTTTGCAATCTCGATGAGGATGCGCGTTTTCTTCGGTCGGCCTGCCGTGGGTCGCCCAACGCGTGTGACCGATTCCAAACGAGCCATCCACCGGGCTCAGCCGGACGGCGTCTTCCAGGTTCCGGAGCTTGCCTTTGGCCCGGCGCACCTCCAATTGATCGTCGTCACAGTAAACCGCGAGCCCTGCCGAGTCGTACCCCCGATACTCGAGCCGTCGCAACCCCTCAAGAATGATGGGGACGGCTTTTTGCGTTCCAATGTATCCAACAATACCGCACATTCTTCGATTATAGACTTGCTAGTCCAAAATCTCGACTTGATAGTCTTCGATCACCGGATTTGCGAGTACTTCGTGGGCTATTACTTCAAGGTCCTTGCGCGCCTGTTCAAGAGATGTTCCATCCGCCACGCTGATATCAAAGAATTTCCCCTGCCGCACGTTCCCGATCGCTTGATATCCCAAACCATGCAACGCGTTGCAAATCGTCTGGCCCTGAGGGTCCAGAACCGTTGACTTGAATGAAACAAAAACTCTGGCTCTCATGAGGACTCGATTATCGCACGCCCTCCCGCCCGTTCACCGGCAATCGCCTGGCCCTCGTTCCGTTCCGCAACACCCGCCATTCCAGGCCCTTGAAGACCGCGCGATGATACCATCATTCCCATGGCAGAAGCGACCGTTTACGCGCCCAGCCCCACGTTCGTGCAGCAGGCGCGGGTCCAGGGGATGGAAGGCTATCGCGAACTCTATGACAGAGCTTTCGAAAACCCCGAAGAGTTCTGGAGCGATCTAGCCG
>JAFAWA010000375.1 GCA_019242155.1 Terriglobia bacterium | reverse complement strand
TCAGCAACCGCGCGGAAATAGAGTAACTGGGTTTCGGCGCGGCTCATCTGGTTCTTGAAATAGTGAGGCGTCAGAACCAGGGCAGCTTTGTAGCCCATTTCGGCGGCGCGGTCAGTGAGGCAAACCGTCTGCTGCACTCCGTCGACTCCAGTACCGGCAATCAGAATCTTCTCAGGCGCTGCGTACTTCGCCACCAGTTCCCAAAGCGTGCATTTCTCTTGCTCACTCAAGAGCGGCGTCTCTCCCGTGGAGCCGCAGACGACGTAGCCGGAGAGCGTGGTGTGGTTCCACTTCTCGAGATTGTGCTGAACTTTGGCAGCATATAGATTACCGGCGTGATCAAACGGCGTCGTGACTGGCGGAAAAATGCCTTGTAGTCTCATCGGGGTTGAGATCAGGATAGCATCAGCGCCGTTGGCGACCGCTTGTGACAGTCTTCCGCTTGACTAGTCACAGCTCACAGCCGAAGCGATGCTATGATTCCAACAGCCGTGAATTCTGTGTCTCGCGAAGAGTTACTTACTAAGCAGCGTCAAACGAACGTGCCGTTCGCGGCCGAGCAGGGTGCCTTGCCGGAGCCGTGGTATTGCCGCAAGGTACACCCGGGAATCATCGCGGCCGCCGCTGTAATGATCGTCATCACGTTCTTCGCAGTGAAGTTCTGGCCGGTGCGGACTGCGCCGCCCATTACTGTGGTCGGGCAAGGTGACTTTCCGCAAGCCACCAAATCGACGCTACCCGCTACGTTGCTGCCGTTTCTTCCCAGCGCAAGTCCGCAGCCGAAAGCGGAGACGAATCTGCCTCCGCCGCCGCTCTTAACGACACGGACTGTTTCGGCTAAGCTTCCGCCCGCCGTAGAATCCGTTCTGGCGCCAACCGTTCCGCCCGCCCTGCCTACAGAAGCGCCAACCACCACGGGAACCGCCAACGAGGGGGTCCGGCCGTGACCATACCATCACCCTCACCTACAAGTAGCCCGGGCTCCGGATACCACATCTACAAACAGCCTGGCGACACGAGGCGCGTCAAACTCCTCTACCCATCGGGCGCCGGCGGCAGCCTGTTGCTGCCGGGCTTCATGGGAGCGGAATAACGACTCGATGGCTGCGGCTAAAGCGTCGGGGTTGTCGGGCTCGGCGAACGAGGCGTGAGGCGCAACTTCAGGGATCGCCGCGGCCCGTGCCGCAACGATTGGTTTCCCGGCCGCCATCGCCTCCAGCAGCACAATACCAAAACCCTCCTGCACGCTGGGCAGGCAGAACACCGAGGCCCGGTTGAATTCTGCAGCCAAGGCCGCTTGGGAGACGTCTCCCAACCACGTTACGGAATCTCCCAATCTCAGTTGGTGCGCGAGCAGACGCCAACCGTGCGCGCTCGGACCATTGCCCACGATACGCACTTCCAGTTCGGGCAATTTTGGCCGCAACAGCGCGGCCGCTCGCAAGAGATTGTCTATGCGTTTTCGCGGGTAAAAGCGGCCGACGGACAGAACCGTGAACCGGTTTGAGGGCGGCAACGAGTTCTGCCGCAAGCCGGCTCGCCACTGAGCAAGGTCGATCAGTTCAGGAACGATAGAAGGGAGACAGGGAAGGCCGTAGAGATCGCGGGCGCGCTCGGCGGAGTAACGGCTGGTTGTGATTACGAGACGGGCGTTGTTGACATGAAGGCGCTCGCAGCGCGCTTGAACGGACATGGTGAGACGTGTCAGCCCGGTCTCGAAACGGAGTTCGTCGGCAATGACGCCCTTCAGTGAAGCCACGTCCGGGATGCGGTAGCCGTCCATGTCGAAGCCGATGCTAAGGTCGCAGTCGGGCGCATGGCGAAGGCTGCGATTGAATAGAATCCGCTCCGCCGTGTAGACGGGCAAGTGGATGCGAGGGGTAGTAAATACGACTTCATGGCCCAAACTCTTTAACGCACGCGCCAGAACCTTAATGCCGACAAACGTGCCGCTGCCGCGGCGAATATCGAGGGGAGTGGAAGTGATAAAGCGGATGCGCAAGTCCGAGAACCGGCAGCGCCGGCAGGGCTGCCGGCACTACGAATAACATTGTAGTAGGTGACAAAAGCGGTTTGTCTATTAAGCGGCGGCTTGGATTCAGCGACCTGCCTGGCTTACGCGCGCCGGGAAGGCTTCGCCTGTTATGCGCTTTCGTTTGATTATGGTCAGAGACACAGGGTGGAACTCGAGGCTGCCGCCCGCATCGCGGCGTGCCTGGGCGCGGAGCGCCATGAAGTGGTGAAGATTGCGCTCGACGCTTTCGGCGGCTCTGCTTTGACAGCCGGTATTCCGGTGCCCAAATCTCGTTCGCTTGCCGAAATGGCGGAAGCCATTCCCGTCACATACGTTCCGGCCCGCAACACCATTTTTCTTTCATTCGCCCTCGCGTGGGCTGAAGTACTCGAAAGCTCTGATCTGTTTATCGGGGTGAACGCACTGGACTACTCCGGCTACCCCGATTGCCGCCCCGAGTTTATCGAGGCGTACGAGCGAATGGCCAATCTGGCCACCAAAGCGGGGATCGAAGGTGGCGCGCGATTGAAGATTCACACGCCTCTGATCCAAAAAAGCAAAGCGGAGATCGTACGGCTGGCACAGGAGTTGGGTGTCCCGTTTGGCCTCACGCATAGCTGTTACGACCCCTCCGAAAACGGGCGGCCGTGTGGCGCGTGCGATGCGTGCCTGCTGCGGCGCAAGGGCTTTGAAGAGGCCGGAATTGAAGATCGCTGAGCTGTTCTATTCTGTCCAGGGAGAAGGCTCGCTGGTCGGCGTCCCCTCGGTTTTTATACGCACGAGCGGGTGCAATCTGCGCTGTGCGTGGTGCGATACGCCGTATACGTCTTGGAAACCGGAGGGCGCCGAGCTTTCGCTTGACCGCATCATGGACGAGGTGAATGCCTACCGGGCGAGGCACGTGGTGGTCACAGGAGGCGAGCCGATGATTGCGCCGGAGATCGTTCCCCTCACCGCGCGTTTGCGCCAAGTGGGGCTCCACATTACCGTAGAAACAGCGGGCACCGTATTTCAGCCGGTAGCGTGCGATTTGATGAGTATCAGCCCGAAGCTTGCGAACTCGACTCCTGGCGACGGATGGGCAGCACAGCATGACCGCCTACGGAGAAACGTCGATTGCTTGGCGCGGTTACTCGCAAACTATGAATATCAACTCAAGTTTGTTATTACTTCGCCGACCGATCTGGATGAGGTGCGCGCACTGGTAGCAGAACTCGGAACTCCTCCGGGCCGCGTGATCCTCATGCCGGAAGGAGTGGACCGCGCCATAGTGCGGGAGCGCGGCGTATGGCTTGCCGAGATATGCAAGGCCGAGGGTTTTCGGTTCAGCCCCCGGCTGCATATAGAGCTGTACGGCAACCGGAGAGGTGTTTGAAAATAGAGGACGCAATGAAACCCACTGCTTTATTTGCGGATGCGCGGTGCCGTGAGCACCTGGCCGGACTAGCTCATCCGGAACGGCCGGAGCGCTTCGATGCGGTGATGGAAGGGCTGCAGACGGCGGGGCTACTCGAACACCTCACACGGCTTGAACCGCGGCAGGCCACAATAGACGAACTCCTGCTATGCCACACGCGCGAGTACCTGTTAACGGCGCAGCATGACATCAATGCCGGCTACGCCTCGCTCACGACCGGCGATACAGACATTACAAGGAACTCTTGGGATGTAGCGTTACTGGCAGCCGGCGGTGTCCTCAACGCGGTGGATGCAGTGTTGACAGGTGGAGCCCGCAACGCGTTCTGCGCCGTTCGCCCGCCGGGCCACCACGCCACGCCTAAGCGAGGTATGGGGTTCTGTATTGTGAACAACATTGCGATTGCGGCACGCTATGCGCAACGGAAGCACGGACTGGAACGAGTGCTGATCGTGGATTGGGACGTCCACCACGGCAACGGCACGCAGGATATCTTCTACTCGGATCCGAGTGTCTTCTTTTTTAGTACGCACCAGTGGCCGCTCTATCCGGGTACCGGGCGCGCCGATGAAACAGGAGTGGGTCCCGGGAAGGGCTGCACGATGAATTTCCCGTTCCCGGCCGGATCGGGACGGAAGGAGATCCTCGGCGCCATTGAGGGTTCGTTAGTCTCGGCGATGGCGCGGTTCCGGCCGGATCTGGTGATGATCTCGGCTGGTTTTGATTCTCGTATCGACGATCTGCTGGGGCAGTTCACTCTGACGGATCGCGATTTCGTCGATCTCACAAGCGCCGTCATGGCTATCGCAGAAGAATACGCGCACAGCCGCGTCGTTTCAGTGCTCGAAGGCGGGTACAATCTGAACGGCCTCGCGTCCGCGGCAGCAGCGCACGTGGGGAGGTTAGCGCGTGCGGAAAGCGCGGAGCTGAGCGCCCAAAATGCGCCGGCTTAACGTCGCCGAAGTAAGTTCCGCCAGTTACAAACGCGCGAGTTCTTGGCTGTACAGCGGATTATGCGGATACTCTTTGGCGAGCCCGGCCAGAAGGTCGCGCGCACGCTCCTTATTATGCTCGCGTAATGCCGCTACAGCAAGCAGGAGGCGCGCGAAAGGAAGCAGGTAGTGGCCCTTTTCAGCGGTAATGCGCAACTTGTCCAGACCAACGCCGCGATCCGTCTCTCCCCCGCTCAAACGCAAAAGAAAGCGCAAGGGCGCCGGCTTCAGGCTGAGCATATAATTTTCAACGCCGATCGCGATCCACGCGTCAGCGTACTCCGGATGCGTCATTAATAGCTGTTCCGCCGAGCTGCGAGCGTTCTTCATTTCTTTGAAGGCAGAAACGTAGCGCTTCTCAATCAGGGCCATATAGTCGGAGCGCAAGCCATGGGCAAGAACTCCGGCGAAACGCGCGTTTGGATCGTTCGGCGCCTGGCTTGCGAGCGCCAGGGCCTGCTCTACGAAGGCATCGAACTTCTGTTTGGTTACCAGATCCGGAGTCAGCTTGCGGTCCGTATAGAAATGGTCGTCGTGGGTAAAGAATTCGCTTTGCAGAATGTGGAGGCGGTCGAACTCGGTGAACAGGTATGCCGCTGCATCGGAGGCAGGCCCCAGGGCGTCTTCGGGGTGCTGGCGCTCCCACGCCTGGAATGTTTGATGCGCGGCATCAAACTGCAGGTTGTACATCTGCTGG
>JAFAWA010000093.1 GCA_019242155.1 Terriglobia bacterium | reverse complement strand
GCCGGCCTTTTCTGCCAGAGTTACAACTTTCGTAAACACGCTGGTTTCGTCATCGGCGAAAATCTGGTCCGAGGTCAGCGCGTATTCGCCCGAACCCGTGGAAACCTGGCGCACGGAAAGCACCACGATGTCTTGCCTCCGCAGGTCCGTCTTGCGGAGAATTCTTTCGAGGTGCTGCAGGCGATTGGGATTGCGCACCGCAACCAGGATATTGCCGGGCCTCACATGAATCGTATCCGCAGTAAGATCGGCGCGCGCATCGACACGGAACTTTTCGGTTTCCGCCGTGTGTCCCTTTCGCTTCCGCCGGTTGTAGGCTTCAGAAAGCTCAAAAACAATGAAGAATGCGACCGTGAAGGTGAGCCCGGAGATGGTTGCGACCTTCTTGGTGAGCACGTTAATTCCGGCCATCGCGAACAGAGCGAGAGTGATCAGGAACAGACCGACTGGAAATTCTATGCCGCCGATCCGAAAATTGAGCGGCACTTTCCATTCGCGGTTCTCCGGCTGCTTGTAACGCAGCACGAGCACCGAAAGCGCCTTCATCGAGAAGCTCCACACCACGCCGAACGCGTAGGCCTCACCGAGAATGTAGATATCGCCCCGGCTGATGACAATCGTGATGAGTTGCAGAATGACCACGGTATTGATCAGCCGCGAGGTGGTGCCGAACTTGTTGTGCGGATGCCGGAACCAGTCGGGAAGTACGCCGTCTTCCGCCACCCGGTTGAGGACGCCGTTCGATCCGATAATCGCGGTGTTAACGGCCCCGGCCAGAATCAGCGTGCCCACCAGCACGACGAAGCCGTGGAACAGCAGCTTTATCGGCACGGGCCCGATCAGGAACATCGCGATGCCGCCGATCAGGTTATCGAGATAGTCCTTGCGCGCGGAATCGGGAATAATCATCACCGCGAAGAAGGAGACGAGCGACGTGAACAGCATGCTGTACAGAAAAATCACCATGCCGGCCCGCTCCAGGTTCTTCAGCTTGGGATGGGCAATTTCTCTGTATACCTGGGCCATGGTCTCGAACCCGCTCATTGCCAGGAGCGAGTGGCCCAAGCCGATCATGATGGCGATGAGTGTCAGCGAAGGTGCCACCGTGCCTTTGAGCCAACCGAGCGCGTCATCGCTGAAATGGAGGTTGGCCGGAACTGGGGCGGGAACGGGATTGTAGCCGTTTTTGAGAATGGTGGCCACGCACCACACGATCAGAATGACCACCATTACGGTGGTTATCTGCATGATCCGGAGGGCCTTTTCGCTCGATTCGTGCAGGCCGATGATGTTCTTGCGCCAGAAGTAAAGGGTGACAGCTGCGGCAAAAATAGCGGCAAAATAGGGCGGATTTACGTGCAGGTTCGTGACGTGCAGCTTCTCGCCGGTGTCGTTAATCAAACCGCCTAAGTACAGGCCCGCGCTGACGCCGCTGATCGGACCCGTCAGCACGTAATCAAACATCAGGGCGGAAACCGAGAATTTGGCCAAAGTTCCGCCCATGGCCTCGTGCACCACGCGGTAGACGCCGCCGCGCACAAACATCGAACAGCTCTCGAGGTAGATGGCGCGCACGGCATAGGAAAAAAGCATGATGCCCAGGATGAACCAGGGCGCAGCTTTGCCGATGGCAGTCTCGGCAATACCGCCGACATAATAGGCCGATGAAGCTAAGTCGCTGAGTACGATTGCCGCCGCCCGCCAGAACGAGATGAAGGACAGCATCACGGTCGTCGCCACGACGACCTTCACGGCTTTGGGCCGCTGTTCCGAAGTCACAGATCTATCTCCTCGAACATTACCGGCGCCTTTCGATGTAAGCGTGCGAGGTTAGCTGATGGGCTGGAGCTCAATAATACTTTGTCCCGATCTGGACTGCGCCCCACGACGTGGTTCCCCGCTTCGGGAAGTTCGGCTTGCCCATATTACCATAAACTTAGGAGCGAAAGACCGGGCTTGGAACTGGCGGAAACGCAAAACTTAGCGCGCCGTGCGGCGGCCACGCTGCGCCGTGCCGGATACCGCGCTTACCTCGTAGGGGGGTCGGTTCGGGACCTGCTGTTGGGCCGGGACCCGCATGATTTCGACCTCTCCACCGACGCTCCCCCGCAACGCATTCTCGAACTCTTTCCAGGTTCCGGCCACGTGGGAGCCCACTTCGGCGTGGTGTTGGTGCGCAGTGGGAACGCAGAAGTGGAGATCGCCACCTTTCGCAGCGACCAGGAATATAGAGACGGCCGCCGGCCCGGCAGCGTCGAGTTTGAGACCGATCCCCGCCAGGATGTGCTCCGGCGCGACTTCACCATTAACGGCATGATGTTGGACCCGCAGACCGGCGAGGTTCTGGATCTTATCGGCGGCCGTGCCGATCTCGAAAACCGCGTGATCCGGGCGATCGGTGATCCGGAGTTACGGTTCCGCGAAGACCATCTGCGGCTGCTGCGAGCCGTGCGGTTCGCCGCGCGCCTGGGTTTTACCGTCGAGCCGGTTACGCTCGAGGCGATTCGCCGGAACTGTGAGTCGATTCGCAGGATCTCCGCCGAGCGCATCAGGGAGGAACTGGTCCGCATCCTTACCGAAGGAGGCGCGCGCTACGGATTCGAACTGCTGGACGCAACCGGGCTGCTCGAAGAGCTGCTTCCGGAAGTGGCCGCGATGAAGGGTGTGGCGCAGCCGCCAGAATTCCATCCGGAGGGTGACGTTTGGGTACACACCTTGCTGCTTCTCGAGAACCTGCGCCAGCCTTCATCCTCGCTCGCCTGGGGCGCCCTGCTCCACGACGTCGGCAAACCCGGCACCTTCCGCGTTGCCGAGCGCATCCGGTTTGACGGCCATGTGGAAGCAGGAGTGCGTCTGGCCGGCGGAATCCTCGGGCGGCTGCGCTTCTCGCGGGACGAGCAGGAGCAGATCGAGGCTTTGGTCGCGAATCACATGCGGTTTAAGGATGTGGATCGGATGAAGGAGAGCACCTTAAAGCGGTTCTTGCGTCTGCCGAAGTTCGAACAACACCTGGAACTGCATCGCCTGGACTGTTTGGCGAGCCATAGGCGCTTCGACCATTACGAATTCGTCAAACAGAAGCTCGAAGAATTCTCGGCCGAGCAGCTTAAGCCGAAACCGGTGCTCACGGGCCGCGATCTGATTCGTGAAGGGTACGCTCCAGGCCCTCAGTTCTCCAAGATGCTTGCTGCCGCCGAGGACGCTCAGCTCGAGGGCCGGGTTCATGACGTGGAACAGGCGATGGCACTGGTACGCGGAGAGTTCGGACCGCCCTCGCCGGCTATGCCGTCTTAAGCGCGCTGGCCGGCCCGAGTCCGGCCAGTTCTCGAGCCGTCCGGAACACATCGAGCAGCATTTTCATAGTCAGCTTACCCGTGGAGGTGTTCTGCTGGCTCGGGTGATAGGAGCTGAGGAGCACCGGAAGCCCCGGCGCAATAGTAAAGGTGCGATTGTGGCCGAAAAGAAGACCCGCGCGGCTAGGGATAACGGCCCTGTTTTTAAGAGCCTCGAGGTACTGGTCGAACGCGATCTTGCCCAGAGCGACGACTACCTTAAGGTTCGGAAGCAGGTCCAGTTCCCGTTCGAAGTACGGGCGGCAATTGCGCAGCTCTTCGAGAGTCGGTTTGTTGTCGGGCGGCGCGCAGCGGGCGGCGGCAGTGATATAAATGTCGCGCAGCGTCAGGCCGTCATCGCGCGAAACGCTTAGGGGTTGCGAGGCGAAACCGGTCTGGTAAAGGGCATCGTAGAGCCAGTCTCCGGAGCGGTCCCCGGTGAACATCCGTCCCGTACGGTTGCCGCCGTGCGCTGCGGGAGCAAGCCCCAGAATCAGAACGCGGGCTTCCGGATCGCCGAATGGCGGCACCGGCTTCCCCCAATATTCCCACTCTCGAAATGCCCTGCGTTTCACCGCTGCCACCTCCATACAATGGCCGCGTAGGCGGGGGCACCGTGAACAATGGACAATGCTCGATTGGAGTTCGAGCAACTGGGCGGGCATTCCAGATTTATGTTACCGAAACACTGCCGGTTCGTCGAAAAGTTTAGAGCGGCTTCCGCCGATAGCTAGAATGAGGCCGCGCTGAGGGCTTCTGACTGGTTTTTAATGAGAAGCCCAGTAGCTCGGGGTACATAGCGTGGTACTATTAAGGAACCCCAAGGATTGACGTCCCAAAACAAAGGACAGAAAATCGAGTTGTCCGGCGGCTCCGGCCGGGCTGGTTGATGAGGCTTGGCGATATTTCCTCAGGTTTTCCGCATCCGTCTATGGACTTGAACAGCAACGCTCCCCATCGAACTATATCGGTTCTGGCAATTTTCCTTGCAATTTGCTTGCTAAGCTCCTCCGTTTTGCAGGCAGGTACCCAGCATAAAAAGAAGCACCACTCACTCGTTCGTCCGGCGGTTGCGACCTCCTCTGCGGTTCCGATTCATCGATTGGTCGCTACATCCTCGACGGCACAGGTGCAAAGAGCGGCCGCCACCTCGTTTACCCCCGCGGTCTTGACGGGTGTGGTTCGCGGCGGCCCCTGGACCGAGCCGACCTTCGCCGATTCGACTGACGGCGACAACATCGACGGGGAAGACCTGGAAATCCGGCGGGCAGCCGTCGAGGCCTTAGGGCCATACAACGGCTCCATCGTCGTTACCGACCCCACTACGGGCCGGATTCTCTCCATGGTCAACCAGAAGCTGGCACTGAGTACCGGTTTCCAGCCCTGTTCCACCATCAAAATTTCCGTAGCTCTCGCCGCTTTAAGTGAGAAGGTCATCAATCCCGAAACCAAACTCAGGTTGGGCGGCACGCCTATGGACCTGACCTACGCTCTGGCCCGATCGAACAACTACTTCTTCGCGACGCTCGGCCAGAAGATGGGGTTCGAGAAGGTGGCGTACTACTCCAGATTATTCGGTTATGGCGAAAAGGCCGGGCTCAACATCCCTCGGGAGCAGGCTGGCCGCTTCCCGGAAGCTCCTCCGGCTAACGGCGGCGTAGGCATGCTCAGCAGCTTCGGCGAGGAGATTTCGCAGACCCCTCTGCAGCTTGCCGCATTGATGGGCGCAATCGCAAACGGTGGGACACTGTACTACCTGCAATACCCGGTAACGCAGCAGGAAGCCCTCGGCCTCGTGCCCCGCGTCAAACGCAAGCTGGATATCGACGAACTGATTCCCGGCATCAAACCCGGAATGCGTGGCGCTGTAGATTTCGGCACCGCTCATCGCGCCCGCCAGGACGAAACGATCGCCGGAAAGACGGGCACTTGCAGCGAAAACCACGCTCATTTGGGATGGTTCGGCTCCTTCAACGAAGTGGGGGACCGTAAGCTGGTAGTGGTTGTCCTCTTAACCGGCGGACGTCCGGTTAGCGGACCGGTAGCCGCCGGTGTCGCCGGTGACTTCTATCGCCGGCTTAGCGACAAGAACTACTTTGCCACTGCCCAGCCGATAACGCCGGCATCGCTCATTTCAAGCCAGATCTGTTGCCGGAAGTAAGCAGCTTCTCGCGGGTTCTGAGAAGTAAGCCGGTCGGCTCGCGATGGTCGGCAGTTCCTAAGACCCTGCGGCACGCGCAATTTCACCCAGACAGGCAAACACCTCTCGGTAGAACTCCGGATGCGACCGCCAGGTCTGACCGGTAATGAGCTTCCCGTCGCGTACCGCGGGTTTATAAACGTAGCTACCGCCGCCGGTCTCGACTTCAATCTGAACGTGCTCGTGCGCCGTAAGCGTCTTTCCCTTGACCACGCCTGCCGCCGTCAGTAGCTGAACCCCGTGGCCCACTGCGCAAATGCACTTATCCTGCCTGGCGAACTCCCGCACGAGCGAAAGCACGCTCGGGTCATTCCGCAGATACTCCGGCGCGCGGCCCCCGACGATAAACAGCGCCGCGAACTCTTTCGCCGCGACCGCTGTAATCGCCACGTCCGCGTCCAGGCCTAGCCCTTGCCGTTCCACATAGGTGGACCAGCCCGGTTCCCGGTCGTGCAGCAGCAGGTGCAAACGCCTGCGCGATGGTCCCGCGACGATGGGCTCCCAGCGAGCTTCCAGGAATCGCTGATACGCATATAACGCTTCGTAACTATCTCCTCCATCTCCAGTCAGAAGGAGAATCTTGCGGCTCATGGCGACTCCGCTCCAAGCATACCACCAGGTAATTCGACCCGAGTTTGCCAAAATAGAGGGCGGATGACTGAGCGGGTCGCCGATGTCATCGTGCTGGGCGGGGGCGCAGCCGGCCTGATGTGCGCCATCGAAGCCGGTAAACGCGGCCGCCGGGTCGTCGTGCTAGAACGGAATTCGCAGGTTGGCCGGAAAATCTTGATTTCGGGCGGCGGCCGGTGTAACTTCACGAATCTCGACACTCGTCCCGAAAACTTTCTGTCGGCCAACCCGCATTTCGCCAAGTCGGCACTAGCGCGGTACACACCGGAGGACTTCCTCGGCTTGGTCCGGAAACACCAAATTCCCTACCATGAGAAAAAGCTGGGGCAGTTATTTTGCGATCGCTCGGCGGGGGATATCGTGAACCTTTTGGAAAAGGAATGCGCGGCGAATGGAGTCTCGGTCGAAACGGCTTGCGGGGTGGAGGCGGTGGAGCATAGGAACGAATTTGTGGTGCGAACCGGCTCCGCAGTGTTTCGCGGCGAAAGCCTGGTGGTAGCGACCGGCGGACTCTCTATCCCGAAGATCGGCGCGCATCCACTCGGCTATCAGCTTGCCCGGCAGTTTCACGTGCCCGTGCTCCCTTGCCGTCCGGCATTAGTTCCCCTGACGTTCGCCCGGGAAGAGTGGGCGCGCTTTGCTGACCTTGCAGGCGTGTCGATGGAAGTGATCGTCTCGGCCGCGGGGTCCGCTTTCCGGGAGAAGATGCTTTTCACCCACCAGGGGCTGAGTGGACCGGCGATATTGCAGGCCTCCTCCTATTGGTTGCCCGATCAAGCAATTGAGATCGACCTGCTTCCCGATATCGATCTAACCCGGCTGCTCTGCGAAAAGCGTGCCGCCCGCGACCGCGCGGAAGTGCATAACATCATCGCTGCCTGGCTTCCTCGCCGGTTTGCCGTGCGTTGGTGTGAATACCGCGAGATCGGCAAGCCGTTGCCTGGCCTCAGCGACTACGAAATCGAAGAGATTTCCCGAGCGCTGCACCGCTGGGTGTTAAAGCCCGCCGGCACGGAAGGATACGCCAAGGCTGAAGTGACCGCCGGTGGTGTCGATACGAGAGAGATCTCTTCGAAGACGTTTGAATGCCGCGGCGTCAAGAGACTCTACTTCATAGGCGAAGTGCTGGACATTACAGGGCACCTAGGCGGATTCAATTTTCAATGGGCCTGGGCCTCGGGCCACGCCGCAGGTCAGGTCGCCTAAGAACTTGCCAAGTTCGTGCCCAAAAGTCGTTGACGATCTTCGGTTAGGGCTTCTTCCCTAAGCTCTGTAATATCGAATCGACGTAGTTGCGTGTCTCCGGGATATCAGGGATGCCTTTGACTTCGTCCACGGCTCCGGGACCGGCGTTGTAAGCACCCAATGCAGTCCCCAGGTTGGTGTACTTGTCGATCAACTGCTTCAAATACTTCGCGCCTCCCTCGATACTCTGTTTCGGATCAAAAGGGTCCTTCACGCCGAGCTGCTCTGCGGTCGCCGGCATCAACTGCATGAGCCCTTCAGCGCCTTTTTCTGATACGGCGCACGGGTAAAACTGTGATTCCTGGCGGATCACCGCCCGCAGCAGGCCCTTTTCGAGATCCAGTTTCTTTTCGGTGCTCTCGATAATTGGGTTCACGGCGGCATCCCCAATCGGTTCGCATGGCGGCGGCGCATCGGGAGACGGTTCGGTCACGTAGATCAGCGGATCCTGCTTCAACAGTTCGGCCTGTTTGCGGCCTGCCTCCCTCTGGATTTCCGCGGCTGCGCGCTGCTTTTCCATGGCCGCGCGCATTGCGGCGAAACCCGTTAAGGGCTCCTTATCTTGCGCCAGCGCGCTCCCGGCGATCAGCAGCAGCAGCCATCTCATCTACTGAACTATCGGCAGCGCCGGCCGAATCCTGTAGGCTAAAGGCTATCAGCAGGACGAGAGCGATCCACAGCAGATCAGCGATAAGCAGGTGCGCAATCTGCATCCAGATGGGCGCCAACAGCACCAGGTTCAGAACACCCGCTCCGAGTTGGAGGCCCAACAGCATCGCAACCGCGCGGGCGTAGGGCCTGGCCCCCGGCATTCGAGCCGTCAAATAGATTACATAGAAGGCAATGGAAGCGCCCGTCATGATTGCGAGTGGTGGATGAAACAGCCTCAGGCGAAGGAATACGCTCGCCGCCGGGTCAAAATCCTGTTGGAACCCAGCCGCGAAGGAAGTGGCGGGAAACAGGGTGTCGCCCAGGGCCGCGATCGCTCCACTGATTGCGGTCATCAGGACCAAAGCTATCCCCGGTACCGCAATCCAGGCCGTCCTGCTCCGCAGCCTTAACCGCCGCCCGCCCCTGGCCCACCATGCGGTTAAAGTAAGGCAGGCCAGCAGAGCGAGAGTATTTAACAGGTGCCCCGAAAGCGACCACCCACGCCCCACCGAAGCATTTCGCGCCACGTGTTCGAGCTTGACCAGGGCGGCGCCGATCAAGGCTTCGGATATCAGGAAGCACAAGGAAAGCGCCGCGCCCAATCGCACCGGGTGCCTGCGGGGAAAGATGCGCCATGACCAAAATAGAAGGCCAAGGATAAGCATCCCGTCGATGCCGCTCATTGCCCGATGAGTGAATTCGATGATAGTCGCGGCCGCGCGTGAGCGCGGCAGCACTCCTCCGTTGCACAACGGCCAATGGTTTCCGCAGCCCGCGCCCGCCCCGGAAGCCCTTACGTAAGCGCCCCAAAGCACCACACCCAGCGTGAACGCCAGCGTGGCGGCGGCACAGCGCGCAAACGGCTTAAAGATCCTAGTGATGCCTCTATTGTAGTTCCGGCGTGCGGTACGCTCGGGGCTATCCCGCGACCGGCGCTTCCTGCATGACCTTCTTGCGGCGTTTTCTCCAGGAGTGCATGCCTTCCTGCGCGCTGGCCATGTAGGTGTAGAAGACCGGCGTGAGATACAGAGTGACCAATTGTGAGAAGAGCAATCCGCCCACGACCACAAGGCCCAGCGGGCGGCGAGCTTCTCCGCCTGCGCCGTATCCTAGCGCGATGGGCACTGCTCCGAGCATGGCGGCCATCGTGGTCATCATAATCGGGCGGAAACGAATTAAACAGCCCTGGTAGATCGCCTGCAGTGGACGCAGCCCCTGCTCGCGTTCGGCTTCGAGTGCGAAGTCGATCTGCATGATGGCGTTCTTCTCGACGATGCCGATCAGCATAATCAGGCCCACGAAGGCGTAAATATTCAGATCGATGTGAAACAGCAGCAGCGTGAGCAGCGCGCCGAAGCCGGCGGAGGGAAGACCCGAGAGAATCGTCAGCGGGTGAATGTAGCTCTCGTATAGAATGCCCAAAACAATATAGACGACCATCACCGCGATTATCAGCAGCACCACCAGGTTGCCGAGTGAGTTCTGGAAGGATTTGGCCGCGCCTTGGAACTGAGTGGTGATTCCCATGGGCAGCTCCCGTTCCGAAATATCCTGAATCTGGCTGACCACCGTGCCGAGCGCTGCTCCGGGCTTCAAGTTGAAGGAGATCGTGGCGGCCGGAAGCTCACCGTAGTGGTTGATGGTCTGCGGGCCCACATCGGTTACCACGTGGGCCAATGTGTCCAGCGGAATCAGCCGGTTGTTGCTGTTTTTGAAGTACAGCATCGAAAGCGCGTTGGGATCCGCCTGATATTTGGGAAGCAGCTCGAGAAGCACTTTGTATTCGTTCACCGAGCCATAGATCGTGGAGACCCAGCGCTGGCCGTAGGCGTCGTAAAGCGAATTCTCAATCTGGCTGGCATTCACGCCTAAAGCCGCGGTCTTATCGCGGTCTATCGTGACCTCCACCTGTGGAGTGGTCACGGCAACATCACTCGTGACGTCGTCTAGCTCCGGTACTTCATCGCGGATGGCCTTTTCGAGGCGGGCCGCTGCGTCATAGAGCTGCTGCTTATCGGGCGATTGCATCGAGAACTGGTAGACGCTCTTGGTCAGCTTGCCGCCGATCTGAATCGTGGGCGGATTTTGCGGATAGGCCTTCATGCCCGGGAACGTGGCCAGTTCCGGACGAAGCTTGGCGATCAGATCGTTTACGCTCAATTTCCGCTGGTCTCGCGGCTTGAGGTGAACTACCAGTTCCCCGTAGTTCGGACCGCCGAGGTTCTGCGCGGTGGTGCCGCCCACGCTCGCGCTCAGCGCTTCTACGTTAGGATCGGCGGCTACCAGGTCCGCGATCTTCTTCTCGTACTCCACCATCTGGTAATACGAGGTGCCTTGAGCCGCTTCCGTATAGACCTGCAGTTGATCGGTGTCCTGGTCGGGAATGAAGCCCTTGGGGATCGTCACGAACATATAACCGGTCGCCGCCAGGACGATCACAAAGATGGTCATCGTCACGGGCCGGTACCGGAGCGCCCACTGCAGAGTCCGATCATAGATCCACAGCAAGCCGTCGAAAAACTTCTCCGTGATCCGGTAGAACCAACCGCGGCGGCCGTGGTGTACGGAGCGCAGGAAGCGGCTGCACAGCATGGGCGTCAGTGTCACCGATACCACGCCGGATATCAGGATCGCCACGCAGATAGTGACCGAGAACTCTTTAAACAGGCGTCCGAGAATACCTCCCATAAACAGCACCGGAATGAAGACCGCGGCCAACGAGAGGGTCATCGAAACGATGGTGAATCCGATTTCGGCGGACCCGCGCAATGAAGCGGCGAGCGGCTTCTCGCCCATCTCGATGTGGCGCACGATATTTTCGAGCATCACGATGGCGTCATCGACCACAAAGCCGATCGAGAGAATCAGCGCCATCATCGAGAGATTGTCGAGGCTGTAATGCAGCATGTACATTACAGCGAAGGTGCCGACAATCGAAAAGGGAAGCGCCAGGCTCGGAATGATGGTCGCCGAGAGATTTCTCAGGAAGAGAAAGATCACCATCACTACCAGGCCCAAAGTGAGCACCATGGTGAACTGAACGTCTTTGTACGATTCGCGAATGGTATCGGAGCGGTCGTACAGAATGTTCATGTGAACGGCCGGGGGCAGCTCGTTTTTAAAGATCGGGAGAAGGTTCTTGATGGAGTCGGTTACAGCGATCGTGTTGGTTCCGGGCTGCCGCTGAATCGCGAGAATAATGGCGCGGGCGCTGTCCTTGTGGGTGTAGAACCAGGACGCGGTTTTGTCGTCCTCCACGCTGTCGATGACATTGCCCAACTCTTCCAGACGCACCGGAGAGCCGCCGCGGTATGCCACCACCAGTGGCCGATACTGCGCCGCATTCAACAACTGGCCGCTTGCCATCAGCGTGAACGATTGCTGGGGACCGATGATCGAACCCGTCGGAAGGTTCACGTTCCAATTGGTCAGCGCCGTCTGAATCTCATTCAGGCCGACCTGGTAGGCGGCCATGGCGTGCGGATCCATCTGGACGTGAACGGAATACTTCTGCTGCCCGAGCACCTGCACCTGCGCCACGCCGGAGATGGTGGAAATACGCTGCGCGATGCGTGTTTCCGCGTATTCGTCGAGTGTGTACAGCGGCAGAGTGTCGGAAGTGAGAGCCAGGTAAAGGATAGGCTGGTCCGCCGGATTCACTTTGGTGAAAGTGGGCGGCGTCGGCATGTTGGGCGGGAGCAGGCGGGCCGCCTGGGTGATCGCGCCTTGCACATCCACCGCGGCTCCATCCAGGCTGCGGCTCAAGTCGAACTCGAGCGTGATCAGCGTGGAGCCCTGGGAGTTGGTGGATGTCATCGAGCTCAGTCCCGCGATCAGCGAGAACTGATTTTCGAGCGGCGTGGCCACCGAAGAGGCCATCGTGTCCGGACTCGCGCCGGGGAGACTGGCGGTGATGAGCAGCGTCGGAAAGTCGACGTTCGGCAGATCGCTGACGGGTAGGCCGCGGTAGGCGACCGTGCCGAACAGCGCGATCGCGCCCATCAGCAGGCTCGTCGCGATGGGCCGCTCAATAAATGTCTGGGAAAGGTTCATCGGTCAGTCTCCCGCGATCATGGCGGGCTGGGCTTCGAGCGATCGCGCGTTTCGTGACGCACGCCGGCCGCGCCATGCATGCAGCACGGAGGCCATGTAAGTGTACACCACGGGAGTGAGATACAGCGTCATCAACTGGGAAAACGCAAGCCCTCCGACCACCGCCATTCCAAGCGGTTTGCGGGCTTCGCCCCCTGCTCCATACCCGAGAGCGATCGGAATACCGCCCAGAAGCGCCGCGAGCGTCGTCATCATAATGGGGCGGAAACGAATCAGGCATCCCTCGTGAATCGCTTCGAGCGGACTCTTGCCTTCCTTGCGCTCCACTTCGAGCGCAAAATCGATCTGCATGATCGCGTTCTTTTTGACGATACCGATCAGCATGATCAGTCCTACAAAGCTGTAGATACTCAGCTCCACCTTGAACAGGAGCATCGTCAAAAGCGCGCCGAAACCCGCCGAGGGCAGACCCGAGAGAATCGTGATCGGGTGAATGTAACTCTCGTACAGAACGCCGAGAACGATATAAACCACCAGCACGGCAATCAGCAGCAGGAAACCCATGTTGCGCATGGAGTCCTGGAACAGCTTGGCCGAACCCTGGAAGGTGCCGGTGATGCTCGCGGGAAGCACGTTGCGGGCGGCCTCTTCGATCTCGTCCGTCGCCTGGCCGAGCGAGAATCCCGGCCTGAGTCCAAAGGAAATCGTGACCGACGGTAACTGGCCCGAGTGCGGAATGCTGGTAGGACCTGCATCGAGCTTCAAATGGGCGATCGCACTGAGCGGAACCAGTTGGCCCGACGTGGATTTCATGTAAAGCATCTTCAGCGATTCTTCGTGCCTCTGGTACTCCGGCAGGAGTTCGAGCAGAACCCGATACTGATTACTCGTCCCGTAAATTGTGGATACCAGCTGCGGACCGAAGGCGTCGTAAAGCATGTTGGAAATGTTGTTCCAATCCACGTTCAGCGCGGCCGCGCGGTCGCGGTCGACGGTGATTTCAATCTGCGGATTGGTGATCTGCAGGTCGGTGATGACGTCGGTTAAGCCGGGGAGGCCGCGCATGGCGGCTTCGAGCTTTGGCGCCTCGCGGTACAGCGTGTCCGTATCTACCGAATACAGCGTGTAGTCGTAGGAGGCTTGCGAATTTCGACCGCCGATGCGGATCGCCTGCGGGATCTGCATGGAGACGCGCAGACCGGGAATGTTGGCGATCTTAGGACGAATCCGGTTCACGATATCGACGACCGTGGCCTGGCGCTGCCGTCGCGGCTTCAGATTGACGTTTAGGTTTCCGTAGTTGGCCGCATTTCCTCCGCCGCCGGTGCGCATGAAGAAGCTCTCCACGTCGGGGTCGCGAATCACGGCGCGCGAAATGATGTCGCCGAAGTGGACCATCTGGTAGTACGAGGTCCCCTGCTGCGCCTGCATGTTGATATTGAACTGGTCGTTGTCGGTATCCGGGATGAAGCCCTTGGGAACCGCGAAATACAGGTATGCGGTTGCCGCCAGCACTCCGGCAAACGTCACCATCATGATGGGCCGATGGGTGAGGGTCCAGCTCAGAGTCGTTCCGTACAGATCGCGCATGCCGTCGAAGGCGCGCTCCGTCCAACGGTAGAAAAACCCGTGCCGTTCGTATTTCGGTTCCTTCAGAAACCGGCTGCATAACATCGGGGTCAACGTTACCGAGACCAGGCCGGAGATCAGAATCGCGGCGCAGATGGTAACCGCGAATTCGCGGAAGAGCCGGCCCAAAATTCCCGACATGAACAGAATGGGAATGAACACCGCGGCGAGCGACAGCGTCATCGACACAATCGTGAAGCCGATCTCCTTGGAGCCGCGCAGCGCCGCTTCGAGCGGCTTTTCCCCGTTCTCTATGTGGCGAACGATATTCTCCAGCATGACGATCGCGTCATCCACCACGAAGCCGATCGAGAGAATCAGCGCCATCATGGAGATGTTGTTCATGCTGAAGTTCAACAGATACATGACCGAGAGCGTGCCCAGGATCGAGAACGGCAGCGCCATGGCGGGGATCATGGTGGCGGAAATGTTCCGTAAGAAAATGAAGATCACCATGATTACGAGCCCTAGTGTCGCGGCCATGGTGAACTGAATATCCTGGAAGGCTTCGCGAATGTTTTTGCCGCGGTCGCCGCGGATTACCAGGTGCGCCGCCGGCGGAATCTGCGAATTGAAAAACGGCAGCAGCGCGCGGATGTTGTCGATCACATCGAGCGTGTTGCTGCCCGGCTGGCGGTTCACCGCAAGCTGTACCACCCGCGTCCCCTGGTTGCCGAAATCGGCGCCGAACATCTGGGCGGTCTGCTTATCGTCTTCGACGCTGTCCAGAACGCGCGCGACCTCGTTGAGCCGGACAGGCGCGCCGTTGCGGTAGGCCACAATCATCGGACCGTAGTCGGCGGCACGCCGCAGTTGCCCGTTGGCTAGCACATTATAAGCCGTGTGTGGTCCAAAGAGCGTTCCGGTGGGGATGTTGACGTTCCAATTCTGGATGGTGCTGTTGACCTCGTCCAGACCGATTCCGCGGGCGAAAAGCTTATTGGGATCCACCTGCACCCGCACCGCATACTTGGCGGCGCCCCAAACCTGCACCTGAGCCACGCCCGGAACCATCGAGATCCGGGTGGCGATCATGGTTTCGGCATAGTCGTCCAGGTCCGAGAGGCGCATGGTCGGCGAGGTCAGGGCCATGTAGATAATCGGCTGATCCCCGGGGTTGACCTTCTTAAACGACGGCGGGGCGGGCAGACCTGCCGGTAACAGCGGCGTCGCGGCCGCAATGGCCGTTTCCACATCCACCGCCGCTCCGTCGATATCGCGGCTGAGATCGAACTGCAGGGTGATGTTGGATCCGCCCATGCTGCTCGACGAAATCATGGAATCGAGTCCGGCAATGGTCGTGAACTGGCGCTCGAGAGGAGTGGCGACGGACGAGGCCATGGTGGCCGGGTTCGCGCCGGGGAGCGACACCTGTACCTGAATAGTGGGATAGTCGACCTGCGGCAGGTCGCTCACCGGCAATGCACGATAGGCGATTACGCCGAAAAGCGCGATAGCCAACATCAGAAGGCTGGTCGCGATGGGTCTGCGAATAAAAACTTCGGAAAAATTCACGCCGCCTCCGGGGATCGCGCCGGTTAAATCTCGGGGCGGTTACCGGGGCCGCCTTTGGAATCGGGAGTTGCGCCGCCCTTGCGTCCGGATCCGGAGGGAGCGCCATCGGCCCCTCCGCGATCCCCACGGCCCGCATTGCGAATCGCGACCCGGCTATCCGGAGCCAGCCGCAGTTGACCTTCGGTAACCACCACTTCACCAGCCTCTAAACCCTTATCGACCACCATGTCCTGATTTACACGCAGGCTAGTTTGGACCGGCCGCACTTCCACCGTCCGGTTCGGCTTGACCACATACACAAATGTGCCGTTCTGACCGGTCTGAATGGCCTCATTCGGCACCACCACTGCGTTGGGCCGCTCGGAAAGCCGCAAGTTGACGCGAACAAACTGACCCGGCCATAACTTGTGGTTGGTATTCTCAAAGGTCCCTTTCAGCTTGATCGTGCCGGTAGTGGTATCGACCGCATTGTCAACGAACGTAAGGACACCGGTCTCCTGGCTGCCGGTCTCATCCTGAATTTGCGCGCGCACCGCCAGCGGGCGCTGATCCATATAGCGCCGAATGTCGCTCAACATGGCTTCCGGGACGGAGAACGTCACATAGATGGGTTCCACCTGAGTGATCGTCATCAACTCGACGGTGTTCGCCCCCACCACATTGCCCAGCTTTACCGAGACGTTCCCCGTTCGGCCGTTAATGGGCGAGCGAATGGTGGTGTAGCCGAGTTGCACACGGGCCGAATCTACAGCGGCCTTGGCCGCGGCTAAATCCGCAGTAGCGCTTTCAATCGCCGCCTTATCCGCGGCCACACCCTGGCTCGTAGCGTCCGCGGTCGCCGTAAGCTGCTCGGTCTGATCTTTGGAGATGATACCGCCCTGAAACAGCGCCGAATACCGCTCGGCAGTGGCCTTCTGATACCGCAGATTAGCCTCATCTTTGGCCAGATTGGCCTTCTGCTGCCCCAGCACGGCCTCGTCCTTGGCTATCGTCGCCGTCGCCTGGTCCAAAGCCGCCTGGAAGGGACGCGGGTCGATTACGAACAACAGGTCGTTCTGCTTGACGAACTCGCCCTCTTTGAAATGCATTTCAGTGATCTGGCCCGTAATCTGTGCCTTCACCGAGATCGTCGAGAACGCCTCCACATTGCCGATCACCTGCTCCTCGACGGGAACCGTCCGCTGGCTTACGGTAGCGACCGTGACCGGAACATCACCGCCGCCAAAGCCTTTTTTGCCGCCCTTCCCGCCGCCTGGGGCGCCGGAAGCGGAGGTGCTGCTACCGGAGCAACCGGCGAGAGCAAGCGCCAGCAACGGAAGCGCTGCCAGAAGCCGCGACGTCCGGAGAGGGTTAGGCCGGACCGGGCACACTGAGGATAAATGCATACAATATAGAATACAGGCGACTAAGCGTATATTAAGGTTACGGCTAGAACCGTGCAATGGCTCAATAGAGGCACAGAAGCAGCACTTTTAAATCTTAGGTTTAGGAGGCGGCAACTCACGCGCCGCGCACGCATCGGCGAAGCCCATCCGATTGTGGCTCCCGTCGCAGAATGGCTTGTTCGCCGAGTGTCCGCAGCGGCATAAAGATATTACGGTGCGTCCCGCTAGCCCGAAGGTCTGTCCTGTGGCGTCGCAGATCTCAAAATCACCCTCAATGCGCAACGGGCCGTTGTTCAATAGAGTGACTTTTGTCGCTGGCATCCCTTGGATGGTAGCACGCGAGCGGGCCTATCGCGGCCGCGCTACTTCTTGGGCGCGTCCGTTTTGGGCGACTCCGCCGGCTTCTTGTCGTCTACGACTTCGCCGAATCTAATGGTCGACCTGCCCTCGTAATGCTTGTAATCCTGGTACTTCACAACCATGCGGACGTGCACGTTCTCTCCGCTTTTGAAGTGTAGTGTGTCGTCTGCGTGGGTATAGGTCGGGAACCAGTACTTGCCGTCGATCTGCTCGCGGTAGGTTTCGAATTTTGGATAGGCATCGTCGCCTTTGCGCACGCCCACGCCTTTTCCGTAGGTCTTTACGATCTGCAGATCCCGGTCATCGACCCAGATCTGGCCTTCGAAGTAGCGTCTGTTCGGAGCTAACTTTTTGGGCTTCACCGAAAAAGCATAGGTCCCGATCTCATCCACCTTTTCCCTTCCCAGGTAATGGATGTCGTAATCCGGGATGCCTTCCGTCGTAAGGACGAACGGCTGCACATCGCGCAGATCCTGCTGATCCTGCGGCGTCAGCAGAATGTGCTGCAGGTTCATCACGGGAGCGTAGATCACCTTTTCCATGCGCTTGCCTTCGGGGCTGAAGATAATGTCCTCCACCAGCTCCCATTTGCCGCCTGGAGGATCGATCTCTTCGAGCTTCACGGATTGCCGGTAGGTGTAGTTGTTCCGGGCCTGGGCGAACTCCGCCTCTTTGGCGGCGAACTTTTGAATAATCTCCTGCGGGTTAATATCCGGAGTAGCGCTTCCGATCGCGTCCGCGGCCCACACCGGCAAACCGACGGCTCCCAAAGCCGTGACAAAAATAAGCGTGCGCATGTTTCCCTTTTCTCCTTAGACGGCTCTACTTCCCCAGCAGTTTCTTGGCAATGGTGAGCAACTGTATGTTACTGGTCCCTTCGTATATCCGTCCGATCTTCGCATCCCGGTATAATTTCTCCACCGGGTAGTCCTTGGTGAATCCCACGCCTCCGTGAATCTCGATCGCTTTCGAAGCGGCTCTCTCCGCAATCTCGGAGGCGAAATATTTAGCCATGGCTGCCTCCGTTTGGAAAGGCAGGCCCGCATCCTTCAAACGGGCGGCGTTGTAGACCAACAGACGCGCCGCCTCCACGTCAATCGCCATCTTCGCCAGTTCGAACTGGACCCCTTGGAACTCGCCGATCGCCCGGCCAAACTGCTTTCGCTCGCGCGCGTATGCGGCGGCGTGGTCGAGCGCGCCCCGCGCCAGGCCGATCATCTGTGCTCCGATCGCTATGCGCCCTTCGTTCAAAGTCTCCATCGCGATCTTATAACCTTGCCCGGCCTCGCCCACCACATTCTCGCGGGGAACCTGGCAATGATCCAGAATCAGCTCGCACGTCGAAGAGGCGCGAATTCCCAGCTTATCCTCTTTCTTGCCCACCGTAAAACCGGCGAACTCGCGTTCCACCAGAAACGCCGTGATCCCCCTATATCCGGCCTCGGGACTGGCATTGGCGAACAGCAAAAACAGACCGGCTTCGGCCGCATTCGTAATCCACAGCTTCCGTCCGTTCAAGACAAAGTGGCTGCCGCGGTCTTCCGCGCGCGACGCCATCGCAAACGCATCCGAACCGGAACCGGCCTCCGAAAGCGCATACGCGCCGACCGTGCGGCTTGCAAGCGCCGGCAAGTAGCGCGACTTCTGCTCCGGCGTACCCCAGCGCATCAAGGCGTTAATGCATAACGTATTCTGCACGTCCACAATCACGCCCGCCGAGGGATCCACCGCTGAAAGCTCCTCGACCGCCAACACCGCTTGGAAGAAACTCCCGCCCTGGCCGCCATACTCTTCCGGGATTTCAATGCCCATCAATCCCATCTCAAAGAACCGGCGGATGATGTCCTTGCGAAACACACCCGCTTCATCCATTTCGCGGACGTAGGGGCGGATCTGTTCCTGCGCGAACCTGCGAACCGTGCTCTGAAACAGTCGTTCCTCTTCAGAAAGCGCGGTGAGAGGAGGCGGCGCCGCGTCTGCGCGTGCTGCTGTCGCCATGTAGAGCAGCTTACTCCAACCCCGTATTGAAAGCCAGCGCAACGGGGTGGGGGGGGGCGCCCAGAGGCGCCGTGAGACTAAATCAAAACCTCGCTGATCTGAATGATCGGCTGAATATTCGTGTAGTTCGGCACATCGCCCTGGATTTCGCTCGCGTGCGGCGCAAAAGCGTTGGCGAACGACTCCACCGACTCGAACGAGCCGCGAACCACGGCAACGTACGGCGGGTGACTGCCGGGCGCGCCCCCGGCGACCCCCCGCTCCACCGTAACCTCTCTCATCGCAGCACCCATCCGCTCCTGGAACAACGGGATGTGGGTCTTCAGATAGTAATCCATGTCAAAGGTATGGCCTTCTCCGGCCGGGTATAAGACCGTCACTCGGATCATGCGGATTCTCCCATCCCACGTTTGGGCAGCAGAAGCTTCTGAATCTTTCCCATGGCATTCCTGGGCAAACTCTCCACCGCGACGAACTCGCGAGGCACTTTAAAAGAAGCCAGTTTCTCGCGGCAGCGGTCGCCCAGCACCGACGCCGGCAGGGAAGCCCGGAGCACCACAAAAGCGACCGGCGCCTCCCCGCGAACACGGTCCGGAACGCCCACCACGGCCGCTTCGGCGACCTCTTCCTGCTCCTGCAGAAACTCCTCGATTTCGCGCGGATAAATATTGAAACCGCCGGAAATGATCAGATCGCTGCGCCGGCCGGAGAGCGTGTAATACCCGTCTGGCTCGCGCACGGCAAGGTCGCCGGTCTTAAACCAACCGCCGGTGAAGGCTGCCTGCGTAGCCTCGGGACGGCGCCAATAGCCGCTGAAAATGTTCGGACCTTTGAGCTGCACCTCACCCGTCTCCCCGTCCGGTACGGGTGTCCCGTGCTCGTCAACCACGCGCGCCGAAACCCCCGGCAGCGGAAGCCCGACACTGCCCGCGCGCCGCTCGCCGAAGTATGGATTCGACATGTTCATGCAGGTTTCGCTCATGCCGTATCGTTCCAGGATCGTGTGGCCGAACTTGGCGCGGAACTCTTCAAGCACTTGGGCCGGCAGAGGCGCGGAACCGCAGACGAACAGGCGCATGAACCTGCCGATCTCCGCCGCCTGATCCCTCGGAAAATCGAGCAGGCGGACATAAATCGTAGGAACGCCGAAGAATAGAGTGGGGCAAAAATCCAAAAACGTTTGCGCAGCCGTCTGCCGGTCGAACCGTTCGAGCAGGCGCATGCGGCAGCCGCTGAGCAGCCAGGAATGCAGGCCGTTGCCGAGGCCGTGTACGTGAAACAGCGGCAGAGCGAGCAGGAAGCGGTCGGCGGCGGTGATCTGCCAGCAGGTCACCAGATTGATCGCATTGGCTGCGAAGTTGTTATGGGTGAGAACTGCGCCTTTCGAAACCCCGGTGGTACCGGACGTATAGATGATGCCCACCGGTGTGTCGCCGTCGGGGGGGCCGCTCGGCCGCTCATCCGGCAGCGCCAGTGCATCCGCCGTCAACTCCGCCGGGTGCCAAATGGGGACAGGCGAGGGGAAACTCGCATCCGAGATCACCGCCGCGGGATCGGCATCATGCAAGATATGGCTC
>JAFAWA010000282.1 GCA_019242155.1 Terriglobia bacterium | reverse complement strand
CGTTGCCATCATCGGCTATGGCAGCCAGGGCCACGCGCACGCGCTCAATCTGCGCGACTCCGGCGTGGATGTGATCGTCGGCCTCTATCCCGGCAGCAAGTCCTGGGCGAAAGCCGAAGCTTCCGGTCTGCGGGTCATGAACTCGGGGGATGCCGCCAAGGAGGCGGATGTAGTCATGATCCTCGTCCACGATCACCTGCAGGCCGACCTCTACAACCGGGAGATCGCGCCGCACATGGCTCGCGGCAAGACGCTCATGTTTGCGCACGGCTTCAATATTCACTTCAAGCTGATCACTCCGCCCGCCGATATCGACATCTCTATGATCGCCCCCAAGGCCCCCGGGCACCGTGTGCGCGAACTATATGTCGAAGGCGTGGGCGTCCCGGCGCTGGTTGCGGTGCATCAGAATGCCAGCGGAAAGGCCCTCGAAAATGCGCTTGCCTATGCTCTCGCGCTCGGCTGCCTTAAAGCCGGCGTGATCGAAACCAACTTTCGCGAGGAGACCGAAACCGACCTGTTCGGCGAACAGACAGTCCTCTGCGGCGGTGTCAGCGCTCTCATCCAAGCCGGGTTCGACACGTTAGTGGAGGCCGGTTACGCGCCCGAGATGGCGTACTTTGAGTGCCTGCACGAAGTGAAGCTCATTGTCGACCTCATCTATGAAGGCGGCCTGAGCTACATGCGCTACTCCGTCTCGGATACCGCCGAATACGGTGATTACAGCCGCGGCCCGCGCATCATCAATGATCAAACGCGCGCCGAGATGAAGAAGATCCTTTCCGAAATTCAGTCCGGCGAATTCGCGCGCCAGTGGATGGACGAAAATCGCACCGGCCGCAAAAACTTCCTCGCCATGCGGGAAGCGCAGCGCGAACAGAAAATCGAAAAGGTCGGCCGCGAGCTCCGCGAGATGATGACCTTCCTCAAAAAGAAAAAAGAGGCCGGTGTCCCGGAAGAAGCGCCTGTATTGGCCGCCAAGAAATAGCAAAATTATGAAAATCTTCACCTTCGATACGACACTCCGCGACGGCACGCAAGGCGAAGCCATCTCCTTCTCTGTCGACGACAAGCTCACCATCGCCCAGAAGCTGGACGAGCTGGGAATTGACTACATCGAGGGTGGTTGGCCGGGGTCGAATCCGAAGGACAGGGATTTCTTCGAGCGCGCGCGCCATCTGGAGTTGAAGCACGCCCGCCTCACCGCCTTCGGCGCTACACGTTTTGCGCGCAACCCGGTCGAGGAGGACCGCAACGTCGCCGCGCTGCTCGAGGCGGGCACGCCGGCCGTATCTATCTTCGGCAAGTCCTGGGATCTGCACGTGACTCGCGCCCTCGGAATCAAGCTCGAAGAGAACCTGAAGCTCATCGCCGATACCGTCAAGTACCTGAAGGACCACGGTAAGGAAGTGATCTATGACGCCGAGCACTTCTTCGACGGTTACACCGCCGATCCCGCCTATGCGCTCCAAACCCTGGCCGCTGCGAAAGAAGCCGGCGCCGATGTGTTGTGCCTCTGCGATACCAACGGCGGCACCATCACCCGCCGCATCGAAGAAGTAGTGAGTGAAGTACGCAAGCACTTCGACGGCATCATCGGTATCCATACTCATAACGATGCCGGTCTTGCCGTCGCCAACACACTGGCGGCCGTCGAAGCCGGCGCCACGCACGTCCAGGGTTGCCTGAACGGCTACGGCGAACGTTGCGGCAACGCCAACCTCGCCTCTATCCTGGCCAATCTCGAACTGAAACTCGGACATACCACCATCGGCCCCGAGAAACTTGCATCCCTCACCTCTGTTTGCCGTTTCATGGCCGAACTGGCCAACATGCCTCTGCCCAATGATCAGCCATGGGTAGGCAAGAGCGCCTTCGCCCACAAGGGCGGCATTCACGTAAGCGCCGTCTTGAAAGATTCGGCGACTTACGAACATATCGTGCCCGAAAAGGTCGGCAACCGCCAGCGCGTGCTGGTCAGCGATCTCTCCGGGCGCAGCAACATCATGTATAAGCTCAAGCAGCACGGCCTGGCCGACCGCCTCGACGAGGACTCCCGGCGCGCGCTCCTCGAGCGCATCAAACAGATGGAGTACGAAGGCTACGAGCTCGAAGCTGCCGAAGGCACCTTTGAACTACTCGTACGTGAAGCCCTGCACCCCGGTATCCAGTTCTTCGATGTAGACAGTTACGAAGTGAGCACCCGCGCTGGCGGTTCGGACGGCTCGCATACCACCGCCACCGTTACTCTGCGCGCGGCCGACGGTGTGCACTCGGCAACCGCTTCCGGCCACGGCCCCTTCAACGCCCTGCACCTGTGCCTCCGAAAGTGCCTTTCGAAGCTATATCCGCAAATCACGGACGTGCGCCTCACCGACTACAAAGTGCGCGTTCTCGATTCCAACAAAGGCACCGCCGCCAAAGTCCGTGTCTTAATCGAGTGGTCCGACCATCGCAAAAGCTGGTCCACCGTCGGCGTTTCCGATAACGTAATCGAAGCAAGCTGGAAAGCGCTCGTCGACGCCATCCGTTTAGAGCTCATGCGCCTGACCGATCAGGACAGCTCCATCGAACGCGCCGTCGAAGACTACTGCTGGGGCGTGTAGGGCCGCGATCATAACGCCCCGCTAATCTCTATTTCGGTACTGGATTGGTCCCGTTGAAGGGCGTGATGTGCCCCTCGGTGATATCTTTATTATTCTCTTCGCAGCTATATTCCATAATCTCCCAGTCGGGCCGGAAGACGAACGTGCGCTTGTTCGTAATGGGCTTGCTGTAAATCACAGGATCCTCGATCGTAATCTCGTACGCGATGTGGCCCGCATCTACGCGGCGCAGTTTCTCGATCACGTGCATCTGGTCGCTGTGCGGATGGCCGATCGTATCGAGCCGCGTCTTGTCATTGAAACCGATCGTGTCTATGACCAGTGTGTCTCCGTCCCAGTGCCCTACCGAGTTCCCATCCCATGTCGGGTCCAGGTCCTTCGGATGGGGCCGGCCATCGGTCGGGACGACGTGAAACCAACTGTTCTGCTCGAACAGAAACGCGACGTACTTCTCGTTCTGCACGATCTGCATCGGATGAGGGGAGTTGATATTGCGCAACAGACCGAACGGGAGGCAGTTCCCTGTATAGTCGCCCTTGGTTGCATCGTATGCCTTCCATTGCGCCAGACCGGCAGGCGTAAACGACAGTTCGCCCGCGCCTTCCTGGCCGCGGCCGTTCTTCGAAACATCCGGAACGTACGGCTGGTTCCACACGCCGCTCATATCCGGCTTCCCGTTTTTGAGGTGAGGCGCGGGCCCTGTCGGAACACCCAACTTCTTCTCGGCCTCGGGATCGATTACTCCGCGCACCTTGGGCTTCAGCACACTCTGCATGTCAGCCTGTGCGAATGCCGCGGGCACGGCCACTGCAAACAATATCGAAAGGGAAAACAGACGCAGTCTCATCGCGCCTCCTGCTTTTCGTAAACGGCTTGGTAAA
>JAFAWA010000396.1 GCA_019242155.1 Terriglobia bacterium | reverse complement strand
ACCAGGCAAAGCCGCCGATTTCGTGATCTTCGATTGCGAAGACTATCGCGAACTGCCCTATTTTACTGGCCGCGAGCCTGCCCGCGCCGTCTACGTAGCCGGCCGCCGGGTGTACCCGGAGAGCTAACGCCATAACCCCCGGCGCGTGCGTTCTGCACACACTTCCGCTCCCCGCGCACGCTATAATCGCATTCGGATGGACGTTTACGAGGAATTAATCCGCCTCCGTAACCTGGGCCAAAAATGCGCTGTCGCCACTATAGTTGACGTGCGTGGTTCGATTCCCAGCTATGAGAGCGCCAAGCTTCTGGTCCGTGAGGACGGTTCGATGACCGGCACCATTGGTGGCGGGTGCGTCGAGGCCGAAGTCTGGAATGCCGCGCGCGAAGTCATCGAAACCGAGAAGCCCAAGCACCTGACCTTCAACCTTGGCCAGGACGCGGCCTATGACAACGGCTTGATCTGCGGCGGCCAACTGGATGTCTTCGTCGAACCGGTTCTGCCCCTTCCCCGCGCCTTCATCTTCGGCGCCGGCCACATCTCGAAAAGCCTCTCCAAAGTTGCGGCTCTAGCCGGTTTCGGCACTATCGTTATCGATAACCGTGAAAGCTTTGCCAATCGCGATCGTTTTCCTGAAGCCATGGAAGTGCATGCGGAGGAGTACGAAGATCTTTTTCCCCGGCTTACGATCAACGAGACCAGCTACATCATCATTGTGACCCGCGGGCACCGCGACGATATGCGCGTGCTCAAACTGGCGCTGGCGACTCCGGCCCGCTACCTGGCCATGATCGGCAGCAAGCGCAAAGTGATCAATGTCATTCGCGAACTGGAAAAAGAAGGTATTCCACGGTCTGCTTTCGAGCGGATCTACGCGCCCATGGGATTGGATATCGGTGCGATTTCTCCCGAGGAGATCGCCATCTCGGTCGCCGCGGAGATGATCGCGGTGCGCCGCAAATCCCCCTCCAACTGGCGCTCGCTTTCGATGTCGGTGTTCGCTGACGAATCGTTGCGGGCGGTTCTGGCTAAGTGAGCCCCGCCGGTCTGATTTTGGCGGCTGGTGAATCTCGTCGAATGGGCTTTCCGAAGGCACTATTGGCCTACCGTGAAGAGTCCTTCCTGGATACTTTATTGGGCCTCTTCGCGCCGCATTGCTCGCCGGTGATCGTTGTACTGGGAGCGTATGCCGGCCGCATTCGTGACGCCGCCTCACGTCCCGCCACGTTCGTGGTCAACCCCCGGTACCAGCACGGAATGACCACCTCCTTGCAGTGCGGCCTCCGATCCGTTCCCGACAGTGCTGATGGTGTGCTCTTTACGTTAGTGGATCATCCGGCGGTTGCTCCCGAAACCATTCAGAAGCTGCTCGCTCCCCCTCGGCCGCTGGTTCGTATCCCGCGCTACGGCAGCAAACGCGGCCACCCCATCTGGTTCTCGCGCGTGCTGATTCCCGAATTTCTCGCGATCCCGGAGACCGAGCCCGCCCGTGATGTGGTGCAGGGACATTTCTCCGAAGCCCAGTTTCTCGATCTGGACGACCCGGGAATCGTAGCCGACATCGATGACCCCGAGGCTTATCGGAACCTGCGGGCAGCTTGTCTATGAGCCGGCGCAGCCGTTGGAAATTAGGTCTGAAGCTGGCCGGGTCCGTGCTCGCTCTCTATCTTGTGGCCGGCCTGGCGCTGCCTTACATCAGCGCAGATTCTTATGGAAAACAGCTGCAATCTTCACTCGGCCGAGCTCTGGGCAGAAGGGTCGAAGTTCGCGGCGCGGTTCGCTGGAACTTCTTCCGCGGCCCGGGCTTTTCAGCTCAGGATGTCCTCATACATGAAGATCCTTCCATCGGTTTCGAGCCCGCGGCCTACGTGGATCGCATCGAAGTTCGTGCTGGATTCTGGCCGCTGCTCATAGGCCGGTTCCGGCTGGTGTCCATCCGCCTCGAAGACGCTACTCTGAACCTCGCCAAAACCGGCGAGACCTGGAATTTCACGTCATTTCTAAACCGCTCGGTTATGAGCACCGTGCCCGCCATTCACGTGCGTAATAGCCGCATCAACTTCAAATTCGGCAATACCAAGTCGATTTTCTATTTGATGAATACGGATCTCGATATCTCGCCTCCTGGTTCGCTGGGCGGCGGGTGGTCGGTGGCGTGTCAAGCGCAAGCTGCGCGTACAGACCGCAGGGCGTTAGGCCTCGGCTCGTTTGTTCTCCGTGGAAAGTGGTATCTGGCTCCCGAGCGAGTCGATCTGGACCTGCAACTGGAGCGGACGCAACTCGGCGAACTGGCAGTACTCGTGAGCGGGCAGGCAGGCGGTGTGCATGGCGTGGTAACCTCGCATCTCCATCTGGCCGGACCACTCGAAGGCATCGGGATCCTGGGCCGCCTCAACGTAGAAGACGTGCATCGTTGGGATCTGCTGCCGCCCCAAGGACATGGTCTGCCGCTCGATATTCGGGGCCGCCTGAACCTGATCGCGCAGCAGCTCGAGCTCGAATCCACATCCGGGGCGGTGCCGCTGACCACGCGTTTCCGCGCCAGTAGCTATTTGTCGCGGCCGCGCTGGGCTGTTACCTTGACGTGGAATCGCATTCCCATCGCCCCGGTTCTCCAATTTGCGGAAGACATGGGTGCGCAGTTTCCCCCCAAGCTGCGCATCAACGGCACCATTGACGGAGCGGTGGGCTATTCCGATGAAAGCGGCTGGCAGGGCGAACTGGCCCTGCATGACACCGCGGTAGCCATTCCGGATTCCGCCCCTTTGCGCTTTGAGCAGTTGCAGTTCATGGCCGGCGGCGGCAAGATCTGGCTCGCTCCCACAGTGGTGCGTACGTCCGAAAACGAAGAGGCGCGCCTCGAAGCCGCGTATCTTATCGCGGAGGATACGTTTGACCTCGCTATCTCTTCCGAAAGCATGAGAGTGACTTCGCTGCGAGCGCAGGCGGCGCTCGCCGCCGTTCCCTGGCTGGAGCACGTCAATTCCGGGACATGGAAAGGGCAGCTTCGATACCACCGCGAACCCGACACGGCCGCATGGACCGGCACTCTCGAACTGCAGGACGCGGAAGTGGCAGTCCCCGGCCTCGCCCATGCTGTCTCGATTGAGTCCGCCCGAGTCGGTATCGACGGCAATCGTCTCGCGGTGGACCGCATGCAGGCTCGGGCCGGAGAGATCCCGTTCTCGGCCGAGTATCGATATGAACCTGGATCGGTTCGTCCGCATCGCCTGCGTCTCTGGGCCGCCCACGTAAATGCCGCAGACCTCGAACAGGAGGTGATGCCTACACTTCGCCGCGGCTCGAGCCTCTTGGCGCGTGCGCTCGGCCGCACGACGGTCCCGGGCTGGCTGCGCCAGCGGAAGCTCGAAGGTTCGGTGCAGATTGGGGATCTTGAAGTCGCCGGCACTCACCTGCAGAATTTCCGTGCCCGTATGGTCTGGGATGTCACACACGTGGCTTTAGCCGCTCTTCAAGCCAGGCTTGACCCATCACCGTTGAACCGCGCGACTGTGGATGGTTCGCTGACCGTCCTCCTGGGTACGCAGTCGCCCTCTTACAAGTGGACGGGTAGAATCAACCGCCTTAACTGGCGGGGCGGCAGCGTGGATGCGGAGGGCACACTCCAGACCTCCGGGTCCGGAGCCGAGTTGCTGACTCATCTGACTTCCGAAGGAACGTTCAACGGTGCGGGCTTGGATTTAGGCGCGCTCGCGGGCAGCTACGCCTTGGCTTGGACTCAGGATGCTCCCAAATTCCGGCTTAGCGACCTCACTCTACGCACGGACGACGGCATCTTCACCGGTCAAGGCTCGACTCAAGAGGACGGCCGTCTCCTGATTCTTCTCACCAACGGCAGCCGGGAAATGCGGATGACCGGAACATGGGCCGCGCTCAAGCTCGATGAAAGCATCACAGGCAGGGCGCTGCGGCCGGCTCCGTAACTCTCAAAAATCTCTTTCTGGCCGCTCCAGGCGAAGCTGCCTTACGAGATTGTTCGGCGCTCAATTACTTTCCCGTAGCGTGCTGCAGTTCCACGTTGATCAGCAGTTCGAGATCCGGCCACTGGAGACCGCCAATCCGCCGGCCATTGATGAATAGAGTCGGTGT
>JAFAWA010000297.1 GCA_019242155.1 Terriglobia bacterium | reverse complement strand
CAGGCCCTTTGCATCGACGTTGGCGACCGTGACATTGCTGCTGTCCTGGCTGAACACCAGGTGCGTGCCGTCCGCCGAATACGCTATGCCGTTATAGCTGCCGTGCGAATCCTTTGAAAACGGGACGTAGTTTTGGAGGACAACGCCGCTACGGGTATCGAACACCTCGACGGCTCCATTGCCATTGACCGCCGACGTACCCATGGTGAGGACGGCCGCACTGTGAGTGCCGGCATTGGGGTTCACCGCAATGGCCTTGGCGCGCACCCGAATACCGAGATTCACTTGGGTGCCGGCCGGGTTGATGACTTGGCCGGAACTGACCACCCACGAGCCAGCAGGCCAACCGGGTGGGTTTGGTCCAACGGGGTAGGTCGGGTATGGCTGAGATAGAGCAAGCGACTGAGCACCGGCGAGCACCGGAAAGCTCAGCCCAGCGGCGAGCATTAACTGTCGTGCGTGCTTGCGCAGCAGGCGCTTGAGCGGACGCAGACGGATAATGCGAGATCGTTTTCGAGCTGCACTTCGAGACATGTACCGTTCTCCTCCTTGGGATCCTGATCACGCAACCGGAATCGGCTGGCGACGCCGGGCGGCTTACAACCAGCGCCCCCAGGCACATCGCGGACACCGATCGTAACAGTGGCCTGTGACGGCTTTATAAGGATCAGGTGAATGTTCCCTTACAACGGCGGGACTTTCCTTTAGGTTTGTGACGGAGGCTCCACATGGAGCAGCGGCTGTTCCGCCGCATCGTCGATCAGGGCGCGCAGCGGCCCCAGCCATGGTTCATAGCGCCGCCAACGCGCAACTGACGTCCGGTAGATGGGCTGCCGCGTCTGCCACTTGCTCGGGGTCTTCACAGCCCGAGGATTGGATTCGGGCCGCAAGCACTTGTCGTTCCAGGCGAGGTTACAGGCCGCAAGGATGCGACGGATTACCGGTTCGGGCGCGCGGGTCAGGTCCTCGTAATCGACCTCCATGAAGCGATCGGCCGGCAGCACTCTGCGCCAATGATTCATCAGCCGTTCGTAGCCGCGGAAGTACGCCACCAACTCCGCGCCTCCGGTTGGAAAGGCCAGGCTGGGATGAAAGTAAGTCTGATGGACCGAGAGCGCCGTGTCGATTGCGGCGCGGCGGCAATGAATGATAGTCGCGCGCGGCAATGCGACGTGGATCAGCCCGGCCCATAGAAAGTTGAACGGCATTTTGTCGGTTACCCGAGCCGCCTTAGGCGCGATCGCGCGCAACACCCGTAGATAGTCAGCGGCTGCTTTGGCCACGAATGCCTTCTCGTTCCCAGACGCGCCGGAGCGGAGCCATGCAGCTCCGCGCTGGTTCCAGAAGTGCAATTCGCCGCCGGCCCCTGCTTCCGGATGCATGGATATGATCTGCTCCACGAGCGTTGTCCCGGACCGCGGCATGCCGATGATCAGCACCGGCCTGGCATGGCGGCACCCGAGTTCCGGCGCCCGCGCGATCCATGCGGGTGTGCAGCGGGTAATCATGCGCTCGATCTCGATCGAGAATGCGGCCGAGTCGAACGGCGCAGCAGCCCGGCGCACCGCGTCCGCGGCATCGAAATGCCCCATGGCCAACGCATAGTGGCCCAGATCTTCCGACGCCTTGCCGATCGCGAGGTGAAGCCGGAGGCGTTGTTGCGCTTCGAGCCCAGGCGTGGCGAGGGCAGCCTCCATTCGTTCGAGCAGACCGTCGTCATCGCTTCTGACGGGACGGCACCGTACTAGATCGTAGTAGCTCCCGGCGAGCCGCGGCGCGAGCGCAATCGAGCGCTCGAAGCACTCGCGGGCCTCGTCGAAACGGCCGCACTCAGACAGCAGATTGCCCAGCAGATCGTGCGCCAGGGCATTCGCGGGATCAAGCGCCAGGGCCTTTCGCAACACCCGTTCGGCTTCCTGGTCGCGGTCCTCGGTCAGCAGCGCCCGCGCCTTGCTAAGGCGGCCGAAGCTGGTGTTACCTCCAGCCGCCGCGGCGCGGCGGAAGCACCTGACCGCCTCCTCGCGATCTCCCAGCGTATAGGCCAAGGCGCCGGCGCGGAACCATGCCTCCGCGAGTGAAGGGAGTAGTTCAGTTGCGCGTTGATAGGCGACGATTGCTCCGCCTGAGTTGCCCAGTTTCTCTAACGCGATTCCCAGGCGGAAATAGGCATCCGTGTAGCGCGGGTCGCGGGCGACGGCCCGCTCCAACGCCAGAATGGCGTCCGGTATGCGGCCGCCCTCAAGGCAGGCGAGACCGAGATCGTGCTGGATGATGGGGTTGTGTGGCACGAGCAGTGCGGCATCACGTAACGGCGCGATCGCATCGCTCGGCCGCCCGGCCCGAAGTAACTGCGCGGCCAACTCAAGCAGAAGCCCTATCTGTTGTGCGGCGGGCTGGGGGCAGGGAGCCGGCAAACCCGCTGAGATGTCGAGCTTGGGATTCGGGGTAACTGCTCGGGACTCGGCTATTTTTTCTCTTCCTCCTTCGGTTCGCCCGCCGATCCGCCCAGGAACAGTCGTTTGCCGTCGGGGAATGTAAGATTCTTGCCGACTGCTAAATTTCCTCGGTCCTTGGCCTGATAGCCATCGACGAGTATCTCTGTGCCGGGCGGCAGAGAATTTTTGGTGAAGCCCAGACGGAAGAGAGAATTCGGGCTGCCCACCTCGATCATCCACGCCGTCGTCGTGCCGTCTTCGTTCTTAACGTCAAGGTGAATCCAGGAATGCGGATTCACCAGCTCCCATTGGGTGACGGTTCCCCGCAATTTCACCGGGCGGCTCGAGTCGAATTCTGCTGCGAAGGCGTGGTGCGCCCAAGCCGGAGCCGAAGCTAGCACGCCCAGGACCGTGACCAGAATTAACATTCTAATTCTCATCTGTAGCCTCTTTCTTATTTACCCGTCTTCTTCGCGGCCGCTTCTTCTTCAGAAACGCGAGCCCCATGCAGGGTGTTCCGAAGTCCGTAATTCCCCTCGTTGCAGGCGAATTCGTAGATCGGCCCTTCAACCCGAGTCATGGCCAGTTCCCCTGTCCAGGGCTTATCCCAAGTCGACGGATCTTCTACTGTGAAGCGATACAGGATTGTATCCTGGTCGACCGGCGTTAACCGTTCGATCACGTGAAGCTTGTCGCCGGATCCGTGAAACGGGTTGCGGCCGTCAAAGTTCGTGTTATCGACCACCAGGGTGTTACCCTCCCAATGGCCGCGGGCATCGCCGCGCCAGAGGTGGATGCCGGCAGGCGGATGCGGACTCCCATTAGTGGGAACAACGCGGACGGAGTGGTTCATCTCATGCATGATCGCCACGTATCCAGGCCCTTGTACGATTTGCAAATTGTTGTTATAACCCCCCGGCAGCAGAGGCACGGACTCCTGGCCGAGAACGATGCAACGGGCGCTCAAAGGCCGGTTCTCCGGTCCATCGAACTCATGTCCCCGGTTCTTCGCCGCCATCTCGGCGTTTCTCTTCCGCGCATCAGGCAGCATTGCGGGAATGGTCCCTTCGGGGCCAATGATCAGCGAAGTCCGCCGGTTCCATGAAAGTTTGGTTTGCCCAGGGTCCAGGCCGAACTGCGCGAAATCGTAATGGACGTCCGCGTCTGTTCCCGGCTCGGTCGGGCGGCCCTCCTCTTCATTCTGGGCTACGCGGTTCTTTTCCCGCTTGATCAGGTCCTTGAGCTCTTCTTCTGTATAGAATTCCTTAGCACCCAGCCCTTTCGGCCGCTCCAAGGGGGTTCTGGTGTTGTTGGTCCAATATCCCTGCAGGTTCGGCTGTCCATCGGCAGTGCGCGCCGGAGCCCAGGGCTTGGCATTGCCCGACGCCGTCTGCGCCTGCGGCTGCTTCTGTTGCGCGCCAGCCGGCAAAGAGATCAGTGAAAGAGCCAAAAAAAATTCCGCCGCCGCGGCTGCATAAGCGAAACGTCGCATTGTTCCTCCCAACGTGTCGGCCTAACTAAAAACCTTAGTTGGCGCTGATCGTACAATTGAATGTCTCCAAAGTCAAGGCGAGGTAGCAAGCTGTGTTATTAGCATGTGAATTGTCCGGTCTAATTCGCAGGTGAGTTGTCCGCTTGCGCAAGCGGGTGAAACGCCGGCAGGGTGAAGCAGCCCGAGGGGTTAGTTTCCTCCGCAGAAATGGCCCGGACGATGAATGTGCAGGAAGTAATTTTGAAAGCTAATGGCGAGGGAGCCTGAAGTGGTGGTAGGGAGCCGAGAGTATTGCCCGCAACCAATTGCCAAATTTTTTTTGGGGACTACGGATGTAGTCCCCAATCCGAAAATCACTGGAGTGCGGCTGCTTCGGGCTTCAAATTCTGCCAGGAAACTTCCTTCCCCATCCTTCAGTTGCCTTGTGATCGCGGGTGGCAGAAGGAGAAGCCGCTCCTGGTCTCAGGCG